>CAMLSG010000252.1 GCA_946482635.1 uncultured Duganella sp.
AGGAGCCTGCGCCATGAACCTGCTGCCTACCCGTGCCGAACTCGACGCCGCCGCCACCATCGTTTATGGCGCCATGCCTGCCACGCCGCAGTTCTCCTGGCCGCTGCTCAACGAGGCGCTGGGCACCGAGACTTGGGTCAAGCATGAAAACCACACGCCAATTGGCGCCTTCAAGGTACGCGGCGGGCTGACATACATGCACCAGCTGGCGCGGCGCGAGACCGGGTTATCCGGTGTGATCGCCGCAACGCGCGGCAACCATGGGCAGTCCGTGGCATTTGCCGCCCGTCGCCATGGACTGCGTGCCGTCATCGTCGTCCCGCAAGGGAACAGCGTGGAAAAGAACGCCGCCGTGCGTGCGCTGGGTGGGGAGTTGATTGAACATGGCGATGATTTCCAGGCGAGCCATGAGTATGCACAGGCACTGGCGCGACGCGAAGGCCTGCACATGATTCCTTCCTGCCACCCCGATGGCGTGGCAGGCGTGGCCAGCTACTGGATGGAGCTTTTCCATGCGCAGCCCGCGCTCGATACGGTGTTCGTGCCGATCGGGCAAGGATCGGGATTTTGTGCGGCCATCGCAGCGCGGGAAGCGCTGGGCCTGCGCACCCGCGTGATTGGGGTCGTCTCCGGGCATGCCACTGCCTATCTCGATTCTTTCCGCAGCGGCCAGTTGCAGGAAGCGCCGTCGACGACCGAATTGGCCGATGGCATGGCTTGCCGCCGCCCGCACGCCGGTTCGCTGGCGGTCGTGCAGAAGTATGCAGACGATGTGGTCACAGTCAGCGATGAAGAAGTGGCGCGTGCGATCCGGCTGTATTACCGGGCGACGCATAACCTGGCCGAAGGCGCGGGCGCGGCGGCGCTGGCGGCGGCTTTGCGCCTCAAGCACGATCCGCGCGTGGCGGGGTGCAAGGTGGGGCTGCCGCTGACCGGGGCCAATGTCGATGCGGAGAAGATCATGCGGGTGTTGTCAGAGGTGTTGCCATGACGCCGTATTCGCATGATGGGCCTTCGTGGGAGCTTGACCGCCAAACCGGTAACCCGGTGCCTGACCCGCAGGGTCAGGCACCGATGACGCGGCGGCTGCGGGCGGGTGTCAGGCCCCGTGGGCCAGACACCGAACTGCCGGTTTTGGCCGGCGAAACCCAAGGCATGCTGCTAGGCTTCATCGGCGTCGCCATCTTCAGCCTGACGCTGCCCTTCACCCGCCTGGCGGTAGCCGGCCTCGACCCAATCTTCGTGGCCATGGGCCGTGCCGTTGCAGCAGCTGTACTGGCCCTGTGCTGGCTACGCTGGAAACGCGCCCCGCTGCCGGCGCGCGCCCAGTTGCCCACCCTGCTGGCGGTTTCCGTCGGCTGCGTGATCGGCTTCCCGCTGCTGACGTCACTCGCCATGCGCACCCTGCCCGCCTCGCACGGCGCGGTGCTGGTCGGGATCCTGCCGCTGGCAACCGCCCTGTTCGCGGCCTTGCGCGGCCACGAACGCCCGTCCCCCGGTTTCTGGTGCATGGCCGCCGCAGGCAGCGCCCTGGTAGTCGGCTTTGCGCTACGCCAGTCGGGCGGCGGCCTGCATGCGGCCGACCTAGCGGTCTTCGCCGCTGTGGGACTGGCTGCCATGGGCTATGCCGAAGGCGGCCGCCTGTCGCAAACCATGGGCGGCGAACAGGTAATCGGCTGGGCGCTCGTGCTGTCCCTGCCGCTGGCCGCGCCGGCCACCATCTGGCTGCTATGGCGCGACTGGACCAGCATTGCTGCCGCACCAGCCAGCGCCTGGCTGGGCTTCAGCTACGTCTCCGTGTTTTCCATGTTCATCGGCTTCTTTTTCTGGTACCGGGGCATGGCGCTGGGCGGCGTGGCAAGGGTCGGCCAGGTGCAGTTGGCGCAGCCCGGATTATCGTTGGTCGCCGCTGCCGTGGTCCTGAACGAAACTTTGCAAATTGAGCATATTCTGTTCACTTTTGCCGTAATTGCCGTTGTCGGCGCAGGAAAACGCATGAAAGTGGCCCGTTGACCGTGACGAATTCGGCAACGTGCAGAGTACAATAGCGTATTCACGGAACCTTTTTTCTTGGAAATCACATGTCTGTCTACGAAAAACTGAAGTCGCTCGATATCACGCTGGCATCCCCAGCTACCCCAGCGGCCGCCTACGTCATGTACGTACAAACCGGCAACCTGGTATTCATTTCCGGCCACATCGCCAAGAAAGACGGCGCGCCATGGGTCGGCCAACTGGGCAAGAATATCTCGACCGAAGAAGGCAAACAGGCAGCACGTTCCATCGCCATCGACCTGATCGGCACCCTGCAGGCGGCCTGCGGCGGCGACCTGACCCGCGTCAAGCGCATCGTCAAGGTCATGAGCCTGGTCAATTCCACTCCTGATTTCACCGAACAGCACCTGGTCACCAACGGCTGCTCCGAGCTGCTGGGCGAAGTGTTCGGCGACGCCGGCAAGCACGCCCGCTCCGCCTTTGGCGTGGCGCAGATCCCGCTGGGCTCCTGCGTTGAAATTGAACTGATTGCCGAAATCGCCTGATACGAGACTTACTATGAAAATCGAAAACCAAAACCCATTGCAGTGGAACTTCTCCGAGCGCGCCAAAGGCATGCAGGCTTCCTTCATCCGTGAGATCCTGAAGGTCACCCAGCAGCCTGAAATCACCTCCTTCGCCGGCGGCCTGCCTTCGCCAGCCACCTTCCCGGTGGAGATCATGCAGGCAGCGTTCGACAAAGTGCTGTCGACCAACGGCAAAGTCGCCCTGCAATACGGCCCGACCGACGGCTACATGCCGCTGCGCCAGTGGATCGCCGATTCGCTGTCCCAGAACGGCGCCAAGATCGCTCCGGAACAGGTGCTGATGGTGTCCGGTTCGCAGCAGGCGCTGGACCTGATCGGCAAGGTGCTGATCGACGAAGGCAGCAAGGTGCTGGTCGAGACCCCGTCCTACCTGGGCGCGCTGCAGGCGTTCTCGGTGTACCGTCCTGAATTCCATTCCGTCGCCACCGACGAACATGGCCTGGTGCCATCGTCGCTGGACGCCATCGCCGAAGGCGCGCGCCTGCTGTACGCGCTGCCGAACTTCCAGAACCCGACCGGCCGTTCGCTGTCCGTGGCGCGCCGCCAGGAACTGGTGGAGACCTGCGCCCGCCTGAACCTGCCGCTGATCGAAGACGATCCATATGGCGCGCTGTCCTATACCGGCCAGCCTAGCCCGAAGATGGTCGCCATGAATCCGGAAGGCGTGATCTACATGGGTTCCTTCTCCAAGGTGCTGACCCCGGGCATCCGCCTGGGCTACGTCGTGGCTCCGCTGCCGATGGTGCGCCGCCTGGAACTGGCCAAGCAAGCCGCCGACCTGCACACCGCGCAACTGACCCAGATGGTGGTGCACGAAGTGGTGAAGGACGGCTTCCTGGACAAGCACATCCCGACCATCCGCGAACTGTACGGCAACCAGTGCAAGGCCATGCTGGACGCGATGGACCAGCACTTCCCGAAAGAAGCCACCTGGACCAAGCCGGACGGCGGCATGTTCATCTGGGTCGAGCTGCCACAGCACATCAACGCCATGGAACTGCTGGACGAAGCGATCAAGAACAAGATCGCCTTCGTGCCTGGCGCACCGTTCTACGCCAACGAGCCAGCCACCAACACCCTGCGCCTGTCCTTCGTGACCGTGCCGCCGGATCGCATCCGCGCCGGCATCGAAGTGCTGGGCAAGCTGATCAAAGCTCGCATGTAAGCCCGCCCTGCGCAGGATGAAGTTCATATCGAGGTTCATCCTCGCAGCCTGGCTGACAGTCGGCGGCGCGCACGCCGCCGACAGCAAGCCTCCCGTGGTGCTGGTACACGGCTTCCTCGGCTTCGACAACACCACGCTGGGCAGCTCTTTCCGCTACTGGGGCGGCTTTAACGATATCGCACAGCACATCAAGGCGGCCAGCGGCCGTGAAGTGTTCACCGCCGGCGTCGGGCCGGTCAGTTCGAACTGGGACCGCGCCATCGAACTGTATTACCAGATCAAGGGCGGTTGCGCCGACTATGGCGCAGGCCACACGGCGCAGCATGCCGCCGCCGGCCATATCCGGAAGCCTGCCGGCAAATGCTGGGCGGCAGATCCCTCCGACAATCCAGAAAAATATCCGCTGGCACTGTATCCGCAGTGGGACGCCGCGCACCCGATCCACCTGGTCGGGCATAGCCAGGGCGGCCAGACCATCCGCACCCTGATCCAGTTGATGGACCAGGGCACCGTCGGCAACGGCAGCGCACGCGGCTGGGTGACCAGCGTCACCTCCATCGCCACGCCACATAACGGCACCACGCTGCGCGATATCGTGATCGGCTGGCTGCCCGATGCGTCGACGCTGGCCGGGCTGGCCGTGCAGGCCATGGGCGCCGGCGGTTCCAATGGCGCCGGCTTCAGGTTCCGTCTTGAGCAGTTCAACATGAAGGCCAGCGCGGCGGAGTCGATCGACGACTTTTTCGCGCGCACGCGCGGCCACCCGTTTTGGGGCCTGGACAACCACGATTCGGCGCAATGGGAGCTGTCGCCCGATGGCGCCAGCGAATTGAACAGCTGGGTGAAGACTTCGCCTGACGTTTATTACTTCTCGATCAGCGCGCAAGCGACCGAGTCGCTCAACCTGCTCGGCAAGGATTTCCAGTATCCCCGCCCCGACATGATCTTCTTCCTGCAGGGCATGGCTGGCGAATGGGTGGTGCCGTCCTTTGGCCAGCACGGCATGGGATCGTTCCAGCAAACCGCCCCCGGCCGCGTGCCCACCGACCAGCGCTGGTTCGCCAACGACGGCGTGGTCAACACCATCAGCATGGCCGGCCCGGAAGGCAGCAGGATCGAGGCGCTGGCCGGCCAGCCGGTCAAAGGCGTGTGGAACCACATCGAAACCATGCAGGGCATGGATCACTTCGACGTGATCGGCTGGGACGGCAAGCCTTCAGCCGCGCTGAAGATGTACGACAAGCTGATGGCAATCCTTTCGAAACTCGATTAAGCGGGCCCGCTGGCTCGCCGTGCATTGCGATTGGCTCCGCAGGCACGGTCGTGCGGCAACCGTGCGCAATCTCCCCGTGGTGAAATGAATTACACAAAAAACCACCGGAGACAACCGCATGAAAGTGCTTTCCAGCCTCACCCTCGCTGCCTGCCTGGCCGCCTCCTCCGCCCACGCCGCCAATAACGACCCGGTCGTGCTGGTACACGGCTTCCTGGGCTTTGGTCCGGAGACCTTTGCGGCCACCGGCTTCAAGTACTGGGGCGGCTTCAACGACATCGCCGCCCACATGCGCGGTTCGCAGCGGGCGGTGTTCACTGCCGGCGTAGGCCCGGTCAGTTCGAACTGGGATCGTGCGGTCGAACTGTATTACCAGATCAAGGGCGGCTGCGCCGACTATGGCGCGCGCCATACGGCGGATAATGCAGCCGCTGGCCACATCCAGAAACCGGCCGGCAAATGCTGGGCCGCCGACCCGGCCAACAACCCGAACAATTACCCGCTTGCCCTGTATCCGCAATGGGATGCCCAGCACCCGGTGCATTTCGTGTCGCACAGCCAGGGCGGCCAGACCATCCGCACCCTGATCCAGTTGCTGGAAAACGGCGCGCCGAACGGCGCCGGCACGGAAGGCAGCGGCGCCCTGTACGCGGGCGGCAAAGTGGGCTGGGTCAAGAGCGCAACATCGATCTCCTCGCCCCACAACGGCACCACGCTGCGCGATGTGGTGGTTGAATTCGTGCCGAAGGTTTCCGAACTGGCGGGCAGCATCGTCGAAGTGGCGGGCCTGGGCGGCTCCGGCGGCAGCGGCTACAAGTTCCGGCTCGAGCAATACGGCCTGGCGCAAGGGCCTGCCGAGTCGATCGGCGACTTCATCGACCGCACGCGCGGCGCACCGTTCTGGCAGCTGTCCAACCACGACGCCGCGCAGTGGGACCTGGCGCCGGACGGCGCCAGCCAGTTGAACGGCTGGGTAAAAACATCGCCCAACGTCTACTATTTTTCAATCGGTTCGCGCGCCACGGAACAGGGGCACTGGTGCTGCAACAACACCGACCGCGTGATTGCGCCGTTCCAGAGCAGCGATTACCAGTACGCCCGCAACGACATGATCTTCTTCCTGAAGAACACGGCCGGCGAATGGGTGGTACCGTCGATCCTGCAGCATGGCATGGGGTCCTATCGCTCACCCGAGTGGTACCCGAACGACGGCGTGGTGAACACGGTCTCGATGCGCGGGCCTTCCGGCCAGCCGCAGCGCAACTTCGACGGCGCGCCGGTCAAGGGCAGCTGGAACTATATCGGCTACTACGACCAGTACGACCACTTTGACGTGATCGGGTGGGATGCGCCGTCATGGGCGGTCTATCCGATCTACGACAACCTGCTCGGCATCATCGGCGGGCTGTAATGATGCGCGCCACGATAGCCATTGCATCGGTCGTCCTGGCGGCAGCGCTGTGGCGGACCGGCGCACCAGCGCCCTCGCCCGCTCCTTCGGCTTTGCCGCCGGCGCCGCCGGCGCCGCCGGCCGCCGCAACGCAAGGAGCCAGTGCCGGCAAGGCGGCATCCGTTGCGGCCGCCCAGCCCGCGCAGGCAACGCCACGCAGCGCCGTCCCGACGTCCAGCACCAAGGCCGCCGTCGCAAGCGTTGAAGCCGCGGTGCGCGACGCACGCCGCCACGGCAAGGGCGAACAGGAAGTCTATCGGCTGCGCAGCGAAAGGCTGCCCGC
>CAMLSG010000253.1 GCA_946482635.1 uncultured Duganella sp.
GTGGGCGGCTTCGAAGGCTTGCGCACCTTCTTCCGCGTCGGCGTCTGGTTCTTCTGGCCGGCCTGGCCCTTTGCCGCCTGGGCCGTGTGGGCCTGGCGCCGCCAGAGCAACCTGCTGCACATCGTGGTGCCGACCACCTTCGTCACCGTGGCCACGCTGCTGGTGCTGGTCAACCCGGCGCCCGAGCAAGGCCACCTGCTGATGCTGCTGCCGCCGCTGGCCATCATGGCCGCCTTCGGCCTGCTGACCATGAAGCGCGGCGCCATCAATGCCATCGACTGGTTCAGCGTGATGGTGCTGACCCTGTGCGCCGCCGTGCTGTGGATTTTCTATTACGCCCAGCTGACCGGCTGGCCGGCCAAGCCGGCGCACAATGTGCTCAAGCTGCTGCCGGGCTTCACGCCGGAGGTGAGCTGGCTGTCGCTGCTGGTGGGCCTGTGCGCCACCGCCGGCTGGTTCGTGCTGGTGCACTGGCGCCTGTCGCGCCGCCCGGCCGTGCTGTGGCGCGCGGTGGTGCTGTCGTCCGGCGGCCTGATCCTGATCTGGATCCTCCTGATGACCCTGTTCCTGCCGCATGTGAACTACAGCAAGAGCTACGCCTCGGTGGCGCGGGAAGCGGCGGCCGCCCTGCCACCCGGCACCGATTGCGTGCAGAGCAATGTCACGCCGGCCCAGCGCGCCTCCTTCGCCTTCTTCGGCACGATGCCGTTCAATGGCGTGGAGCAGCGCCCCTGCACGGTCATGCTGTTGCAAGATAGCATCAAATCCCGTGCCTACCAGCAACAGCCAGGCCCTGAGTGGCAACAGCTATGGGAAGGGCGCCGCGCCTCGGACCGCAGCGAGCGTTTCCGCCTGTTCCAGCGCCGCACGCCACACGCCAACTGATTGTCCGCCGGCCCGCCTGCCTGCTATCCTGTGGCTGAGGATAGCAAAGAGGTAGGCATGGGATCAGGGCTAGCGATTCTGGCAATATTGATGGGAACTGCCGCAGCGCTGGCAGCCCCGCCCCTGGTCATCACCGCCGAGCATTCGCCGCCGGCCAGCATGCGCGTGGGCGACCAGGTAGTCGGCCGCGAAAGCGAGAAGATCCGCGAAATGCTGGCGCGCGCCGGCTACGCCTACAGCATCGACTTACTGCCCTGGAAGCGCGCCTTCACCATGGCGCAGCGCGATCCCTACACCTGCGTGTATTCCACCTCGCGCACGCCGGAACGGGAAAAGCAGTTCAAATGGGTCGGCCCCACCGACGAAGCGGAATGGGTGCTGATGGGGCGCGCCGGCCGCCAATACCATGTGCACAGCCTGGACGATGCGCGCAAGCTGCGCATCGGCACCTACAACGGCGATGCGCGCGACGAATTCCTGCGCGCCCGCGGCTTTGACGTCGACGGCGCCCCGGCCGATGCTTCCAACCCGAAGAAGCTGCTGCTCGACCGCATCGACCTGTGGGCGGTGGGCGTGCGCAACAAGGACCTCAGCGCGCTGGCCCAGTTTGCCCCGCCGCAGGCGCTGGTGCCGGTGCTGACCTTCCACCATGTGAAGGTCTACCTGGCCTGCAACCCGAGCGTGCCGGATGCCATGGTCGAGCGCATGAATGCCGCCTTGGCCAGCATGCGCAAGGATGGCACCTTCACAAGATTGGAAAAGAAATACGAGCAGTGGGAAAGCAGCAAATAGCTTGCCAAATCTTACTGTTGCGCAACGAAAGTTTTTTTAGTGCGTAGCGGACGCTAACTTGGTTTACGCGCTATAGTCACCATATGCGGAAAGTTGCCGTAAGGCATTTCTGACAACGGGGCCAGCCGAGGCATCAGCCGCCGGCCATAGGCCCACCACAAAACCTTGCGTTTGACTGGCCTATGTTCAATATCTACAAGCTCCAACTCGCCCTCAAGAATCCCCTGGTACGCATCACCCTGGTGCTGCTGGTGACCGCCGCCCTCGCCTTTGCGCTGCTGCGCGGCGACGTGGCGCAGGATGCCGCGCCGGTGGTGCGCTCGCAGAATATCGGTGAAATCACGGCCCTGGTGGCCCAGCGCGACAAGCTCGACTACCTGCTGATCGCGCGCCCGCTGGCCGATTCCCCGCGCTACGTCTACAAGTTCAAGGACGACGCCACCCTGCACGTGGTGGTGGTGCCCAGCACCTCGCACCAGAGCCTGGAGCGCGAAGTCCTGCTGCGCAACAACATCCCCTACGCCATCGCCAAGGAAGACTTCCTGGCCGCCCACAAGGGCGTGCTGCTGGACGACGGCGGCCAGTGGGCCAGCGTGCAAGCTTTCCTGAAACGCCACGCCTTCGACATCTTCGTGGTGGGCCTGGTGCTGTTCGTGCTGAAGTGGGGCGTGCCGGGCATGGGCATGAACGCGTCGGTGTTCACGCCCGACCAGCTCAAGGGGTCGATGGACGACCTGATCGGCATGGAAGACATCAAGCAGGAAGTGCTGCACCTGGAAGACATGATCCGCAACCGCGAAGTCTACAAGCAGCACAATATCGACAAGCCGTTCAACGTGATGCTGACCGGCCCGGCCGGCACCGGCAAGACCAAGCTGGCCGGCTACCTGGCCAAGCGCCTCGGCTACCCGCTGATCCAGGCCTCCGGTTCGGCGCTGGAATCGGGCTACGTGGGCGGCGGCTCGAAAGCCCTCAATGCCCTGTACAAGAAAGCTTGCGCACGCGGCAACTGCATCATCTTCCTGGACGAGGCGCAGGCGCTGTTCATGCCGCGCGGCCGCGGCGAAAAGAAATGGGAAGACGATACCGCGAACACCCTGCTGGGCTTGCTCGACGGCGTGAAGAGCGAACAGGGCCAGGGCGTGATCTGGATCGTCGCCTCCAACTTCGACGACGCTTCGACCGCCATGGATGAGGCCATGCTGCGCCGCTTTTCCGTGAAGATCAACTTCCGCCTGCCCAACAAGGGCGAGCGCCGCGCCCTGCTGGAATCGTTCCTGAAGCGCAAGCAGGACGGCCTGGTGGACTGGAACGCGATGGACCTGGACCAGGTGGCCGAGATCACCGCCAACCTCAGCCCGGCCCTGCTGGAAACCGTGGTCGACCGCGCTTCCATGATTTCGATCCAGGAAAAGTGCGTGATCAATACCGACCTGATGTTCCGCGCCTTCGAGCGCGCCACCATCGGCCTGACCGACCGCGCCACCACGGCCGAGAAAACGCGCCAGCGCGAGCGCATCGCCCTGCACGAGCTGGGCCACTTCTTCATGCAGATCGACCCTTACCTGCGCGCCGGCATGCCGCTGGCCGAGGTCAAGGAAAAGTCGCACCTGCTGAAGATTTCCACCGAAGCGGTGTCGAAGATGAATGCGCTGGGCTATGTGCTGAGCGCCGGCGACGACATGTCGCTGCGCACCCTGGAAGAGATGGAACGCGACGTCATGCAGCTGTACGGCGGCGTGGCGGCGGAAGAGCTGTTCTACGGCGCGCGCGGCATTTCGGTGGGCAGCCAGAACGATATCGAGAAAGCCACCAAGATGCTCAACATGATGGTCAACCGCCTGTCGATGTATTCGCGCTCCAAGCTCGATTACAGCCAGCTGCGCGGCGAGACCGGCGATGAACACACCCTGCTGCAGGTGGAAGCCAAGGCGGACGAGCTGTACAGCACCACGCTGGCCGCCATGCGCGACTACCGCGCGGTGATGGAGTCCATCAAGGACGACCTGATGGAGCGCTATGTGCTGTCGAAGGATGCCATCTTCGCCCTGCTGGAAGAGCGCCTCGATCGGGCGCCCCTGCAGCAGGCGGCGTAAGCTGCGTCAGCGCGAAGCGACCACCGTGATGTTGCGGCCGCCCGGGGCGGCAGTCAGCGACAGTTTTTCGAAATTGCGGATGGTGACCTCCGAACCGTCGTTGTTGAAATCAATGCGCGTCCCGGCCGCGGTGACCAGGGCGCCCGGCGCGAGCGGGAACATTTCGGTCCGCGGCTCATCGCCCAGCTGGGCAAAGAACTGCTTGCGGTATTCGGTGAAGCGGATGGTCTGGCCGTTGCTCAGGTCATAGGTATAGGCGTAATCGCGGAATTCGCGATGATGCATGGTATAGCTGCTGGGCGCAGGAACGCGCACCGTCAGTTCGTCTCCCGCCAGGGCGGAAGCGCTGCACAACAAGGCGAGTGCGGCAGCACTCGCTGCCAGGGTTTTCATGGTGTCGCTCCTTCAAATAAAGCGTCGTGGCGCACCGCTTTGATGCGCCACGGCCGCTGCATTGTCTGGCTTAGCGCGCAGCTACCACGCGCACATTGGTTTCCTTCATCGCGACCGACATCGGCAGGCGTTCGTAGTTCTCGATCACCACTTCTTCGCCGCGATCGCGGAATTCGACGCGGGTGCCGGCGGCCGTCACGAAGGTATTGGTGGCAATCGGGAACAGCTCGACCCGGTCTTCCAGTTTCAGGCGTGCCCAGTAATGGCCGCCCGACTGCGTGAACTTGATGGTATTGCCATTACTCAGCGCATAACGGTTCGCGAAGTCGTCGAAGCCGCCCACGCGCAGCTTGACGCTACCGTGCGGCGCCTGGATCTTCACGGTTGCATCGTCAACACCGGCAGCGAAAGCGCTGCCGCCCAACATCAGTGCTGCCACGGCACTTAGCATCATCAGCTTTTTCATCATCTTCTCCGATTGGTTTGCCTGCGGGCCCCGTCGAGGAAAAGGTGCGGGGTCAATTCAAAATTAGCAAAGGGCGTTCGGATGTGCAGATCCGGGCGACGAACCGCACGTTCCGGGGAATAGAACGCATGGCGCGCGGACGAACTGCAATATCGGCCTGGAGGACTTGCCGTCAGTGCGGCATTGCTGTCCGCGGGGCGCCCTGGCCGGTATCTGGCGGGGCGCTCGGGGCCGGGGCGGGTGGGGTGCACCTGCGCCGGCTGTCCAAACCTGGTGCCCTGCGCCGTGGCCGGTAGGCGGGGCGCTGTGGGAGCAAGCTCGCGCTTGCGGCGGCCCGGTGTTGGCCGCTGTGTCTCTTCGACTTAGTCCATCCTACGCCCGGCTGTTCTTGTTGGAAAGCTGGCCGGGCGCTGATTTTTTTCAATTTGCCTGCCCCGCCCCATAGCTTAATTATTTACTGCAGGGTTGCCGCGCGGTGGCAAATCGGTAATAATGCACGTCGCGTTAAGTGGCCCGAGTGGTGAAATTGGTAGACGCAGCGGACTCAAAATCCGCCGCCGCAAGGCGTGCCGGTTCGATTCCGGCCTCGGGCACCACCCTCTTCCTTCCCAACGCTTGCCTTCAATATACGCTGCCGCGTGCCGCGTGGCATCGGTAAGGCTACCCAGATTCCCGCTGTTCCCCACCCATTTTTTGCTGCAGCCGGCGCATGAGCTCGGAACGGCTGTGGGCGCCCAGCTTGTCCAGCAGGGCCGAGACATGGTGCTCCACCGTGCGCGGCGAGCGCACCAGCCGGCGCGCAATGTCGGCATTGCTTTGTCCATCCAGCAGCAGGTCGAGGATTTGCGCTTCGCGCCGCGTCAGGCCGTCGGGATGGCTGCGCGCGGCCTGGTAGGGCCCGCGCCGCAACTTGGGCAGGCCGCTGCCCTGGCCGGCCTGGCCGGCCACGCTGCGCGCCCGTGCGGCAGCCGGCCGCGCCCCCAGTTCTTCAAACAGCGCCAGCGCCCGCAAGGCGGCGGGGCCGGCGCCGTCGCCCGATACGCCCAGCAGCGCCAGGCCGGCTTCGAACGGCAAGCCCAGTTCACGCCAGCGGGCGCTGGCGGCCGCGCCATCGCCGGCCAGTTCGGCCGCGATCGGGGCCGGCAGCGCCGCCGCATCCAGATCCGGCTGCGGCAAGCCGGCGCGGTGCTGCCACAGCGCGATTTCGCCGCGGTCCCACAGGTTGACGCCGGCGATGTCGTATTGCGCCAGCGCGGCCAGGCCGGCGCGGCAGGCATCCAGGTCGCCCGCGACCCAGGCCGTTTCGATGCGGCCCAGGCTCGCTTCCACGATGCGCTGCGGTTCGCCGGTGGCCAGCGCGCCCTGCCAGGCCTGGTCCAGGTGGCACCGGCCCTCGGGCTTGCCCAGCCGGGCGCAGGTACGGCCCAGCACCGTCAGCGCCGGCAGGCGCATGATCAGGGTCAGCTGCGGCAACTGCAGCACGCCGCGGGCGATCGCTTCCGCTTCGGACAGGCGGCCCTGCGCCATGCGCAACTGGGCCTGCCAGCCGACCAGGTAATGGGTCCAGGCGTCGAGGTCGTGTTCGGTGTCGAAGGCGATGCCGTCGCCGAGCACCCGCTCGGCCAGGGCAAAGCGCTTGGCGGTGACCGCGCATTCGCTCAGGTTGGTGAAGCAGCGCGCCGCATGCTCGTGGTAGCCGTGCTTGAGCGCCAGCGCCAGGCTTTCTTCCAGCATGGCCTGGCCGGCCGGATCGCCGCCAAACAGGCGCACGGTGCCGACATTGTTCAGCGCGTGGATGCGGGTTTCGACATCGCCCAGTTCGGCCGCCAGCGCCAGCGCGCGCTGGCCCCAGGCGATGGCCCCCTGCGGCCGGTCCTGCAGCATTTCGTGCTGCGAGCGCAGGCTGTAGGCCATGGCCAGTTCGCTGCTGTGCGGCAGCTGTTCCAGCGTGGCGATGGCTTCCATGCCGTAGCGCCCGGCCAGTTCGGCCTCGCCGCGGTACCAGTGCAGGCGCGACAGCCAGCGCAGGTTGAAGCCAACCTT
>CAMLSG010000254.1 GCA_946482635.1 uncultured Duganella sp.
ACCTGTTTTTTGGAAGCACAAGCACTCAATACACCAGCAGCAAGCAACAGCAGGAACAGTCGTTTCATGGGCTCTTTCTAGAAGGAAGAATCAATATTTGACGGTACGCACGCCGTCCGGGGTACCCAGCAGGCAGACATTGGCGCCGCGGGCAGCAAACAGGCCGACGGCTACCACGCCGACGATCTGGTTGATCCGGGTTTCCAGCGCGACCGGATCGGTAATCGACAGGCCGGCCACGTCGATGATATTGCCGCCATTGTCGGTCACGAAAATTTCGTCGGAACCGGCCTTGGTACGCACCTTCGGCTCGCCGCCCAGGGCTGCCAGCTGGCGCATGACCGCATTGCGGGCCATTGGCAGCACTTCCACCGGCAGCGGGAATTTGCCCAGGGTTTCTACCAGTTTGGAACCATCTGCGATGCAGACGAATTGCTTCGATACCGACGCCACGATCTTTTCGCGGGTCAGGGCTGCGCCGCCGCCTTTGATCATGTGGCCGGCCGCGTTGATCTCGTCGGCGCCGTCAATGTACACCGCGATTTCCGAAACCTCGTTAAGATCATAGACAGGAATGCCGTGACCGGCCAGGCGCGCTGCAGTCGCTTCCGACGAGGCAACAGCTCCCTTGATGCGGTGCTTGATCTTGCCCAGTTCATCAATGAAGAAGTTCGCAGTGGAACCGGTGCCAACGCCGATGATTTCGCCGTCGATCACGTATTCGATCGCCGAAATAGCAACAGCCTGTTTCAATTTGTCTTGCGTCATAGTTACAATGGATTCAATAAAGGTTGCCTATTTTATCCGAACTGTCAACTGAGCCGGGAAAAACGCCATGAAGCCAAGTACCGTATTAATCGTGGATGACAGCCGCGTGTCGCGCATGCTGACCCGCCAGCACATCCAGGTGCGCCATGCCGACTGGGTTGTAGAAGAAGCCGCCAACGGCGATGAAGCGATCGCCAAGGCCAAAGGATTGCAGCCCGACCTGGTGCTGCTGGACGTGAACATGCCGGGCATGAATGGCGTCGATGCTGCCGCCGCGCTGCGCGCGATGTTGCCCAATGCCCACATTTCCCTGTTGACCGCCAACGTCCAGGCCGCGACCCGCCAGCGGGCCGAGGAAATCGGTGTGGGCTTCATGGAGAAACCGATCACCGCCGAGCGCATCGCGCAACTGATTGCGCCGCTGGAAGCCTGACCATGGTCCGGCTCACCGAACTGGAGCACGACGCACTCGTCGAGCTGTTCAACATTGGCGTGGGCCAGGCTGCCTCCGCCATGAGCGAGATCGTCAACGAAACGGTCACCATGTCGGTGCCTGCCATCAGCTTCCTCACCCGCGCCTCCGCCGCCAAGCTGCTGGCCAGCCGCAGCGGCGGCAATGGCCGCCTGTGTGGCATCAGCCAGCACTACAGCGGCGCCTTCGAAACCGAAGCGATCCTGATGTTCCCGGAAGAGAAGAGCCAGGAGATCGTGCGCCTGATGGTGGGTGAAGCGATGCCTCTGGCCGAACTGTCGGCCATGGAGCAGGAGGCGATGAGCGAGATCGGCAATATCCTGTTGAACAGCTGCGTCGGTTCGCTGGCCAACCTGCTCGGGCATGAGTTGCACGGCTCCCTGCCGGATTACCACGTTGGCTACAGCGAGCAGATCCTGGCGCAGGCCGGCAGCGGCGAGACAGCAGTGCTGATGCTGCATATCGAGTTCGTCATCGAGCGCCAGCAGATTGCCGGCGACGTCGCCTTCATCATGGATATGACGGCGCTGCACGACTTGAAGCAGCATGTGGCCGACTTCCTCGAGCGCTCGATTGGCGGAGCGCAACCATGAAATCTTCGGTCGAGTCCCTGCCGCTGCTGCAGGGCGTCATCGATTGCATCGACGTGGGCACGCTGGTGCTCGATGCCAACGAGCGCGTGGTGCTGTGGAACCGCTGGATGGACCAGCATTCCGGCGTCATGGGTGCCGAAACCCTGGAGCGCAGCTTCTGCGACCTGTTCCCCGAACAGCGCGGCAAGCGGCTGGAGGCCGCCATCGGACAGGCTTTGCGCAGCAACCTGCCTTCCCTGCTGTCACAGACCTTGAACCGCTGGCCGCTGCCGCTGTACGCCAACAAGACCGCCGCCGAAAAAGGCGAACGCATGCAGCAGCAGATCACCGTCACCCCGCTCAACCTCGGCAACAATGAACGCTATTGCCTGATCCAGGTCAGCGACGTCACGGCTGCCGTGCAGCGTGAAAACCTGCTGCGCGAACAGGCGGTGGCCCTGCGATCACAAACCTTGTTGGACGACCTGACCGGCGTCGCCAACCGCCGCCATTTCGACATGGCGATCGACCGCGAAACACGGCGTTCGCGGCGCATGGGCACGCCGCTGTCGCTGATGATGCTCGACATCGATTACTTCAAGGCCTACAACGATCATTACGGCCACCAGCAAGGCGACGCGTGCCTGGAAGCGGTAGCGTCTGCGCTGTCGACCATGCAGCAGCGGCCAGCCGATCTGTTCGCGCGCTACGGCGGCGAGGAATTCGCGGTGATCCTGCCCGACACGCCGGCCGACGCAGCGGTCATGATGGCCAATGCCATGTGCCGCAAGGTGCGCGACCTGCGCATTCCGCACCAGGCCTCGCGCACGGATGAACGTATCGTCACCATCAGCATCGGCGTTGCCAGCAGCGACAGCAGCAATGCCGGCGAAGTGTATGACCTGATCAACGCCGCCGACCGCGCTCTCTACCAGGCCAAGGCATGCGGCCGCAACCGGGTTCATTCACAGTGAAAACATCGGTCTTTATCGCCTGCAGCCTGGATGGCTTCATTGCCCGCGAAGACGGCAACCTCGATTGGCTGATGGCGCGCACGCCTGTCGATGGCGAGAATGGCTATGACGCTTTCATGGCCGGCATCGACGTCATCGTCATGGGGCGCAACACTTTCGAAACCGTGCTGGGATTTGAAGAATGGCCCTATGAAGGAAAGCGCGTCGTGGTCTTGAGCCGGTCGCTGGACGATATTCCCGCATCCCTGCACGGCAAGGTCCAGCTGCACCGTGGGCCGGTGCGCGCCTTGCACGATGCGCTCGCCGCCAACGGCTGCCAGGGCCTGTATGTCGATGGCGGCCTGACCGTGCAAAGCTTCCTCCGCGACGACCTGGTGGACGAACTGACGGTCACCACGATCCCGATCCTGCTCGGCTCAGGCATTCCGCTGTTCGGACACACCGGCCGCGACATCCAGCTGCGCCATCTCGGCACCAGCACCCTGGCGGGAGGCCTCGTGCAAAATACCTACACGACCCGCCAGGACGGTTAGAGCAGCTCGATTCCGAAACGCCGCACGCACATCGCGAACAGGGCAAAGCAGGCCACCGTCAGCAGCACGCTCACGCCGAGCGTGGGCCAGAAACCAAGGCGCGGCAGCAGCCATGGGAAGACCAGGAACATCGGCAGAGTCGGCATCACGTACCAGAAGGTGTACCAGGCGTGATTGGCGATCTTTTCCTGCGGCTGCCGCTCGACATGCAGCCAGATCAGCGCAAGCACTGTCACCATCGGCAGCGCGGCGATCAAGCCGCCCAGGCGGTCGCTGCGCTTTGCGACCTCCGACACCGCGACCACGACACCGGCCGTCACAAGGTATTTAAAGACCAGCCAGGCCATCGGCCCCTCCCCCTACTGTGCAAAAATAAAACGAACCAGCGCCAGCGACAACGCGAACACATAACCATACGCGAAACGGTCGATGCGCAGCAGCTCGTCCCCGCGGCGGGCGCGCCAGGCGCCCATCAGGCACATCATGCCGCCGGCCGCCAGCGGCGTGACCAGCAAGTTAAGCTTGCGCAAGACTTCATTACGCACCATGTGGTCGGGCAGCAGCCAAAGCGTAATGCCGCCCGCAATGGCGCCGAAAATGGCGTATCCCAAGCCCGCCAGCCAGGGGTTGCGCGGACGCCGGAATGGCTCGCCAAGCGAATGCAGGCCCAGTTCGGCCAGGGCTTCCACCAGCGCTTGCAGCAGGAATTCGCCAACCAGTTCGAACAGGAATTCAATCATGGCGTAAACAGGGCATGCTGGCTGGCAGTGTGAAAATCGCGCCAGACGCGGTTGATGTCGGAGTTTTCCTGCGCGGCGCGCAGGCCACAATACGGGTAGATCTCGCCCACGGCCTTGCGCGCCGCCAGCACCAGCGCCCTCGACGCCTGGCGCAACTGCGCATCGAGCGCCTCGTCGACGCGCCCTTCTTCGCCGTCAGCCTGCGCCCAGGCCTGGTCGAGCAGCGCGTACATACGCTCGCGCGCACCTTCAAGCGCCATGGCTGCCTGTGCCAGCGCATCCTGTGCGCTGGCCGGCGGCTGGCGCCGCGCGGCAACGATTTCGTGCGCCAACTGCAGGAAATGCCGCCCCATGCCGGACAAGTTGGCCGCCAGCGTCACCCACGCCAGCAGCATGAAGGGGAAGCGATAAAGCGTACCGGGCGCTGTCGCAGCAGCAGGATCTATGGTGAAGGCATGGCTGCCGGGCACCCAGGATCCTTCGATCCGGTAACTGTGCGAAGCAGAGCCTTTCATGCCGAAGCTGCGCCAGGTCGGTTCCACTACCACCTGCGCAGCAGGCACGACGAAGGCCCTGATCTGCGGCGTGCCTTCCGGCCCGGCCAACGGCTGGCCATTTTCCCGCAGCACGGCATTGAGCGTGAAATGCGTTGCCATGGGGGCGCCGCTCGCAATGTCCCAGCGGCCCGTAATGCGATAGCCCTCGCCTTCCTTGTCGGCGAAGCCGGTCGGCGCCCCGCTGCCCGCCAGGCAAACTTTCGGCGTCGAGATGATTTCGCGCGCGGTATCGGGCGGCAGGAAGCCCGCAAACCAGCCAGCGCCGGCGCAAAGCGTCACAACCCACCCGACACTGCCATCGGCCTCCGCAATCTCCTCTTCCAGCCTCACGACCTGAGGCAAGGGCATCTCGGTCCCGCCCGAAAGGCGCGGCGCAAGCATTTTCAGCCAGCCCTGTTGGTGAATCAGCGCTTGCTGCTCTGGTACCAGGAAACCCGCCGCCTCGGCGGCCGCAGCGCCAGTACGGATTGGGGGAATGTCAACTTTCATATGCAATCTATGACAGAATTGCGAGCATTCTAACCTCGGAGTCCCCCATGCTGCGAACTGCCCTGATTTGTCTGTTGGCCGCCCTGCCACTTACCATCCATGCCGCGCCTCTTAACGTCCAGCTTACACAACGTGCAGTACTGAACCTGGGCGTGGTCAAGCAAATCGCCGCAGCAGCCGAGGCCGAGGCACGCAAGAACAACTGGAATGTATCAATCGCCGTCGTCGATGAAGCCGGCCAGTTGATGCACTTCATCCGTATGGACGACACCGCCAACTCCACCATCATCGTGGCGCAGGGCAAGGCACGCCACGCAGTCAACTACCGTCGTGACACCAAATTTCACCAGGACATACTGGAGAAGGGAAATGCCGTCGTTCTTGGCCTGCCGGACTCCCTGCCGGTGGAAGGCGGCATACGGCTGGTTGCCGACGGCAAAGTAATCGGTGCGATCGGCGTAGCGGGCGTCCAGGCATCGCAAGACGCCCAGATCGCCCGCGCTGGCGCAGCACTATTGAAGGAGTAGTCCCTCAGAGCGTGCACGGATAATCTTCCGAGAACGACCAAATCGTCAAACGGGCCTTATGTAGCAGAAAGTGCGAGCACCACCAGGGCGTACATGGTCAACACGATGAACGTCATCAGCAACAGGAAGCAAGTCCGCCACAGCGCGCCGAAGCGCGACAGGCCATAGGCGCCGCGCAGTTGCAGGAACATGTGCACCGGAGGAATGAAAGCGAACATGCTGGCCGCGAGGCCGCCGAATTCGAAGTAGCCCAGTGTCGCGACGATGGTGAACAGCAGCGACATGAACGACAGCGAATACAGCGAGAACACGGCATGGTCGTACATCGTCACGCCGCGGCGCCAGAAGAACATCAGCCACAGGAACGGCATCGAGATCGGCACCAGCAGGAAGGAATACTTGTAAGCCGCGTTCTTCAGCTTATATTTGGCCAACTCCGGATTGTCGACAGCGTGCTTGATGCCCTTGCCGATCCAGCCGGACTTCGAATGCTTGTCGTCCTTGTTGCCGGCAGTGTCCTGGTCTGTCATCTCAACGGTGACATCCTCCAGGATTTCCTCAATAATGCCGGGCTCCTTTGTTTTCACGCTTTCCGTCGCGGTATCTTTGCCGGCGTCCTTGCTGGCCGGTTTGATCGTTTCGGTGAACTTGGCGGTGCCGGTCATGGCAAGTTTGCCCGCCGCCAGCGCGCTATTCAGGCCATCGAGCGTTTTCCTGGCTTCTTCCAGCCTGTGCTGGGCTTTCGGGACTTCGGCGGTGCCAGGCTCCGCCGCCTTGAGGTCCGCCTCCGCCTCGGCAACCAGTTTTTTCTGGTCAGCGATCTTCTCGTTCATCTTCTGCTCGAAGGCGGCCTTGCCGTTCTTGCCGTCGGCGGGCTTGCCCGTGCCGGGGCCCGCGCTGGTACCCATCGTCAGCGAGAAAACAAAGAACATGAAGAACATCATGAACAGGAACAGCGCCAGCGGCGAGACGAACCGCGTGCGCTGGCCGTCGATATAGCGCCGCGTCAGCTGGCCTGGGCG
>CAMLSG010000255.1 GCA_946482635.1 uncultured Duganella sp.
CCCCAGGAATTCTTAAGTATCGTCAATACACGCATGGAACATATCTAACTTCGGGTTGTAAACTGCCGTATTCACATTCAGCATGCCAAGCGTGGAATGGAATACGTTATCGTGCGAGAACTGCTGGCTGCTGCGTGCTGCAAGGCAGCTGCGGTCTACGCGGAAGCGCTGGCTGAAGCTGTCTGACATCCACAGCATCATCGGCACCTTGCGCTGCTCTTCCGGCGAGAAGATGTATGGCGCGCCGTGCAGGTACATATTCTTCTCTCCCAAAGACTCGCCATGATCGGAGAAGTACAGCATCGATGCCGGCACCCCGACCTCTTTCAGGACCTTGATGGTCTTATCAAGGAAATAGTCGGTGTAGAGAATGGTGTTGTCGTAGGCCGCCGTGATCTGCTCGGGCGAACACTGCTCCAGTTCATTGGTCTGGCATACCGGGCCAAACTTCCTGAATTCATCCGGATAGCGCTTCCAGTAGGCCGGGCCATGGCTGCCCTTCTGGTGCAGCACGATCACCAGGTCCTTCCTGGCGTTGCGGATCAGGTCCGGCAAGCCCTCCAGCAGGTGCTCGTCAAAGCACTCTTCCGAGTTGCAAAGCGGGTTGCCGGCGACCGGCTTGGACATGTCTTCGAAACGCACGCGGGCACATACGCCCTTGCAGCCGGAATTGTTATCGCGCCAGATCACCTCCAGCCCGGCGTGCTGCAGCACATCCAACAACCCCTCCTTGCTGCGCGCCTTGTCTTCCGAATAACCTTCGCGCGTCAGGTCGGAGAACACGCATGGGACAGAAACTGCAGTAGCAGTGCCGCAGGAGCTCACGTTATTGAAATTGACCAGCTCCTTCACTTGCGCCAGGCGAGGATTGGTCTCGCGCGCATAGCCGTTCAGCGAAAAATTCATGGCCCGCGCAGTTTCGCCGACCACTATGACGGTCACGGTGCGCTGGCTGTTGCCGACGGCAGCCCACAGGCTGCCCCTCGCGGCATCGGTGCCAAGAGGCGCGATCACCGTCGCAGTCGCAAATTTACGTTTGAAGTAGCTGTTCGTGGCCTGGAACACATTGGTTGGCGTGAGCATGAAGCGCAACTCCCGGTGCTCGCGGATCGCCGGCGCCAGGGTCTTGAACAGTACCAGCAACAGGCCGGCGGACAGCAGCAGGGAGCCCGCGACCAGCCCAGTGTTCACCAGCACTTCGCGGCGCAGGGGGCCGTAGCGAACTGGCAAGCGCCAGATCAGCCAGGATGGAATGACGCCCAACAGCAGCACCGACTGCACCAGCTTCCAGCTGAACAGTTCTCCCGCCTCGCGCACGTCCGTCTCCACCACGTTCTGCACCATGGAGGCATCGACCACGATGCCGTACTGGGACATGAAGTAGGCTGTCAGCGACGACAGCAGCAACAGCACTATCACGACTGGCTTGAACAGCCGCCGGTAGTTCACCAGCGCCAGCACCCCGCTGAAAATCAGCACCAACAGCAGGGCGACGCCAAGATAGACCAGCAGGTTGGCCAGCCGGAAGCCGCCGGTAGCCGAGACAAAACCCTTCCAGAAACTGATGTTATAGATCAGGACCAGGAAGGACGCAGCGGCAAGCGGGAGACAGGCGGAATGGATGCGAGGCAATTTCATCCTCGCACGATAGCTTGCGCTAGGTAAAGGCCATGTAAAGGCCGCGTTAAGATTGCGTTAAATCGACTGGAAAGCTGATGTCGAAACGTGTGCCGCCGCCTTCGCGTTGCCGAACATGCAACTCAGCGCCAATATGGGCGCAAATCCGCTGCACCAGTCCAAGGCCAAGCCCGGTGCCCGACGAAGCGCCATCGTTATCCGGCACCGGCTCGCCAAGCAGGCGTGCCATGGCTGCCGGCGGCAAACCGGGGCCGGTGTCTTCCACCAAGATCGAGCGCTGCTCCAGGCGCAGCACGACCTCACCCTGCTCGGTGTAGGCACAGGCATTGCGCAGAAGGTTGCTGATGGCGGCCTGCAGCAGTTCGCGCGAGCCGTGTACCGTGAAATCCGCGCCGTCCAGGTAGCGAAGGACCACCGGTTTGCCGGCCACCAGCGGCTGGCAGCGAGCTGCCTCGAATTGCGCCAGTTCGGCAACCGACTGCGGCGGCGCTTCCAGCCCTTGCGGCGAGCGTGCCAGCCGCAGCAGCACGCTGGCGACGTCGCTGGCTTCGCGCGCGGCGCGGTAAATTCGCTCGGCCGGCGCTTGCAGCCCGGGCTCGCCTTCCGTGCGCGAAATCAGCACTTCCGCCGCGCCGCTGATCACGGTTAGCGGAGTACGCAATTCGTGGCTGACGTCCCCGGTGAAGAAGCGTTCGCGGTCGAGGAATTGCTTAAGCTCGCCGGTGCGGCCGGCAAAGGCCCGCGCCAGCACGCCCAGTTCATCATCGCGCTCGAGGCAGGGCAAGTCATCCCGGCGCTCTTCGACTGCGCGCGACAGCACAGTTATCGGCGTAACAATGCGGTTGGCAAGGAAGCGCGCCAGCACCAGGGAACAGGCGACAAAAGCAAGGAAGCCCGCAGCGAACATCGAATACACGACGATCTCGATCTTTTCATATTCGCTATCGTGATCCACCACCACGAACTCGCCATGCCCGTCATTTCCGGCAAGGACGTGCAAGTCGGTTCCGTCGACCGTGAGTTCACGGACGCCATGCGGCAGCCCGCGCAGCGACCGCGGGATGTCGGCGCCGTGATGAAATGACAAGCCGGCCGGCATCTGGACCGGCATGCCGCCGGTATGGCGCGGCGCGGCCCACAGCGCCACTTCCTCGAGGCGCTCGTCGACCAGCTTTTCTTCGATGCCTTCCACCGCCAGCGCGGCAATCACCGCAAACACCGCGGATACGGCGATCGCAAAAGTCATGTAGGCGCCGATGATGCGCCGGCGCAGAGAATCAGTTTTCTTCATCGGAGTTCACCAGCTTGTAGCCGATGCCCGGGATAGTGCGCAGCATGGCAAATGGATAAGGTTTGTCCAGTGCCTGGCGCAGCGCGTGGATGTGGGTGCGCAGCGCATCGCTGTCCGGGCGTTCGTCGCCCCATACGTCATGTTCCAGCGCATCGCGCGTCACGATGCGCGGCGCTTCCTTCATCAGGCTTTTCAGGATGGTATAGCCGGTGCGGGTCAGCACCAGTGGGCGGCCGGCACGGCGTACTTCGTAATTGACCGTATCGAACGTCAGGTCGCCGAACTGCAGTACCGGCGTTGCGGCCTGCACGCCGCGCGCACGCCGCACCAGGGCACGCAAGCGAATTTCCAGCTCCACCAGGGAAAATGGCTTGACCAGGTAGTCGTCGGCCCCGCTCTCGAAGCCGGCAACCTTGTCTTCCAGCGTGTCGCGCGCGGTCAGCATCAGTACCGGGGTGGCCTTGCCCAGCTCCCCGCGCAGCTTGCGGCACAGCTCCATGCCGTTCAGGCCGGGCAGCATCACGTCGAGCACCACGGCGTCATATTCATGCTCGGTGGCCAGCGCCAGCCCACCGTAACCATTGGCTGCCGTATCCAGTACGTACCCTTTAGGCTCAAGGAAGCCGTACAGGTTGGCGACAATATCCTTATTGTCTTCAATGATAAGTATCCGCATACGGGCATTATAATTCCGCGATGACTATCCCACACATCACCCCACTCAAAGACGAAGCCCTCGCGGCCCAACTGGATCGCGCCATCAACAACAAGACCAAGCCGCTGGGCAGCCTGGGGGCGCTGGAGGGATTGGCGCACAAGGCCGGCATGATCCAGCAAACCACCAGCCCGCAGGTGCGCGAGCCTGCCATCCTGGTGTTCGCGGGCGACCATGGCGTGGTGGCGGAGGGCATTTCGGCCTTCCCGCAGGACGTGACCTGGCAGATGGTGGAAAACTTCCTGGCCGGCGGCGCCGCCATCAATGTGTTCGCGCGCCAGAACGGCTGCTCGCTGAAGGTGGTGGATGCGGGCGTCAAGCATGATTTCGGGCCGCGCGAAGGGCTGGTCAACCGCAAGATCGCCCCCGGCACGGCCAATTTTGCACAGCAGCCGGCCATGTCGGTGCAGCAGTGCATGGAAGCCATCGAGTGCGGCATGGACCTGGTGGCCGAGCTGCCGGGCAATGTGCTGGGCTTCGGCGAGATGGGCATCGGCAATACCACTGCCGCTGCGGCCCTGATGCACCGCCTGACCGGCATCCCGGTAGCGGACTGCGTGGGCGCCGGCACCGGCCTGGCTCCGGAAGGCGTGCTGCACAAGCAGCGCGTGATCGAGGCGGCCATGGCGCTGCATTCCGATGCCCAGGGAGGGCTGCAGGCGCTGGCCACTTTCGGCGGCCTGGAGATCGCCATGATGGTTGGCGCCATGCTGAAGGCTGCCGAACGCCGCATGGTGTTGCTGATCGACGGCTTTATCGTCACCAGCGCCCTGCTGGTGGCGTCCCGCGTACAGCCGGCGGTGCTAGATTACTGCGTGTTCTCGCACTGTTCCGATGAAAATGGCCACAAGCGCATGCTGGACTTCCTCGGCGGCCGTCCCCTGCTGAACCTGGGCCTGCGCCTGGGCGAAGGCACCGGTGCCGCCTTGGCCGTGCCACTGCTGCAGGCTGCCGTCAACTTCCTGAACCAGATGGCGACTTTCGAGTCGGCCCAGGTCAGCGAGAAGTCCGAGTAAGCGCCCATGCAGCAGTTGCGCCTGTTCTTCATCGCACTGCAGTTCTTTACGCGCCTGCCTATCCCGCGCTGGGTAGGCTTCGAGCCGGCCTGGCTGCACCATGCCGCGCGCTATTTCCCTGCCGTGGGACTGGTGGTCGCTGCGATTGCGGGCGGCGTTTATGCGGCGGCGGCGCTGTTCCTGCCCCCGGCTGTAGCGGTCTTGCTGTCCACTGCCGCCGGCATCTATGCCACCGGCGCCTTCCACGAAGACGGTTTTGCCGATAGCTGCGACGGCCTAGGCGGCGGCCACACGCGCGAGCGCGTGCTTGAGATCATGAAGGATTCGCGCATCGGCGCCTATGGCGCTATCGGCATCGGCCTGATGCTGGCCACCAAGGTGGCAACGCTGGCCGGCATGCCGAAGATGGCAGTGCTGGGCGCGCTGCTGGCGGCGCATCCACTGTCCCGCCTCATGGCTTGTTCGCTGATCTGGCGCATGGAATACGCCCGTGCCGAAGGCAAGGCCAAGCCGCTGGCGCAGGAAATGCGCGGCGGCGAATTCGCCATAGCCGCGTTGACTGCCGCCCTGCCCACCGCTGCGGTGTGCTACGCCGGCTGGCTGGCACCCACCGCGCTGGCCGCAGGCCTCGGCGGCATGCTGCTGGCCACGCTCTGGCTGGCGCGTAAATTCCAGCAGCGCCTGGGCGGCTATACCGGCGATTGCCTCGGCGCCGTCCAGCAGTTGACGGAAGCTGTGTTCTACCTCGGCGTGCTGGCCTGCGTGTGGAACTGATCCTCATTCGCCATCCGCAGCCTGACGTCGCACCGGGCGTGTGCTATGGCAGCAGCGACATCCCGGCCGCCGCGGCAGCCTTGTCAGAAGGCCATGCCCTGCTGGCAGCAGAACTGGCGCCTGCCCTGGCCGCCGGCTTCCGGCTTTACTCAAGCCCCCTCCGGCGCTGCACTGCGCTTGCTTCCCTGCTGGGCGAGTTCACGCCCGATGCACGGCTGGCGGAGATGAACTTCGGCGCGTGGGAGCTTCGTCCTTGGTCCGGCATTGCGCATGAAGAAGTGGACGCCTGGGCCGCCGACCTGCTTGATTTCCGCCCCGGCGGCGGCGAAACCGTGCGCGAAGTGGCCGGCCGCGTGCAATCCTTCCTCGACGAGTTGCGGCATGATGCCGTCGTCGTCTGCCACGCCGGCACCATGCGCCTGATGGCTGCCATCGCCGCCGCCGAGCCCCTGCAAAAGGCGGCCGCCAAGGCAAACCACATCAAGTATTGCGGGATCCTTCGCTTGTCCTGGCCCGCCAAGTCCGTATAATGGCGGGGTTTTGGTGCCCGCAATCGAATTCTCGACTGCAGTTAAACGGGAAACACGGCGCTGTCCCTGACAGCCAACGTGTGCTGCCCCCGCAACGGTAAACAAGTGCCGCCTTCAATGTGCGGCAGCGACCTCCCAGCCACTGTGCGAAAGCATGGGAAGGCCAGGCCGCCAGACTTGCCAGCCCGGATACCGGCCAGACCAGGTGGGAACGCGCCCTGCGCACGTTCCTGTTCATGCCGGCTTACGGGGACGTGGGCCGGCGGCTCGTTACGAAAGTTGTCATGACCTTTCCCGTCACCCGGCAAGCGGCCCTCGCGTCGCTGGCTCTGGCTGTTGCCGCACCTGCCGTCCAGGCGCAAACCCAGGCTCCCGTCCTGAACTCCGTCCTTGTCACCGCGACCCGCACTCCGCAGCCTGCACGCGATGTCATCAGCGACACGCTGAGCATCGGCCCAGAAGAGATCGCGCGCAGCGGCGCCGGCTCCATCACCGAACTACTGCAGCGCCAGCGCGGCATCGAAGTCACCCGCAACGGCGGACCGGGAACCAATTCCGGCGTGTTCCTGCGCGGTTCCAACGGCAACCAGGTGATCGTGCTGATCGACGGCGTGCGCATCGGCTCGGCCAGCAGCGGCGCGGCCGCCTGGAATGC
>CAMLSG010000256.1 GCA_946482635.1 uncultured Duganella sp.
GCGCAGGACTGAAGGTCGAGGATATCGGCCTGTGGGAATTGAATGAAGCCTTTGCTGTGCAGGTGCTGTACTGCGCCGACAAGCTTGGCATCCCGATGGACCGCCTCAACGTGAACGGCGGCGCCATCGCCGTTGGCCACCCCTATGGCGTCTCAGGCGCGCGCATGGTCGGCCACGCGCTGATCGAAGGCAAGCGACGTGGCGCGAAATTTGTGGTGGTCACCATGTGCATCGGTGGCGGCCAGGGCGCGGCAGGCCTGTTCGAGGTGGTGTGATGTCGTCCCGGCTGCTGAATCGCCGCGATGTCGAATTCATGCTGTATGACTGGCTCGATGTCGAAGGGCTGGCCAGGCGTCCGCGCTTCGCCGACCATAGCCGCGAGACTTTCACGGCCGCCCTGGACACCGCGGAGCAGATTGCGACGGACCTGTTCGCGCCGCACAACAAGCTGAGTGACCAGCGCGAGCCGCAGTTCGACGGCGAACGTGTGAGCGTGATCCCGGAAGTGAAGCGCGCACTGGACGCTTTTTCGGCAGCGGGCCTGATGGCCGCCGGCCAGGACTACGCGCTGGGCGGCATGCAATTGCCGCTGACGGTGGAAAAGGCGGTCACCGCCTACTTCACCGCCGCCAACATGGCGACGTCCAGCTACGCCTTCCTCACCATCGGCAACGCCAATACGTTGCTGAAATGCGCATCTTCCGCACAGGTCGAGCACTTCGTGCGGCCGATGCTGGAAGGGCGCTGGTTCGGCACCATGTGCCTGAGCGAGCCGCAGGCCGGCTCCAGCCTGTCCGACATCACCACCCGCGCCGAACCGGACCCCGACGCCGAAGGCCAGTATCGCCTGACCGGCAACAAGATGTGGATCTCGGGCGGCGAACATGAACTGGCCGAGAACATCGTGCACCTGGTGCTGGCCAAGATTCCCGGCCCGGACGGCAAGCTGGTGCCAGGCGTGAAGGGCATTTCGCTCTTCATCGTCCCCAAAGTGCTCGACAACGGCGAGCGCAACGACATCGCCCTGGCAGGCCTCAACCACAAGATGGGCAATCGCGGCACCACCAACTGCCTGCTGAACTTCGGCGAAGGGCGTCATCTTCCCGGCGGCCGCAGCGGCGCCATCGGCTACCTGGTGGGGCGTGAAGGCCAGGGCCTGTTCAACATGTTCCACATGATGAATGAAGCGCGCATCGGTGTCGGCCTTGCAGCGGCAGTACTGGGCTACACCGGCTACCTGCACGCGCTGGACTATGCCCGTGAACGTCCGCAGGGTCGGCATCCTGCTGCCAAAGACCCTTCGTCGCCGCAGCTTCCGATCATTGCCCACACTGACGTGCGCCGCATGCTGCTGGCGCAAAAAGCGTATGCAGAAGGCGCGCTTGGCCTGTGCCTATACAGCGCACGCCTGGTAGACGACGAACACACGGCAGAAACACCGGAAATCCGCCAGCGTGCCGGCCGCCTGCTGGAATTCCTGACGCCGATCACCAAGTCCTGGCCATCGCAATGGGGACTGGAAGCGAACAACCTGGCGATCCAGGTCCATGGCGGCTACGGCTACACCCGCGAGTACAACGTCGAACAGTTCTATCGCGACAACCGCCTGAACCAGATCCACGAAGGCACGCACGGCATCCATGGCCTGGACCTGCTGGGCCGCAAGGCCAGCATCCATGACGGCGCGCTGCTCAGGACCATGGGCAATGAAATCCGCGCCACGGTGCACGCGGCCCGCAATGCCGGCCGCGGCGCGGACGCGCGCCAACTGGTGGCGCACGCCAACGCACTGGACGCAGCCTGGCGCCGGGTTGAAGAAGTCACGCAGGCCCTGTATGCTGCCCCCGACCTTAACCAGACCCTGGCCAACGCCACGGTCTACCTGGAAGCGGTGGGACATGTGGTGGTTGCCTGGATCTGGCTGCAGCAAGCCATGGCGGCCGTCGCCAGGCTGCCGGAAGGCGACAACTTCCGGCGCGGCAAACTGCAAGCCTGCCGCTATTTCTACAAATGGGAGCTGCCCAAGATCCAGCCGCAGCTGGACCTGCTGGCCGCCCTCGATACGACCACGCTCGACATGCAGGACGCGTGGTTCTGAGGAGTAGCGAATGATCAAGCACATCGTCATGTGGAAGCTGAAAGAGCAAGCCGAAGGCGCCAGCCGCGCCGCCAACGCCGCAAAAATGAAGGAGCAGCTGCTGGCTTGCGCCGGCATCGTCCCCGGCATCCTGAAACTGGAAGTGGGCATTGCCGAGCCCGGGCTGGAAGCCACCTACGACGTCGTGCTGTATTCCGAATTCGAAAGCAAGGAGGCGCTCGACGCTTACCAGTCGCACCCGCAGCACCAGGCACTTAAACCATTTTTCAGCGCTGTGCGCGACGCGCGCCAGTGCATGGACTACACAATATAAGGACTCGACCATGCGAACTACCCAGGAACTCTTCGACCTCAAAGGCAAAACCGCACTCGTCACCGGCGGCTCGCGCGGCCTTGGCCTGCAAATGGCGTTGGCACTGGGCGAACTGGGCGCCAAAGTGGTGGTCAGCTCGCGCAAGCAGGCCGACCTGGACGAAGCGGTCGCCGTGCTGAAGGAAAACGGCGTCGAGGCATTTGCCATCGCCGCCGACCTGGGCAAGGAAGCATCGATTGACCCGCTGGTGGACGCCGCGCTGGACGCGCTGGGCGGCCATATCGACATCCTGGTCAATAACGCGGGCGCCACCTGGGGCGCGCCGGCGGAAGACTATCCGCTGGAGGCGTGGGACAAGGTGATGAACCTGAACGTGCGTAGCATCTTCCTGCTGTCGCAGGCGGTGGGCAAGCGCTCCATGATTCCGCGCCGTTCCGGCCGCATTATCAATATCGCATCCATTGCCGGCCTGGCCGGCAATGGCCCTGGCACCATGAAGACCGTCGCTTACAATACGTCCAAGGCGGCCTTGATCAACTTTACCCGCGCGCTGGCAGGCGAGTGGGGCGAGTACGGCATCAACGTCAACGCGCTGGCGCCGGGCTTTTTCCCGTCGAAACTGAGCGCGGGCGTGATCAAGGCCATGGGTGAAGACAAGCTGGCGGCGGCTGCGCCGCTGCAGCGCCTGGGCGGCGACGAGGACTTGAAGGGCGCGGTAGCGCTGTTCGCCTCCGAGGCCGGCCGGCACATTACCGGCCAGGTCCTGGCAGTAGATGGCGGGGTCTCGGCGGTCTAAGGAGTTTGCATGTCCAAGTATCATCGCATCGTGCTGGCATCGCGCCCGCGCGGCGCCGTCGTGCCGGAAAATTTCCGGCTTGAAGAAGTAGAAGTACCGGCGCTGGCCGTGGGCCAGCTTCTGGTGCGCAACCATTACCTGTCGCTCGATCCCTACATGCGCGGCCGCATGAGCGAAGCGAAAAGCTACGCCGCGCCGCAGCCGCTGGACCAGACCATGATCGGCGGCACCGTGGGCGAAGTGGTCGAATCGCGCAATGCCCATTTCGCGGTGGGCGAGTTCGTCGCAGGCATGTTCGGCTGGGCCGAGATGGGCGTGTCCGACGGCGCCGATTTGCGCAAGGTAGATACGAGGGTGATCCCGGCCTCCGCCCACCTCGGCGCGGTCGGCATGCCGGGCATGACGGCCTGGTACGGCATGCATGAAATCCTGCGCCCCAAATTGGGCGAGACCGTGGTGGTGTCGGCCGCCAGCGGCGCGGTGGGCAGCGCAGTGGGCCAGTTGGCCAGGCTGGCGGGATGCCGTGCGGTCGGCATTGCCGGCGGCAAGGCCAAATGCGATTACGTGGTCAATGAACTGGGTTTCGACGCCTGCGTCGACTACAAGGCCGGCAACCTGAAGGCCGACCTGGCCGCTGCCACCCCGGACGGCATTGATGCCATTTTCGAGAATGTCGGCGGCGAAGTCTTCGACACCGCGCTGGGGCGCACCAATGCCTTCGCGCGCGTCGCGCTGTGCGGCCTGCTGGCCGGCTACACCGGCGCCGAGATCCCGATCCGCAACGCCAAGAAGCTGCTCCTGAGCCGCATCACCCTGCGCGGCTTCATCGTCACCGAACATATGGATATGTGGCCGCAAGGCTTATCCGAGATGGGCAGGCTGGTCGCATCGGGCCAGATCAAATACCGTGAAACGATTTCGCAGGGCCTGGCCTCCGCGCCGCAAGCCCTTATCGGCCTGCTGCAAGGCCACAACTTCGGCAAACAACTTGTGAAACTTACCCCATGAAAAACTTCCAAGGCAAGGTTGCAGTAATCACCGGTGGCGCCAGCGGCTTCGGCCGCGAGTTCGCGCTCAAGGCCCACTCGCTCGGCATGAAATTGGTGCTGGCAGACGTGCAGCAGGACGCGCTTGACGCCACCGCGGCAGAGTTGCGCGGCATGGGCGCGCAGGTCGTGGCCGTTCGCTGCGACGTGCGCAAGTCGGCTGAGGTGCAGGCACTGGCCGATGCGGCGATGCGCGAGTTCGGTGCTGTGCACCTTGTCTTCAATAATGCAGGCGTCGGTTTCGGCGGCCTGTTGTGGGAAGCGACAGAAGCCGATTGGGACTGGGTGATGGGGGTGAACGTCTCGGGCGTGATCCACGGCGTGCGCATCTTTACCCCGTTGATGCTGGAATGCGCCAAGGGCGACCCGGATTACGAAGGCCACATCGTCAATACATCCTCGATGGCGGGCGTGCTTTGCCCGCCGGTGATGGGCGTCTACAACGTCTCCAAGCATGCCGTGGTCGCGCTGACGGAAAGCCTGTATCACGACCTGTCGCTGGTGGAAGCGCCGATCGGTGCTTCCGTGCTGTGCCCATTCTTCGTCCCGACCGGCATCCACCAGTCGCACCGCAACCGCCCCGGCGACACGCCAATGGAAGGCAAGCCGACCGCCAGCCAGATGGCGGCGCAAGCCATGGTGACCAAGGCCGTCACCTCCGGCAAGGTATCGGCGCACGACGTGGCGGAGCTCACGTTCGCCGCCATCGCCGACGACAAGTTCTACATTTTCACGCATCCGCAAGCGCTGGACGGCGTGGCGCAGCGGGCCCGCGACATGGTGTCCCAGCACAACCCGGCCGACCCGTATGAGGCCACGCCGCAAGTTCGTGAGGCCCTGCGCGCCATGTTGTGAGAGAATGCGCGGCATGACGACAACACTCCGCTTTGGCGACTGGGCCGCCATGCAGGCCGACGCAAAACCGATCCGCATGGAAGTCTTTGTGCAGGAACAGAACGTGCCTGCCGACCTGGAAATGGACGACAGGGATGCCGTCTGCCTGCACGCGGTGGCCTACGACGCAGCCGGCAAGCCGCTCGGCACCGGGCGCCTGCTGCCTGACGGGCATATCGGCCGGATGGCCGTGCTGCGCAGCGCGCGCGGTGCGGGCGTCGGCGGCGCCATCCTCAAAGGCTTGATGGAAAAGGCCCGTGAGCGGGGCGACGACAAGGTTGTCCTCAGCGCCCAGACCCACGCGGCGGAGTTTTACCTGGCCCATGGTTTCGCCATGGCCGGTGATGTCTTCTACGAAGCGGGCATTCCCCACATCGAAATGCACTACGAATTCTAGGAGTTGAAAATGAAACGTTCGATCATCGCGCTCGGTGTTTGCGCAGTGTTTGGCGCGGGCTTCCTCGCCGGTTCCATCAGCCCGATCCAGGTGGCCCAGGCCCAGGTTGGCGGCGCGGGCATGCCATGGCCGGCAGCCGCCGCGGCCCCCGCCACGGCTAACGGCCCGACCCATTTCTATGCCATCGATACCGGCACCCGCACCCTGATCTCCTGCAGCCGCCAGGGCAAGGAAAAACCTTCCTGCGTGCGCGAGCAGCTTCCTTAACGAATCTGGATTTCGTGCAGTTCCGCCGGCGCGTCCGAGTACAGCTTGACGACCGTGGAACTGCGCGTGCCATAGTTCGGCGACTCGATCTTCACGGCTGACAGCAGCCGCTCCAGCTCGAGGGGAACGCCGGTTTCCGGCAGGCGCATGTCCGGCGCACGGGTGGTGTCGGACAGCATCTCGAAGTAGGCATCTTCGGGCGCACCGAGGCAAAGCAGGCTGGCAAACTGCGCCTTGGTCTTCAGCACCTTCGGCCAGGCCGAGTCGAGCAGGGCGTTCGACAGGCCGTAAATACCCGGCTCCAGCGGCTTGCCGTTGCGCGGGTCGTCATTTCCCTTGTTCGAATACCAGACCAGCTCCCGGCCGTCGCACAGCACCAGGTTGAAACCGTTGTAGGCGCTTGCGTCCGACGCGATCTGCGCCACGTATTCCTGCGCTGTCTTGTCGCTGGCCAGGAAGTCGGCCACCAGCTGTCCGCGCGAAGGGGCCAGCGGATTATGTTCCTGCGGGTTGCGCACGTTGGTAATCGCTGCAAAGCGCGAAGGCCCGCCGGCAGCCTGCGGCGTGGCGCTGCCAGGACGCGTGATGCCCATCCAGCTGCCGCCGGCCTTGAGGTCGCGGCCGGCGTAGATGTGCGGGGCGTCGGGCCATGGCGCGGCAGGGGTGGTGTCGCGGTCATAGAACTCGTCGCGGTTGGCCGCCGCGATCAGCGGAACTCCGGGCACCACCTGCCACGCGAAGACGATCAGGCACATGGCGGCAGGTCCTCGAAAATTTCAACGTG
>CAMLSG010000257.1 GCA_946482635.1 uncultured Duganella sp.
TGCTGACCGACGTGATGCACGAAGACCTGCGCCGCGCCCGTTCCGCCACCCAGTCCATGATCCCGACCAAGACCGGCGCCGCTGCCGCTGTTGGCCTGGTTCTGCCTGAACTGAACGGCAAGCTGGACGGCTACGCGATCCGCGTTCCGACCATCAACGTGTCGATCGTCGACCTGTCCTTCATCGCCAAGCGCGACACCACCGTTGAAGAAATCAACAAGATCATGAAGGAAGCTTCGGAAGGCGCACTGAAAGGCGTGCTGACCTACCAGACCGAGCCTCTGGTCTCCGTCGACTTCAACCACAACCCGGCTTCGTCGAACTTCGACGCCACCCTGACCAAGGTGTCGGGCAAGCTGGTGAAGGTATCGTCCTGGTACGACAACGAGTGGGGCTTCAGCAACCGCATGCTGGACACCACCGTGGCGCTGATGAACGCCAAGTAATCAAGCTGCCGCTTGATGCATAAGGGCGCCTGCGGGCGCCCTTTTTATTTATTGCCTGTAAAGAATGATTTACTTATAATCAACTACTTTTGACAACCTCTGGAATTCTTTGATGGGTATTCGCCGTATTCTTTCACTTGCTTGCCTGGGCTTTGCCGGCTTGACCTCGACATCGGCGGTGGCCGGTCCGCTGGGCTATTTCCAGTTCTCCAACCTGCAGGCGACGGTGACGGACCTCGCGCCGGACGATGGCGTCAATGCCGCGATCAGCTTTGAGCCGTTCAGGCATTACGCGGCAGTTGCGCGCGCTACGGATGGCTCTTCGCACGTCCTGAAGTCTTACTGGGGCAGTGCACCGGGAGCGGTGTCGGTCAATACTGGGGAAGGCATGGCCGGCGGGCGCGCCGACGGATCCGTGTTCCGTTCCGAAGTAGCGCCGGTGGAAGGGGAATGGCATTCCTGGTACGACATTTTCGCGGATTTTACCCTGACGCCCAATTCCCGCGTGACGTTCAGTTTTGACTGGGAAATGTTGAGCGTCCTGCCTTTGCGCTCGACCGATCCGGAAGTGGCCGTGCGGAACTGGGGGGTGCTGTCCTTCCTGTCCGAGGATCGCCAACGGTTTGCCCTCCAATCGGTACCTTCATACGAAAGGAACGGCCACAGTTCCGGCAAGCTGGCCCTGACGATTGAAGCCGGCGCGCAAGGCGAGGCTGGCATGTTTTCGGCTGCCGCCGACTCGCTGGGCTATGAATTCGCCGCACCGGCGCCGTCGGACGTGCCGGAGCCGGCCAGTTATGGCCTGATGCTGGCCGGCCTGGCAGCGCTGGCGGCAATGCGACGCCGTCGCCGGCAGTAGGGCTTAGCCGGCAAGCCGCGCCAGGCGTTCCGCCTCGGCGCGCACGGCCGCCCTTAATTCGGGCGGCCCCTCGATCGTGAAATCGAAATTCAGCGACGCCAGCATGCGCGCAAACCAGCTGTAGCTGGTGGTCGTTGTCTTCAGCCGCACGCCGCCTTCCACTTCAGCCAGCGGTCCGATATAGCGTCCCACTTCGCGCGCGGCGCTGGCCAGGTCGGTGTGCAGCAGCACTTGTACCGACAGGGGGCGCGGCAAGGTCGCCATGGCGTGCTGCAACTGGGCAGCGGCGTCGAAGCTGTCGGGCTTGTCGAACACGGCGCCGGTCTCACTCACTTCCGCAATGCGGTCCAGCCTGAACGAACGGATCGCCAGCCGCAGCCGGCACATCCCCACCACATACCAGCGCGTGTGGCTGAATACCAGGCCGTACGGATCGAACTCGCGCTGCATTGCTGCGCCGTCTTGCGGCGTGTAGCGGAAGCGCACCCTGTGCTGGGTCTGCGCGGCCAGCGCCAGGGCCGTCAGTTCGCCGGTCAGGGCAGGGCGCGCTGCACCGGAATAAGTCCAGCGCTGTTCGGGCGTGTCGAGTACCGCGGTTTCGCGCAGGGCCTGGACGCTGCCTTGCAGCGAGGGCGGCATCACGCGTTCCAGCTTGGCCTGCGCGCTCGCCACCGAGGGCGCGGTATCGGCCAGGCGCAAGGAGCGCACCGCCATCAGGCCCAGCGCCACGGCCGAAGCCTCGTCGTTGGTGAACATCAGCGGCGGCAGCTTGAAGCCCGGCACCAGCATATAGCCGCCATAACGGCCACGCTCGGCCGTAATCGGGATGCCCAGTTCTTCCAGCATGGCGATGTAGCGGCGCAGCGTGCGGCGGTCGATGCCGAGGCGTTCGGACATGTCGGCGCCGGAAATCTGCCGCTGGCTCTGCAGCAGTTCAAGGATGGAGAGGGCTTTGATCGCGGGTTTCGACATGATGCAGCAATCATTGCACGAAATCAGGGCGGATATTGTCCTATATTAGTCAGACAATGCCTCATCCCCCAACAAGAACAATGAGGCAAGTCAATGGAAACCATCCTGTACCACGGCGCACCGCAGGGCTGTGCATTCGGCGTGATCGTCGCCCTTGAATGGCTGTGCCGGCCGTACCGGCTGGTGCGGGTCGACCTGCCGGGCTTGCCGGTCCCGGTGCTGCAGGCGGGCGGAGAGCTGCTGCGCGATTGCCGCAGCATCCTGCGTCATATCGGCCGGCAGAAGCGTTACCTGCTGGGCTATCGTGCCGGCACGGCGGAGGCGCGCAAGCTCGATGCGCTGCTCGATTACCTGCATGAGGGTTTCAGTGCCGACCTGGCCCGCATGGAACAGGTGTGCGCAGCGCTGGACGAAGCCTTGGCTGGACAGCAGTGGCTGGATGGCAGCAAGCGCACGGTGGCGGATGCGTGCCTGGCCGCGGTGCTGCGCTGGGCCCAGCAGCATGCTGGTTTGTCGCTGGAAAAATGGCCACGGCTGGAAGGCCATGCGAAAGAGCTGCAGGGCGATCCAGCCGTGTTTTTTGCCGATGCGATCGAAGCACAGCGTCCGGCGGTCAGCAGCGGCCGCTTCCGCGGCCACCTCGCGCCGGACGAGGTGGACTGGGGCCTGGCCGCGTAAGCGGCCAGTTTCCAGCAATTACAGGGTGACGCGCACGCCCAGGTAGTAGCGGCGGCCGATCGGGTCGTACGTGCCGGCGTCGGTTTCGGTGCCGGTGACGTTGCCTGGCAGGCCGGTCGGGATGAGCGGTGCCTTGGTGTCGAACGCGTTGTCGATACCCAGGTAGAACTCAGTCTTCTTCCATGGCGCGTAGGTGAACTGCAGGTCCTGGTACACCTTCGACTTGACGCGGATCGAGTTGCGCGACAGGCCTTCGCCGGACAGGAACTGGTCGTCCAGTGCCGATTTGCCGTAGTAGGTGGTGGCGCCGCTGATGCCGAACTGGCCGATCTTGTACGCCAGGTTCAGCACGGCGCGGTTTTTCGCCGCACCCAGTTCGCCTGCGAAGTAGTCCTTGTCGGCGCCAGGCAGCGGCACGTTGTAGCCGTCACGCAGCCAGGTCCAGGACAGGCGTGCGCTCAGGCGGCCAGGACCGACCTTGTCTGCCCACGATGCGGTGAAGTCGATACCTTCGGTAGCCAGGCCGCCGGAGTTGTTGACCATGGCATCGATGAACTCCAGCGAGCCGGCGCTGTTGGCGCCGATCGCCGTGGCACGGCGGGTGATGGTGTTGCAGAAGGTGCCGTCGCCGCCGTAGCAGTTGTCCAGCGCGAACTGGCGCGGCACCGGCACGATTGCGTCCGAGATCTTGATGTCGAAGTAGTCCGCCGTGAAGGTGAACTTGTTCAGCGCCTCGATCGAACGCGGGGTCCAGACGATGCCGAAGGTGGTCGAGCGGCCTTTTTCTTCGTGCAGGTTCGGGTTGCCCTTGTCGAAGCCGGAAATGCCTTGCAGGTCGGCCTGGTTCAGGGTGAACACGCCGCCGTTGGCATTGATGTTGGCCATCACGCCTGGTGCTGCGCGGCAAGCGGTGTCGCGCGCGCCGCTGGACGTGGCGGTCACGCCTTCGCACGGATCGGAGATATCGGCCGGGAAGGTCTGCTGCGGCGCCTGGAACAGCTCGTTGATGTTCGGCGCGCGGGTCGACAGGGCGCGGGTGGCGCGGAACTTGATGTCCGACACCGGTGCCCACTCGAAGCCGGCATTCCAGCTGGAGGTCTTGCCGACGGTGGAGTAGTCGCCGCGGCGGAAGGCGCCCAGGAAGTTCAGGTCTTTGGCGAAGGCCTTGTCTTTCAGCAGCGGCACGCGGGCTTCAATGAACAGTTCCTTCACGTTGAAGGCGCCGAAGGTTGCCGGCAAGGCGTTGCCGGCGTTCAGGCCAGCCTGGGTCAGGGCGTCCGGTTCGGCGCTCGACTCTTCCTTGCGGTATTCGAAGCCGGCCGCAATGGCCAGCGGGCCGGCTGGCAACTGCCAGGCTTCGCCGCTGACGGAAGCGCCCGCCAGTTTCTGGGTGATCTTGGTGTTCAGGCTGCCTGGTGCGGTGACATAGGCCAGGGCGCCAGGGGAGATCGAATTGAAGCCGAACACATTGATCGGGACGCAGCCCTGGGCGCGCGCGGTGGCGTCGCGGCAGATCGCATCGGTGGTCGAGCCATTGCCGTTGACGTCATTGATGTCGGGAACCGCTTCCAGCGCGTTGCGGAAGTTCAGCGTGTTGACCTGGCCGGTGGAGGTCTGGGACTCCTTGGTCTGGCCATACGCTACGTACGCTTCATAGTTCCAGTTGGCAGCCAGGGCGCCCTTGATGCCGGTTGCCAGGCGGAAGGTGTCGCGGTCGGCCTTGCTGGTGCGGTTGCCCACTTCCGACATGCGGCGGCTGAAGTAGTAGTCGCGCAAGCCGTCGCCATCGGTGTCGCTGATGCGGTCCCACAGGTATTGCGGCACGATCGGGTTGCGCAGCTTGCTGAACACGCCTGGGGCGGTCTGCACGTAATTCTCAGCCGGCACCTGGCCACCCGTGTCCGGGTAAATATTCTCGGCGCCCAGTGGGAACGGCTCAATGTTGGTCTTGACGCGGGTGGCGGCGTAAGTGCCTTCGAAGAAGGCGCTATGGTTTTCGCCCAGCGCCAGGTTGCCGTGGGTGGCAAACAGGTAGCGGTCGGTCGGCACGGCGATGGCACGGTACTCGGAACGGTTGAAGCCGGTCGCTGCTGCGCCGCCGGTGCCGTTGGTGTTCCATGGGATCGGATTGCCGGCGCGGTCGTAGGTGTAGCTGCCGGTGTCGTGGAAGAAGCGGCCCTGTGGTGCGAAGCTCGAGTAGAACGGACGGGTGTACGCCCATGGATCGTCCGCCGAGAAGTTGCTCAGCTGGTCGACGGCCGACATGTCGCGGTCTTTCGACATCACGGCGCCCTGCTTGGAATAGCCGAAGTGGCCCATGATATTGCTGTTGCCGTCGGCGCTCGAGGTGCCGAAGGTCAGGGACAGCTTGCGCTTCTTGTCGTCGCCCTTGGAGCTTTCGCCGCCCTGGGCATCGATCAGGAAGCCGTTGAAGTTTTTCTTCAGGATGATGTTGACCACGCCGGCCACGGCGTCCGAACCGTAGGTTGCGGAGGCGCCGCCGGTCAGCAGTTCCACGCGCTCAATGAAGTCGGTAGGGATGGTATTCAGGTCGACTGCGGCTTCGCCCGGGATGCCGGACACATAGCGGCGGCCATTGACCAGCACCAGGGTGCGCGAGGTGCCCAGGTTGCGCAGGTCGACAGTCGCAACGCCGGCGCTGGAAGTCGAAAAGTTCGAATTGGTACGGCTGACCGAAGGCGTGCCCATGGTCGGGTTTTTCAGCAGCAGATCTTGCAGGTTGGCGGCGCCGGAGGCCGCAATGTCGGCAGCCGACAGCACCTGCAGTGGCGATGGCGATTCCGCATTGGGCGATGCAATGCGCGAACCGGTCACCATCACTTGCTGGATCGGGGCTTCGGTGGTTTGAGAAAACGCAGGAAGACTTGCGGCGGCGAGACTTCCCAGGCACAACAGGCGAATCGAACGCGAGATGACAGTTTCTTTGATCATTCCCTACTCCTTGTTATAGTTACCTCAATGCAACGGCTTCACGGGAGCCATTGATGACACTTTAGTAAAAGGGTGGGGACTATGGCCAACATTGCATTGTTTCGAGCCTGATACATGTAGTTATTTCGCAACATTTCAGTTTCGCAGGGCAATGTTTGGCCGGGATCGCAGCAAGAAAGACGAAATTAGCAGCTTTCGAAGATTTGCCGCCATAACTGCGTGACGTGCGCCGCATGGGCACTGACCCGCAGCGGATCGATGCGGGACTGTTCCTGCCCCTGCAAGCGCAGCTGGTGTTGCCATTTCCGCATGTCGCGGTAGGCGTCGGCCACGTTTGCGGCCAAGCCGGGCTCGATCAGGCCAAGCTGTCCTGCCAATTTAAGTAGCGCGATATTGCCTATATTTCCCGTTAATTCCGGGTAACGTGCAGCATGCTGCAAGACCAGGTATTGCACGATGAATTCGATATCGATCATGCCGCCCGCGTCCTGCTTGAGGTCGAACAGTTCGCTGCGGTTGGGGCGGGCGTCGCGCATCCTCTGGCGCATGGCCAGCACCTCCTGTTTCAGCGCGGCCGCATCGGGGCGTTCCTGGCGCAGCACCTGGCAGCGGATCTGTTCGAAGCGCTGGCCGATGGCGGCATCGCCGGCGCAGAAACGGGCGCGCGTCAGG
>CAMLSG010000258.1 GCA_946482635.1 uncultured Duganella sp.
TGCGCCTGGGCGTGGACTACCGCGAAGGCTTCATCAAGAACCGCTACATCGGCCGCACCTTCATCATGCCGGGCCAGGCGATGCGCAAGAAATCCGTGCGCCAGAAGCTGAACGCCATCGGCGACGAATTCAAGGACAAGGTCGTGCTGCTGGTGGACGACTCCATCGTGCGCGGCACCACCTCGCGCGAGATCGTGCAAATGGCGCGCGAAGCCGGCGCCAAGAAAGTGATCTTCGCCTCCGCCGCGCCGCCAGTGCTGTACCCGAACGTGTACGGCATCGACATGCCGACGCGCGACGAGCTGATCGCCCACGGCCGCACGCTGGACGAGATCTGCAAGGAAATCACCGCCGACGCGCTGGTTTACCAGGACCTGGAAGACTTGAAGAAGTCCATCGCCGACGTGAATCCTGCGCTGACCGAATTCGAAGCTTCCTGCTTCGACGGCAAGTACATCACCGGCGACGTGTCGGCCGAATACCTGGACCGCATCGAACAGGCGCGCGTGAACCCGAAGAAGGCCAAGGTCGCGGAAGACGCGGCGCGCACCCAACTGAACCTGAACACTGCTACGACGGAATCCTGATGAAGAACTACGGCTTCACGACCACCATCCTGCACAACGACCGCCAGAAAGGCATCGAACACGGCTCGCTGCACAAGCCGATCCATACTTCGGTGACTTTCGGCTATGCCGACGCGCGCCAGCTGGCGTCGGTGTTCCAGGGCAAGGAGCCGGGCTTCCGCTACGGCCGCCAGGGCAACCCGACGGTTGCCGCGCTGGAGGACAAGGTCAGCAAGATGGAGCAGGGCGTGGGCACGATCTGCTTCGCCACCGGGATGGGCGCCATCGGCGCCGTGTTCCAGGCGCTGCTGCGTGCCGGCGACCATGTCGTGTCGTCGTCGTTCCTGTTCGGGAATACCAATTCGCTGTGGCAGACGGTGGCAGGGCAGGGCGTAGGCGTGGACTTTGTCGACGCCACCGACGTGGCCAATGTGGCCGCGGCGCTGAAGCCCGAAACGCGCATGGTGTTCGTGGAGACCATCGCCAACCCGCGCACCCAGATCGCCGACCTGAAGCGCATCGGCGAACTGTGTGCGGAACGTGGCATCCTGTATATCGTCGATAACACGATGACGTCGCCGTACCTGTTCCGCCCAAAAGATGTGGGTGCGGGGCTGGTGGTGAATGCGCTGACCAAGTCGATCGGCGGCCATGGCAATGCCCTGGGCGGCGCGCTGACCGACACTGGCGCTTACGATTGGACGAAGTTCCCGAACATCTTCGAGAACTACAAGAAGAATCCAGCGGTGCAATGGGGCCTGGTGCAAATCCGCGCCAAGGCGCTGCGCGATTTCGGCGCCTCGCTGGCGCCGGAAGCTGCGCACCACATCGCCGTCGGCGCCGAAACGCTGGCGCTGCGCATGGACCGCACCTCTGCCAATGCGCGCGCCCTGGCCGAGATGCTGGAAGCCGACGAGCGCGTGGCAGCCGTGTACTACCCAGGCCTGAAGTCGCACCCGCAGCATGGCATTGCAGCGGAGCTGTTCAAGGATTTCGGCTCCCTGCTGAGCTTTGAGCTGAAGGATGGGATTGACTGCTTCGATTACCTGAACAAGCTGAAGCTCGCGATCCCGACTTCCAACCTGGGCGATACGCGCACCCTGGTGATTCCCGTCTCGCACACCATCTTCTACGAGATGGGTCCCGAGCGCCGCGCTTCGATGGGCATTGCCGACAGCCTGATCCGCGTCTCCGTCGGCATCGAAGACACCGCCGACCTGATCGCCGACTTCAAGAACGCATTGGATTGATATAGTTCAGCCCGTGTCAACCTTGGGGTCAGGCTCTTTGGTTGACACGAGCACAGCTATGCCACGGTAGAGCCCGTGTCAACTTGGGAGCCTGCCCCCAAGGTTGACACGGGCTCTGCCGTTTTAGTAAGGGATGCCGAAGATGGCGCTGAAGCGGGCCTTCTGTTCGGTTGTCGCGGCGGGATCGCGCAGCAGGTAGGTTTCCAGCATGCCGAACTGCTCGAGGCGCAGGCCGATGTCCCTGAACAGCGGGCCAAGGTCGGGCGCCTTGCTGGTGGCCACGATGTTGTTCAGCAGCGGGTCGAGGTCGACGCCGCTGATCGCCTTGCCGATGCGGACGATGTCGGCCTGGTCGTACCTCTTGCCTTTGTGCCCGAATTCCCTGTACATCTCGTGGAGCAGCGTGTCGAGACTGACCTTGCCTTTCGTGGCCTTGCGCAGTTCGACGTCCATCGCCAGTCCGGCTATCGTGCCGCCGCCGTAGACCAGCAGCCAGTTGCGGTGCTTGTCCTTTACGGCTTCGCGCACGGTCACGGTCAGGCCTTGCACATTGCGCGCGACGTTCTGGCCGCGTGCGAGATTCTCCAACTGCTGGATCAGCATCCCGCGGTCCATCAGTTTGTTGCGCGCCATGGTGATCACGGTCACATAATCGTTCACGCCTTCCTTGAACCATTCTTCGCTTTCGTTCTTCGGCACCAGGGAGTGTCCGTCCCAGAAGTGGGCCAGTTCGTGCGCCATCACCTTGCCCCAGATCGGGCGTGCGACTTCGCTGCCATCGTCTTTCAGGTATTGGCTGAAAGAGCCCGCAAATGCGCCGCCGTCGCCGGTGTCGCCCTGGTTGATGACGATCAGGAAGCGGTCGGCGACGGGGCCACGGCCATACAGCTTCTGGTAGCTGTTCATCTGCTTGTCGATCATGGAGATGAAGGCGTCGCGGCGCTTCCAGTATTGCTTGCCCATCACCAGCGTCATTTCCACGCCGCCGGCCTTGAAAGTTTCCGCGTGCGCCGTGCCGAAGAAGAATGCGTTGTTCACCAGTTCGCGCCGCGTTTCGACCAGGAAGACGCCGGGCTTTCCGGCGCTGCGCCAGGGGGTGTTCGCTTTCCATCCAATCGGCAGGTCGAAGGTGACTTCGGTTTGCCCGAGCATTTTCTCGCCGGGGACGATGAACAGGGGATAGCCGACCGACATCAGGCCTTCATCCGTGTGGTAAGACACCTCCTCATTCCCGCCTGGCCATTGGTATTTGTCGTGTTCCAGGCGGATGTCGTAGGACAGGCGCAGGCGCCGGTCGCCGGCCACCTCGTATTCGCCTTCGCCCTTGTCGGCCAGTGCGACGGCATTGCCGGCCATATCGTGTACCTGCAGTTTCTCGATCAGGTCGGCCTGGCCGTTCTTGAGCTGCGGGATCGGCATGCAATTGAACAGCGCCAGTTCGCGGCCTTCGACCCAGACCTCGGCTTCGACGTGGGCGCGCCTGGCATCCTTGTCGATGCTGAGGCGGTAGTGGTTGGACTGGTTATCGAAGGCGAACGCGGATTGCGCTGCCAGCATCGCGCCTGCGATGCAGAAAGGCTTGAACATCGAATCTCCCCGGTTGTGGTGTGTTTTTTGTGACTGTAAGTTAGCGCAGCCACCCGGGGAGCGTGGCTGCGACGAACTGCAGGATCGGCGGGACAGGCTGCAGGCCTAGCGTAGCGCTTTTTCCACAACCGCTTTCATGGCCGGCATGGCGCAGCGCAGCGCCGCGTGGCCGCAGTCGGTATCGAGCACGGTGGCTTCTTCCTTGCGCAGCTTGGCGAAGGCGATTGCCGGGCCGGGATTCACCAGGTGGTCTTGCGCGGCGTTGATCGGGACCAGGCGCGCTTTGATGCGAGGAGCCTCGTCTTCCAGCTTGCCGCCTCGGGCAATATCGTGGCCGAGCACGGCGCGGATCTGCCACAGGGAGTTGTTGGCGTCCGTACCGTCAGGATCGGAGGCCTGGCTCTCGCGGAAGAATTTTTCGAAGTCCTTCGGCGCGGTGCGCGCGCTGCGGTGAGCCGGGCTGTCGAAGTTCATGGCGAACAGCAGGTTATACATTGGCAGAGGTGGGTTCTTTGCATAACGGCCACCCGCATATGCCGGTTCGTCGAGCACCGACTTTTCCACGATGCGCAGGAACAGCATGTCGGACGAAGTCAGTCGCGGCGTGCCTGCGATGGGGATGGCAACGTCCATGAAGCCCGGGTAGCTGGCGGCCCATTGGAAAGCCTGCATGCCGCCCATTGAATAGCCCATTACGGCATGCACATGCTTGATGCCCAGCTTTTCAGTCAGCAGCTTGTATTGGCTGGCGACCATGTCGCGTACCGAGAATTGCGGAAAGGACGGGCCGGGCTGGGTCTTGCTGTTGGAAGGGGAGCAGGATACGCCATTACCCAGCGCGTCGACCACAACCACGTACCATGGCGCGGGATCAAACAGGGCGCCGCTTTGCAGCATACCGGCCGCATCGCGGCTGGTGCCGGTATGCCAGGTCGTAAACAGGATAACGTTGGATTTGTCGGCATTCAGGGTGCCGAATGTGCGGTAACCGATCGAACAGTCGCTGATGGTGGCTTTGTTTTCAAGCTGCAGGTCGCCCATATTCGCGAACTGCTGCTGCGGGGCGGCTGCATATGCGGTCGAAATGGACAGTGCCAAGGCGCACAGGATCGAGCTGATACGGCGGACGTGCATGTGATCTCCTCTTGTTTTCGATGCAAGAAGGATAACTCGAGCGGGGGCGTCGTGGCATCCGGGTGCGACAGGATGCAGGAATCGGGGAGCAGGCGGACTTAAAACGGCGCAATGCCGGGCACGCTGCAGGGGGCGGGCAGCAGTGCAGGACGCGGATGCGGCCTGCACTGCCTGGACATCAGTGCCAGGTCCGCATCAGGCCAACGGCCAGGCCTTCCAGCGCGAAGTCGTCTTCCTCGGTCACGGTGATGACCTTGAAGTCCGGGTTTTCCGGAAGCAGCTCGATCTTGCTGCCGGTCTTGCGGTAAGTCTTGACCGTGACATCGTTGCCGATGCGGGCTACCACGACCTGGCCGTTGCGGGCGCTGTCGGTCTTTTTCACGGCCAGCAGGTCGCCGTCCATGATGCCGATGTCGCGCATCGATTCGCCGCGCACTTTCAGCAGGAAGTCCGGCTTGGCCGAGAACAGGTTGGGGTCCACGCTGTACGTGGTCTCCAGGTTTTCCTGCGCCAGGATGGGCGAGCCGGCGGCAACGCGGCCGATCAGCGGCAGCGAAACCAGCATGCCGGCAGGGACGGCTGGCATGTCGTCGAATTCGACATTGGCGCGCGCAGCCGGACGCGGCGCCGCGGCGCCAGTTGCCGGGCCGCCGAAGTTGCCGGTCAGGCGAATGCCGCGCGAGGTGCCGGCGGTAATTTCGATGGCGCCCTTGCGCTGCAGGGCTTTCAGGTGTTCTTCTGCAGCGTTGGCGGATTTGAAGCCCAGTTCCGCCGCGATTTCTGCGCGGGTAGGCGGGAAGCCGGTGCTGTCGATCGCATCCTTGATCAGGTTGAGGATCTGTTCTTGTCGTGCTGTGAGCTTGATCATGGCGCTATGGTGAACTGTGGATATAGACAGTCTGTATTTTTGTACAGTATGAAAGGAATTGCAAGCAAATTTGTTGCAATGACAGAAAATATTCGGCTTAATAATGTTTCGACAACCATTGGAGGGCAGGATGGGACGGTTTGCTTTCTTGCTGGCGGCGGGGATTTCCTTGTTTGGTGCCGTGATCCATTTCGCGGCGCCTTGGCTGGGGCCGGAGTGGTATGCCTTCCTGCAGGCGCCGCCGAAAGTGCTTGCCTCTGCCCGGGCCGGGACGTGGTTCGCGCCGGCTGGTGCGGTAGTCATTGGGGCCTTGATGTTTATCTGCTGTCTGTATGCACTGGCCGGCGCCGGGCGCTTGCGCTGGCTGCCATTCGCACAAATGGCGCAGGGCACGATTGCAGCGATCTGCCTGCTGCGTGGGCTGCTGGTGGTGCCTTACCTGTACAAGTTCCCTGATCGTGTGTGGACGTTTGATGTGGTCGCCTCCCTGGTCTGGCTGGCGGCCGGGCTCGGGTTCCTCGCCGGGATTTTGCAATCGCCTAAGGCCACGCAGCCTGCCTTGGTGGCGAAGGGTGAGGCCTCAGGCGATTAAGCCGGAGACAACCAGCGCGTCATCCAGCGTTCTTACCCGGAGTAGTGCAAGGGCCAGTTGTTCAAGCTGCTCCTCAGTTGCTTCCCCGAGCGCGTTTATAGCCGAGGCAGGGAGGCTACCAAATCGGGTGGCGAGTTGTTGCTCGACCAGTGCAGCGAGGCTGTTGCGGGCCTCGCAGAACGCTTCCGTCCGTCCCTTCATGCGCCCGCGCTTGTCCGTCAATTCCCAAAATGCGTAAGCGAAACTGTTCTTGTCCGCATGCTTATTTGCGTCGTATAGCTCATAAATGTCCATGCTTGCCTCCTTTTGCCATTTCCACGGCGTTGGCATCATCAGGTCTAGGATCTGACCCAAGTCCGAAAGTTCCTGCACATTCCTGTTTCCCGCGAATAGCTGGCGTAGCATGCGCAATTTGGCGGCATGTCGCCGTTCGCTGGAGTTCCTGGTCTGCAGGGCGAGCAGGTGTGTTGCGGCGGCGAACGCGGCCGGGTTCC
>CAMLSG010000259.1 GCA_946482635.1 uncultured Duganella sp.
AGTAAGAGGGCGCGAACCTGTTTGTATTCCTCGACCCGCGCAAAGTCCTTCTCGGTCGGGTTGGCGATGCGGCTCAGGTCCATATTTTCCGCATTGTCAGCGAGCTTGACGACGCGCGCAATTGGATTCGATGCCGCGCGTGCCGCGGCCTGCATCCTGGTTTCGCCGGGGAGCTTGGTGAGGGCCTTAATGGCGTCGACGACTTCCGCTGGAAAGCCGGCTTCCGTCAACTGCGCCAATGTAACCGGCGTGTCTTCCACCACGTCATGCAGCACTGCTGCCATGCGCTCGTAATCGGACGCGACGCGAAGCATCACCCGCAGTGGATGCAGGATGTAGGGCTGCCCCGCCTTGTCAACTTGACCGGCATGGGCTGCAGCGGCAATTTCGATGGCTCGCTCAAGAGTAGACATTGCGATTCCTCCTGCTATCGAAGGATGAACATGATGACGAGTCCCAACGTCAAAATGAACGGCGACACGAACAGCCAGAGTTCAACCTTGCGCAGCGTCGACCTGGGTGATTCCTGTTGCCGGAACGACGCGATATTGAGTGCCGCGCCGAGGATAATTGCCACGACAAGTGCGCACATCAACGCCATCGCTTCGCCAAGGCCTTGCCCGACGCATGACATGCTTGGACATGCTTGTCCCCTGGGGCGAAAATTGTCCCAGGCAAGCGCGGCGATTACAAGGAGGATTGGGACGTACGAGAGTGGGCGCAGAAAGCGTACACGGGGCTTCAACACAGGCTTCATCTCCGGCGCCCATCGTTCAAACTTTTCATGGGCATTGCGCCCGGATCTATCCAGGCTTTAAGTTAGCGATTTGGCAAATGGTAACACGCCTCCGCCGCACCAATGAATAGGGTTCATTGGCCGGCGCTCATCACCCGGTTGAAGTAGACCGTTGGATGGCCGGCGCGCAGGCGGTACAACTGGGCCGGCCGGTTGCTGCCGTGGCGCTGCTTGCCCGGAATCTCCTCGAGGAAGTCGCCTTCCTTGATCCGCTTGCGGAATGCGCTCTTTTCCACTGCGCGTCCCAGGATGGTTTCATATACGCGCTGCAGGTCCGACAAGGTGAATTCGGCTGGCAGCAGATGCACGGGAATCGACGTGTACTCGACCTTGTTGCGCAAGCGCTGCAGGGCCACGTCGAGGATGGCCGAGTGGTCGAAAGCCAGTGCATCTTTCGCCGTCAGGCCTTCCACCGGATGCCAGCTGGCCGCATCGCTGCCGGAACCATGGCGCAGCTCCACGCCGTCCGAACCGATCAAGGCAAAGTAGGCAAAGGTGGCAGACCATCCGCGCGGGTCGCGCGTGGCGCTGCCGAAGCCTTGCAGTTGCTCCAGGTAGGGCGCCTCGACGCCGGTTTTTTCGCGCAGCTTGCGCAGCGCCGTCGCATCGAGGTCGGCGTCGCGATGGATGTCGATGAAGCCGCCCGGCAGGGCCCAGCGGCCCTTGTGTGGGTGCTCGCCACGATGCACCAGCAAGACATGCAGTGCATCTTCGCGGATCGTAAAAATGACGAGGTCGACGCTGGTCAGCGGCACATCGAAATCGTGAATATTGTATTTCCGCAGGAATTCCTGCTCGGTCTCGTCCCTGCTCATTGATGTCCTCACTTGTAGGCGGTCATTTTAACTTAGTGACATTTTAAACTAAGTTAGTGTAATATTTCCACTAACAAGAATACAGGCGACATCATGAAATCAGAACAATTGGGACTTGGCGTCTTTACGGTGAACCAGTTCCTCAACAGGGCCGAATGCCGGCATTACATCGAAATGGGCGAGGCGATGGGCTACCAGCCCTCTGAAGTCAACCTTGCTTCCGGGTCGGTACGGCGCACGGACATTCGAAATAACGACCGCGTTATCTTCGACGATCCGTGCCTTGCCGAATTGCTGTTCACGCGCGCGGCGCCCTTGCTGCCGGCAGCGATCGACGATTGGCGCCTGCATGGCCTGAATGAGCGTTTTCGTTTTTACCGTTACGGTCCGGGCGAATACTTCAAATGGCACAAGGACGGCTATTTCGAGAAGTCACCGGACGAAGTAAGTTTGCTCACCTTCCTGATCTACCTGAATGCCGACTTCGAGGGAGGGGATACCCAGTTCAGGTGGGAGACCGTGCGTCCGCAGGAGGGAATGCTGCTTGTCTTCCCTCACAAGCAATCGCACCAGGGGGCCGAAATCAGCGCGGGAACCAAATACGTCCTGCGGTCGGACGTCATGTACCAACGGCGAAGCTGAAGAGGCCCCGCAGGGCCTCCCCATAGCTAGTTGAAGCGGTCCAGGTTCATGACCTTGTTCCAGGCTGCGACGAAGTCCTTGACGAATTTGTCGCGGCTATCGTTGGCGGCATAGACTTCTGCCACCGCACGCAGTTCGGAGTTTGAACCGAACACCAGGTCCACCGGCGTTGCCTTCCACTTCCGCTCTCCGCTAGTGCGGTCGCGTCCTTCGTACAACCCCTCCGCGCCTGGCGCCTTGTTCCACTTGGTATCCATGGTCAGCAGGTTGACGAAGAAGTCGTTGCTCAGGGTGCCTGGCCGGCTTGTGAACACGCCATTGGCCGAGTGGCCATGATTGGCATCCAGGGCGCGCAGGCCGCCAACGAGTACAGTCATTTCCGGCACGGTGAGGTTGAGCAGGCTGGCTTTTTCGACCAGGGCGTCAGCAGGCGAGAGCTTGCTGTCGCTGTCGTAGTAATTGCGGAAGCCATCGGCTTTCGATTCCAGCACTGCGAAGGACTTCACGTCGGTCTGTGCCTGCGTTACATCGGCGCGGCCCGGCTTGAAGGGAACTTGCACGGCATGTCCGCCTGCCTTGGCAGCCTTCTCGATCGCCGCATTGCCGCCCAGGACGATCAGGTCGGCCAGCGAGACCTTCTTGCCGCCTTTCTGGCTTCGGTTGAAATCGGCCTGGATCGCTTCAAGTTTCGCGAGCGTCTTGCCCAGTTGCTCGGGCTCGTTCACCGCCCAGTCTTTTTGCGGAGCGAGGCGGATGCGGGCGCCGTTGATGCCGCCGCGCTTGTCGCTTCCGCGGTAGCTCGCTGCCGCAGCCCACGCCGTCTTGACCAGTTCCTGCGTGCTGAGGCCCGACGCCAGGATTTTTTCCTTCAACTGCGCCGCATCCTGGCTGCTGATGGCGGCATAGTTCGGCGCGGGGATCGGGTCTTGCCATAGGAAGGACTGCTTCGGCACGTCAGTGCCGATGTAACGGGCGCTTGGTCCCATGTCGCGATGGGTCAGCTTGAACCACGCGCGGGCGAAAGCATCGGCAAACAGCTTCGGATCTTGCTGGAAGCGCCTGGCGATCTTGTTGAACTCAGGGTCTTCCTTCAACGACAGGTCGGTGGTGAACATGATCGGCGCGTGGCGCTTGCCGGCGATGTGCGCGTCCGGCACCAGGTTCGCCGCGTCAGGCGTGCTTGGCACCCATTGCGTTGCGCCGGCTGGGCTCTTGCTTTGCACCCAGTCGAAGGCGAACAGGTTGTCCAGGTACTGCGTGGTAAAGGCGATCGGGTTCGAAGTCCAGGAGCCTTCCAGGCCGCTGGTCACCGAGTCTTCGGCGTTGCCCTTGCCGCATTTGTTCTGCCAGCCCAGGCCTTGCTGCTCAAGCGCCGAACCGGCGGGATCAGAACCCACGCATTCTTCTGGCTTGTGCGCGCCGTGCGCTTTGCCGAAGGTATGGCCGCCGGCGATCAGGGCAACGATCTCCTCATCGTCCATGGCCATGCGGCCGAAGGCCTGGCGGATGTCGGCCGCGGCAGCGATCGGATCAGGCTTGCCTTCAGGGCCTTCTGGATTCACATAGATCAAGCCCATCTGCGTAGCGGCCAGCGCGCCTTTCAGTTCACGCTTGCCGGAGAAGCGATCAGCACCCAGCCACTTGTTTTCGGCGCCCCAGAACACTTTGTCGGCCTCCCATGCATCGGTACGACCGCCGGCAAAGCCGATGGTCTTGAAGCCCATGTTTTCCATTGCCACGTTGCCAGCCAGGACCATCAGGTCGGCCCAGGAAATCTTGCGGCCGTACTTCTGCTTGACGGGCCACAGCAAGCGCCGGGCCTTGTCGAGGCTGACGTTATCGGGCCAGCTGTTCAGCGGTTCAAAGCGCTGCTGGCCGCTGGCCGCACCACCGCGGCCATCGCCCACGCGATAAGTACCGGCACTGTGCCAGGCCATGCGGATGAAGAAGGGACCATAGTTGCCGTAGTCTGCCGGCCACCACGGCTGGGAACTGGTGAGGATGGCGTTGATGTCTTTCTTGACTGCCTTCAGGTCGAGGCTCTGGAATTCTTTGGCGTAGTTGAAGTTGGCGCCGTAGGGATTGGATTCGGGGGAGTGCTGGCGTAGCGCTTGCAGGTCCAGTTTTTCGGGCCACCAGTTCTGCCCTCCGGCTACCTTGTCTGCAGCGTAGGCGAGCTGCGGCTCGAACAGTGGAAGCAGGCCTGCCAGCATTGCCAGCAGGGCCAATTTGCGATTGCTCATCACGGTTTCTCCTTGTCATTGTTGTCGGGGAAACCTTAGGCTAAAGCAAGGGTTGTAATTGATCTAATTGATTGTTTACATGAAATCGATAGTGTAAACGCTATGATGGCCAAGCGCTTTGCCGCGCCATGGGCTGGACCTGTGGGGAATGGCTCACTGCAGGAAATGTGCGGCCAAGGTCGTATCCAGCTGCGCCAGGAAGCCTGAACCATACTTGCCGGACTCCAGGCCAAGCTGCAACTGCGGCGGAATATCATGCGTATATTCCCCAGTCAGCGAAGCCAGGCCCATGGCAATAGCCGCGACGCTATCAACGTCGCCGCCAAAATTCACGCAGTCGCGCAGCAGGTCGGACATGCGCCGGTTCCTGAGCAATGCGGTACTCACTGCATGCACTGTCTGGATGGCGTCGCATTCGACATTGCTTGTCCAATCTGCCCTCATCTCGAAGCTTGTCTCGCGTTGGACCACGCGCGGCAGGTCCGCGATGGCGGCTTTTTTATGCACAAGCTGGTGCGCCATCAATGCGATCACCTGCGAAGAGAGAATGCCTGCTGGAGTATCGTGCGTGACCATAGCTTGCGCGCGTGCTGTCTCCAATAGACGGCGTTCGTCAGGAATCAGCCCCAATGGGACTGAGCGCATAGCGGCGCCATTGCGCAGGCTGGCCGGATGGATTTTTGCCCGCAACTCGCCGCCGCTGGCACAGTTGTCCAGCAAGCCTTGCAAGCCCTTGGCGTAGCCCTTTCTCGGATTGCGCTTATAACAGCGAACAAACGCGTCGGCGAAAGCATCGCTGGTCCAGTCAGTGGAGTCCAGCAGGACTTCCGCGACCGCTACGCTCATTTGCGTATCGTCGGTATAAAGTCCGGCTTCCATCCCGCATTCATGCGGGACATACGAGGCCAGGTTGTTGTGGCGTTCAATCTTCTCGCGGCCACAGAATTCGAAACCCGCGCCATAAGCGTCACCAATGGCAATTTCCAACAGCACAATCACACTCCCGAAATAAAGACCATCCGTTGCGCGAAAAATTCTAGCACGCTGTCATGGCGCTGGAATGGTGAGGCTGTGGTCGGAGGGCTGCGGCGTGACGCCGAGGATCTTCAGGTGGTCAGAGTTTTCGAAGCGGTGCCAATGGTTCTGCGGCACCACCAGCAATTCGCCGGCATTCAATTGGATGCGTTGTTGTTCGCCGTCGACCAGGACGATCACGGTGGTGCTGCCTTCAAGCGCCATCACGATCTCGTCACCCACCGGATGGCGCTCCCACTCGCTGCTGCCGGAGTAGTAGCCAACAGAGATGCCGCCTTCGCGGTAAGCAGAAACTTCTGCGAAAGCCTGGTCGGCAACGCCGTCAAATGCCATCTCTGGCGTCCGGTTCGGCAGGTGTGTGAGACCGCCGAGAATGTCGGCCAACGAATTTTTCTTGATCAAGAGGGGAGCACTCATCATGGCTGCGATTCGGAGATCTCTTCGCGGATCAGCCATTTGCCGTGTGCATCCGGCGCGACTAGTAAGGCCAACGGACTCTCGTACTTCTTGAGTACAGAGTAACGAACTGCCTTGACACGGATGCCGTCCCGCTCATCGGAGTAACTCACTTGCGAGTAGGTGCTGAAGTCACCTCTCGACTTAGCCAGCGGCATTGAGTTGCGCACCAACGCCTTGTACTGCACGGCAGGGATTGTGAGCTCTCGCACTTGCCCAGTGGGATAGATGCGCTTGTTCTTGATCAAAGCGTCGTCGGCGTAGAGGTCAGCGACAGCGGGATTGAAGTCGGCTTCGAGCGACGAATATCGCTGGAATAGCGAGCGCGCTTCATCTATTGGTGCTGCCGAGGCCAACAAGCACGTCAAGGCGAGTGGGAATGCAAACAGAAGTCGTTTCATGATTGCTTAAAGTTGAGTGGTTGTGCCGCGATATCATAAATTGTAGTGGTCGCGATCTGATCGGACAGTGACCCGGTTTGGACATCGGCGCTGTC
>CAMLSG010000260.1 GCA_946482635.1 uncultured Duganella sp.
ATGATGCAGCAGTACCTGCGCATCAAGGCCGATTACCCGAACATGCTGGTGTTCTACCGCATGGGCGACTTTTACGAGCTGTTCTTCGACGATGCCGAAAAGGCTTCGCGCGTGCTGGGCATCACGCTGACGGCGCGCGGCACCCAGAACGGCGTGCCGATCAAGATGGCAGGCGTACCCTTCCACTCGCTCGATGGCTACCTGGCCAAGCTGGTCAAGGTGGGCGAGTCTTGCGCGATTGCCGAGCAGATCGGCGATCCGGCCCTGGCCAAGGGGCCGGTCGAACGCAAGGTGGTGCGCGTGGTCACGCCGGGCACCCTGACCGATTCGGACCTGCTGCCGGAAAAATCGGAGCGCCCGCTGCTGGCCATGACCATGATCAGCAACCGCAAGGTGGTCACCTGCGGCTTGGCCTGGCTGTCGCTAGCCTCCGGCGCGCTGCGCCTGATGGAATTTTCGGGTGACCAGCGCAGCGTGAACACGCGCCTGGGACAGGAGCTGGAGCGCATTGCGCCGGCCGAAATCCTGCGCGGCGACGATGCCGACATGTTCGACGACATCTCGATCTGCCACGTCAACAACGTGCCGGCCTGGCACTTCGACGTGGTGCACGGCCACAAGGCCCTGCTCGACCAGCTGGCTGTGGCCACCCTGACCGGCTTCGGCGCGGAAGGCCTGGGCGCGGCGTTCGGCGCGGCCGGCGCCCTGCTGCGCTATGCGCAATCGACCCAGGGCCGCGGCCTGCAGCACGTCAAGAGCCTGTCCTGCGAAACGGAAAACGAATACATCGGCCTGGACGCGGCAACGCGCCGCAACCTGGAGCTGACGGAAACCATCCGCGGCCAGGAGTCCCCTACCCTGTTCTCGCTGCTGGACCACTGCCGCACCGCCATGGGCTCGCGCCTGCTGCGCCACTGGCTGCACCATGCGAAGCGCGACCAGTCGGTGGCCCGCGCCCGCCACGACGCCATCGCCGCCCTGATGCAGCACGACACCACCGGCTCGCTGGCCTACCACCTGGCGCAGGTGCCGGATATCGAACGCATCACCACTCGCGTGGCCCTGCTGTCGGCCCGCCCGCGCGACCTGTCGGCCCTGCGCGACGGCTTGCAGCAACTGCCGAAGCTGCAGCACGCCATGCTGCGCGCCCTTGGCCACGATAATGCCGAAGGCCTGCTGGCCAAACTGCACTTCGGCCTGAACGAACCGAAGGAATGCGTGGACCTGCTGGTGCGCGCCATCATGCCGGAGCCGGCCACCATGGTGCGCGACGGCGGCGTAATAGCCCGCGGCTACGATGCGGAGCTCGATGAACTGCGCGGCCTGTCCGAAAACGCCGGCCAGTTCCTGGTCGACCTGGAAACCCGCGAGCGCGAACGCACCGGCATCGCCAACCTGCGCGTGGAATACAACCGCGTGCACGGCTTCTACATCGAAGTCACCAACGGCCAGGCCGACAAGGTGCCGGAAGACTACCGCCGCCGCCAGACCCTGAAGAACTGCGAACGCTACATCACGCCGGAACTGAAAGCCTTCGAAGACAAGGCCTTGTCGGCGCAGGACCGCGCCCTGGCGCGCGAGAAAATGCTGTACGACGAGCTGCTCGGCGCGCTGGCGCCCTTCATCGGCCCGTTGCAGTCCATCGCCCAGGCCCTGGCCCAGGTCGACACCCTGTGCGCGCTGGCCGAACACGCGCTGCGCAACAACTGGTGCGCGCCGAACCTGGTGCCCGAACCATGCATCAATATCGTGGAAGGCCGCCACCCGGTGGTGGAAAACCAGATCGAGCGCTTCATCGCCAATGACTGCAAGTTCATGGCCGACCGCCGCCTGCTGCTGATCACCGGCCCGAACATGGGCGGTAAGTCGACCTTCATGCGCCAGGTCGCCCTGATTACCCTGCTGGCCTACGTGGGCAGCTATGTACCGGCCGCCAGCGCCACCATCGGTCCGATCGACCGCGTGTTCACCCGTATCGGCGCCACCGACGACCTGGCCGGCGGCCGTTCCACCTTCATGGTGGAAATGACGGAAGCAGCCACCATCCTGAACGGCGCCACCGAGCATTCGCTGGTGCTGATGGACGAAATCGGCCGCGGCACCTCGACCTTCGACGGCCTGGCGCTGGCATGGGCCATTGCACGCCACCTGATCGAAACCAGTCGCAGCTTCACCCTGTTCGCCACCCACTACTTCGAACTGACCCAGTTGCCGGAAGCGCATCCGACCGCCGCCAACGTGCACCTGTCGGCGGTGGAGCACAAGGATTCCATCGTGTTCCTGCACGCGGTGCAGAACGGCCCGGCCTCGCAAAGCTACGGCTTGCAGGTGGCCCAGCTGGCAGGCGTGCCGCAGCCGGTGATCAAGGCCGCGCGCAAGCACCTGGCGCGGCTGGAAGCACAAGCGCTCGATGCGACGCCGCAGCTCGACCTGTTCGCAGCGCCGGTGGCCGACGCCAACGACGACGAGGCGCCCGCGGCCTCCCCTGCCGCCGACCCGCGCGCCGAGGAATTGCTGGCGGCACTGGACGACATCGACCCGGACGCCATGACCCCACGCGAAGCGCTGGACCGCCTGTACCAGCTCAAGCGCCTGGCGCAGGCATGAAGCGGCGGCACGCCTTAAGCAGGCTGGCGGCTGCGGCCGCGCTGGCCGCCGTCGTGCTTGCCGCGCCTGCCGCCCTTGCGCGCGGCGACAAGGCCGCCCCACGCAAGGGCGAGTTCTCGTTCGCCCTGCTCGGCCACAACTTCCCCAAGGGGGAAGGCGACGCCGAATTCCGTCGCATGCTGGCCGAGGCAAGCCGCAACGAACCCGCATTCCTGGTTGCTACTGGCCTCAAATCGGCCAGCGAACCCTGTTCCGACAGCCTGTACCAGGAACGCCGCGACCTGATGAACAGCGCCGAGCGCCCGCTGGTGCTGCTGCCGGCCGGCAGCGACTGGACCGAGTGCCGCAACTCGAATGGCAAGTCGAACGCCGTCGAACGCCTCAACCGCATTCGCGAATTGTTCTTCCGCGAGCCGGACGCACTCGGCAAGGGCAAGCTGCCGCTGAACCGCCAGTCCGGCATCGCCAAGTTCCGCGACTATGCCGAGAACACTTACTGGGAATACGAGAACGTGCTGTTCGTCACGCTCAACGTGCCGGCCAGGAACAACCACTACCTGGCCGAAGCAGGCCGCAACAGCGAGTATGAAGACCGCATGGTCGCCAACCGCGGCTGGCTGCACCGCGCCTTCCTGCACGCCAAGCGCAAGAACATCGCCGGCATTGTGCTGCTGATGGATGGCGACATCGGCGCCCATGTGGAACAAGGCTTCTTTGAACGCCTGGCGCAGAAGCGGGACGGCTTTACCGAGATCCGCCGCATCGTGCGTTCGCAGGCCGACAAGTACCCTGGCCAGTTGCTGCTGGTGGACAACCGCAAGCAAGGCAAGGCCGCACCGGCCATCGAATGGAACAAGAATGTCGGCCACCTGGCGCTGGGTGCGGAATGGACGGCGCTGCGCGTGATTCCCGGCAGCGCCTCACTCTTCGCACTGGGAAGCGAATAATGAAAAAAGCCCCGCAGTGCGGGGCTTGAGATCTTAGTGGATCGGGTGGCTGCGGAACTGGTCGCCGTCTTCGCCTTCATCATCTTCGTCATGATGATGGTGGCCATGCGGGCCGTGCACGTGCTCGTGGGCGATTTCTTCTTCGGTGGCGGCGCGCACGTCGATCACCTTCAGTTCGAAGCGCAGGGCCATGCCGGCCAGCGGGTGGTTGCCATCCAGGACTACCTTGTCTTCAGCGATTTCGGTGACGGTGAAGATCATCGCGTCGTCGTCTTCGCCGCCTTCAGGCAGGCCTTCGAACTGCATGCCGATTTCCAGCGGTTCCGGCAGGCGCGCACGCTCTTCCACTTTCAGCAGGTTCGGGTCGTAATCGCCAAAGGCGTCTTCCGGTTCAATCTGGATCGTGGTGGCGTAGCCGTTTTCCTTGCCGTCCAGTTCTTCTTCGATTTTCGGCAGGGTGTTCTCGTAGCCACCGTGCAGGTAGACCATAGGCTGGCGACCGTCTTCGATCAGATTGTTCTGTGCGTCGGACAGTTTGTACTCCACCGTCACAACGGTATTCTTGGCGATCTTCATTGAGCTTCCTTTCATATCTAAGCTGGAAGGATTATACCGCTTGCTATAATCGGCCCCATGAAAAAACTGACACTCCTGGGCGACATCACGCCCGAACAATTCCTGCGCGATTACTGGCACAAGAAGCCGCTGCTGATCCGCCAGGCCATTCCGGGCTTCAAGCCCCTGCTGCCTTTCGACAAGCTGGCCGAACTGGCCACCAAGGACTACGTGGAAAGCCGCCTGGTCACCAAGAAAGACGGTAGCTGGGACATGCAGCACGGCCCGCTGAAAGAACTGCCTTCGCGCAAAGAACGCGAATGGACCATGCTGGTACAAGGCGTCAACCTGCAGGACGACCAGGCGGATGCGCTGCTGCGCCAGTTCCGCTTCCTGCCCGATGCGCGCCTGGACGACCTGATGGTCAGCTTCGCCACCGATGGCGGCGGCGTCGGTCCCCACTTCGACTCTTATGACGTCTTCCTGCTGCAAGCAGAGGGCCAGCGCCGCTGGAAGATCAGTGCCCAGAAGGACCTCACCCTGATCGACGGCCTGCCGCTGAAGATCCTGAAGAAATTCAAGGCCACCGAGGAATTCGTGCTGGAACCGGGCGACATGCTTTACCTGCCGCCGCACTATGCCCATGATGGCGAGGCCATCGGCGATTGCCAGACTTATTCGATTGGTTTCCGTTCGCCGTCCTATCAGGAACTGGGCGAGGCTTTCCTGCAATTCATGGCCGACTCCATCGACCTGCCGGGCCGCTATGCCGATCCAGACCTGGAGCCGACCAGCAAGCCCGCTGAAATCCCGAAAGCCATGCTGGGCAAACTGGCCGACGAACTGAACAAAGTCAGCTTCACGGAAGACGATTTCGCCATTTTCCTTGGCGAATACCTGTCCGAGCCGAAGCACAACGTCTTCTTCCAGCCCGTGGAAAAGCCGCTAACTGCCGGCAAATTCCAGCAAGCAGCCGAGAAAAAAGGCGTTTCCCTCTCGCGCAAGACGCAAATGCTGTATCGCGGCAAGAACATCTTCATCAACGGCGAATCCTTCGCGATGAACAAGGCCGATAAGGCCACGCTGGAAACCCTGGCCAACACCCGCGGCCTGGACGGTGCTGCAGTGGCCGGCGCTTCCGAAGACGTGCTCGAAGCGCTGTTCGCCTGGTACACCGACGGCTGGCTGGAACTGAACAAATAATCGGAGATAGCATGGAGAAGCAGCTTTTTGACAGCCGTACCCAATTCCAGGCACTGCTACTGGACTGCATCTCCCAGGCCCGCCTGACGCTGCAGATGTTCGACCCGGACTACGCCTGGTGGCAACTGGGGCATTCCAAGACCGACGCCCTGCTGCGCCACTTCCTGCAGCACAAGGGACGCATCCAGCTGGTCGCCCACAGCAATGCCCACCTGGAGCGCAATGAACCGCGCTTCCTGAAGCTGCTGGAAGACTACAGCCACCAGATCGAATGCCGCCTGACCAGCCGCAGCATCAGCACCCTGACCGACTCGTTCTGCGTGGCCGATGGCGTGCACATCGTACGCCGCTTCCATGCCGACCACTTCCGTGGCGAAGCAGATTTTGATGCCCCTTCGTCAACCCAAACCAGTTTGGAACGTTATGAAGCTATCTGGGCCGAAACCCAGCCGGGCCTGCGACCAGGAACGACTGGATTGTAAGCCGGAAAAATGTAAAATGCTGCGGTTCGAGGTATGACGGTAATCGCTGCAGTTGCCAGCAGATCGGCGCGGGAAAAAAATATTGCGTTTTCGCAAAATAGTTGTGTAAACCGCCCGATTTGCTATTGCGACGCAGCAGAAAACGCTATAATATCCGGTGTGTTTCCGTGTCTGGTCGACCTTTTTCTGAAGGTTGGAAGGGCCGACGAAACGCCGTACGAGCGATAATTACCGGTAATTATTCATCGCAACATTGTTTAATTTTTGTTGTTATTTAAGGAAAACAAATGAAAAAATCCCTGCTGATCGCCTCCCTGCTGGCTGTTGCTCTGGCTGCTTGCTCCAAGAAAGAAGAAGCTCCTGCTGCTCCAGTAGCAACCCCAGAAGCAGCTGCTCCAGCAGCCGCTCCTGCAGCTCCAGCAGCTGACGCAGCTGCTCCTGCTGCTGCTCCAGCCGCTGACGCTGCTGCTGCTGCCGCTTCCGCTGCTACCGACGCTGCTGCTGCTGCTTCCGCAGCTGCTTCCGCTGCTTCGGCTGCTGCCTCCGCTGCTTCCGCTGCTAAGTAATTCCTTGCAGGGAAAAAGAACCAGCCTTCGGGCTGGTTTTTTTTCGCCTTTAAGTCGGTGCCAGGTCTGTCAATCGGACATTTTGCTGCGCAAAATGTCCGATTGACAG
>CAMLSG010000261.1 GCA_946482635.1 uncultured Duganella sp.
GACTGGGTGGCGGAACGGGCGCGGCGCAGGTCTTCGTGCATCACGTCGGTCAGCACCTGGTCGTTGGTGTAAGCGTGCACGGTGGTCATCAGGCCGGTTTCCAGACCGATGGCGTCGTTCAGCGGCTTGACCAGCGGGGCCAGGCAGTTGGTGGTGCAGGATGCGTTCGAGATCACGGTGTCCGAAGCCTTCAGCACGCCGTGGTTCACGCCGTACACGACGGTCGCGTCAACGTCCTTGCCGCCTGGAGCGGAGATGATCACTTTCTTGGCGCCGCCTTTCAGGTGGGCCGAAGCTTTTTCCTTGGTGGTGAAGAAGCCGGTGCACTCCAGCACCACGTCCACGCCCAGCTCGCCCCATGGGATTTCAGCCGGGTTGCGCTGTGCGAACACGCGGATCTTGTCGCCGTTCACGATCATGTTGTCGCCTTCCACCGTGACGGTGCCAGGGAACTTGCCGTGGGCGGTGTCGTAGCGGGTCAGGTGGGCGTTCGACTCGGCGTTGCCCAGGTCGTTAATCGCCACGATCTGGATATCCTGCTTTTTGCCGCCTTCGTAGAAAGCGCGCAGGACATTGCGGCCGATACGGCCATAACCGTTGATTGCTACTTTGATCGTCATGCTGTTTACTCCTGATGATAGAAATTAGATGACTGCTTTGACTTTTGCCACGACATTGTCGACGGTGAAGCCGAAGTGCTTGAACAGCACGCCGGCCGGTGCGGATTCGCCGAAGGTGTCGATACCGACTACCGCGCCTTCCAGGCCAACATACTTGTACCAGAATGCGGTGACGCCTGCTTCAATCGCCACGCGTGGCAGGCCCTTGGTCAGCACGGATGCCTTGTAGGCCGCGTCCTGGCGGTCGAACACGTCGGTCGACGGCATGGAAACCACGCGTACCGGGGTGCCGGCTGCCTTCAGTTCGGCGGCGGCTTTCATGGCCAGTTCCACTTCGGAACCGGTGGCGATCAGGATGGCCTTGGCGCCGGCTTCGTCGGACAGCACATAGCCGCCCTTGGCCACGTTGGCCAGGACTTCAGCGGAACGCTCGATGAACGGCAGGTTCTGGCGCGAGAAGATCAGGGTCGACGGGCCGTCCTTGCGCTTCACGGATTCGCCCCATGCCACCATCGATTCGACGGTGTCGGCAGGACGCCAGTTGTCCAGGTTCGGGATCAGGCGCAGCGAGGACACGTGCTCCACGGACTGGTGGGTCGGGCCGTCTTCGCCCAGGCCGATCGAGTCGTGGGTGAACACGAACAGGGAACGCTGCTTCATCAGCGCTGCCATGCGCAGAGCGTTGCGGCTGTAGTCGGCGAAGGTCAGGAAAGTCGCGCCGAACGGGATGTAGCCGCCGTGCAGGGCGACGCCGTTCATGATGGCGGACATGCCGAACTCGCGCACGCCGTAGTTGATATGGTTGCCCGGCACGCCGGAACGAACGGCGATGCATTCCTTCCAGTTGGTCAGGTTGGAGCCGGTCAGGTCGGCCGAGCCGCCCAGGAATTCAGGCAGGATCGGTGCCAGTGCCTGGATCGCGTTCTGCGATGCCTTGCGGGTGGCGATGGTTTCTTTCTTTTCCACGCAGGCGGCGATGGCGGCGTCCAGGGTTGCCTGGAAGTTGCCCGGCAGTTCGCCCTTCATGCGGCGGGTCAGTTCAGCAGCTTCGGCCGGGTACTGGGCCGAGTACTTGGCGAACATCTCGTTCCAGCTGGCTTCGAATTTCGCGCCCTCTTCCTTGAAGTCCCACGCTTCCTTCACGTCGTGAGGAATGTCGAACGGCTCGGCGCCCCAGGAGATGTACTCGCGCACTGCAGCGATTTCCTTGTCGCCCAGCGGTGCGCCGTGCACCTTGTCGCCGCCTTGCAGGTTTGGCGAGCCCTTGCCGATGATGGTCTTGCAGCAGACCAGGGTTGGCTTGTCGGATTTCTTGGCCGCTTCGATTGCGGCGGACAGTGCTGCCACGTCGTGGCCGTCCACGTTCTTGATCACGTTCCAGCCATAGGACTCGAAACGCTTAGGGGTGTCGTCGGTGAACCAGCCTTCAACCTTGCCGTCGATGGAGATGCCGTTGTCGTCGTACAGGGCGATCAGCTTCTTCAGGCCCAGGGTGCCGGCCAGCGAGCACACCTCGTGCGAGATGCCTTCCATCAGGCAGCCGTCGCCGATGAAGGCGTAGGTGTAGTGGTCGACCACGTCGAAGCCTGGCTTGTTGAATTCGGATGCCAGCAGCCACTCAGCCAGCGCCATGCCGACGGCGTTGGCGATGCCCTGGCCCAGCGGGCCGGTGGTGGTTTCCACGCCTGGGGTGTAGCCGACTTCCGGGTGGCCCGGCGTCTTGGAGTGCAATTGGCGGAAGTTCTTGATTTCTTCCATCGGCAGGTCGTAACCCGACAGGTGCAGCAGCGCGTAGTGCAGCATCGAACCGTGGCCATTGGACAGCAGGAAGCGGTCGCGGTTGACCCAGGCTGGGTTGGTCGGGTTGTGGCGGTGATGACCGCTCCACAGTGCTACGGCAATCTCAGCCATGCCCATTGGCATGCCTGGGTGGCCGGAATTGGCCTTCTGCACAGCGTCCATTGCCAGCGCACGGATCGCGTTGGCCATTTTGGTGAAAGGGAGCGAAGTTTTCATCGTAGTTCGAGGAAGGTTGAGTATTTGGTGCACTGCGGCAGACGCCGCCTATGGAACCCGATATTTTACCAGAGCGTGACAGCAACGCTTAAAATTGGTGCATTTCAACCTTTCCGAAGTGACCATATGCCCCGTTTCCACGTGCAACAGCCCCTTGCCGCAGGCCAGCAACTGGAGCTGCCAGCCGACGTTGCCCACCATATCAATGTGGTGCGCATGGAACCGGGCGACACGCTGACCCTGTTCAATGGCGATGGCGGCGAGTATACGGCAGTGTTGACAGATGTGCAAAAGAAAAAGGCTTGGGCGGAGATCAAGGTCTTCGATCCGCGCGAAGCGGAGCTGCCGTTTGCCGTGACCCTGGCCCAAGCCCTGCCCGAGGGCTCGAAAATGGACTGGATTATCGAGAAGGCGGTGGAACTGGGCGTGGCCGGCATCCAGCCGCTGGCGGCGCGGCGCTGCGTGGTGCGGCTGTCGGCGGAGCGGGCGGAGAAGAAGCTCGAACATTGGAATGGGATCGTGGTGTCGGCTTCCGAGCAGTGCGGGCGCAACCGCCTGGCATCGGTGGCGGCGCCGCTGGAGTTCCGCGACTGGATTGCGCGGCAGGATTTGCACAAGCGCGTGATCCTGACGCCGCGCGCGACGGAATCGCTGGCCGATTGGGCAAGGCACCAGCCGGCGCAGGCGCTCAGCATCATGGTCGGGCCGGAAGGCGGCTTTTCCGATGAGGAGGAGGCTGAGGCTTTGCGGCATGGGGCCCTGCCCTTGTCGATCGGGCCGCGGGTATTGCGGACGGAGACGGCGGCTTTAGCGGCGGTGTCGATCCTGTCTGCGGCGTGGGGCGGGATCTGAAAACCGGTAAACCCGCCGGATGGCCGTCCCGTCCGACCCGCAGGGTCAGACCCTGTCGAACCCAACCCCAGGCCGCAAGACCGTTGGGGGTCAGACCCTGCGGGTCTGACCCTGGTTTGCCGGGTTAGAACTTGTAGTTCCCCACCAGATAAACCTGCCGCCCCAGCGGATCGGTATACCGCGCATCAAACCCCATCTGATTACCACCACCCGCAATCCGCTGCGAGAACGGCGGCTCACGGTCAAACAGGTTCTTGATGCCGCCAGTCAGCACCAGGTTCGGATTGAAGCGATAGCGCGTCTGCCAGTCCCACACCAGGTAATCATCCACCTTGCGGTTCGATGCCACGAAATTGCCCGCCTCGTCCCGCACCGCCAGGCTGTCCGCGCTGATCGGCATATCGTGATAGCCGGACTTGTACACCCCGGTCAACGAATGCGTCAGCACATCCGACTGCTTCCAGCTCGCCACCACCTTGCTGATCCAGCGGAAGGTCACCGAGTTATAAGAATCGAAGCGCCCCACGCTGTTTTCGACCGGGTCGGTCGCCAGCGTCTGGAAATCGGCCTTCTTCATATAAGTACCGGTCCAGTTGAACGCCAGCTTGCCCAGCTTGTAGGTGTGGTCCCAGTCGATGCCCTGGTAGTGCGACTTAGCCAAATTAAATGGCGTCAGCGCAGCGGCCAGCGTGTCCTGCTTCTGGATCGGGTCGTAGTAGGACACGAACAGGCCCATATACTTGGCCGGGTTGTTGAACACCTCGTTCTCCGGCAGCTTGGAAATCTGGTCGCTGATCTTCACGTCCCAGAAATCGAAGCCGATCGACAGCGCGCGGGTCGGCTCCACGCGCAGGCCGATGGAAGCCTGCTTCGAAGTCTCCGGTTTCAAACCGGTCGCGCCGGAATAAGGATTGCCGCCACTGAGCAGGTTGTATTCCGAGGTGCCGTTACACAGCGGCAGCAGCGGACCGGAAGTGATCGGACATGGATGCGCATTCGACGAGCCGCCGCCTTGCAGCGGGTTGGTGATATCGGTCATCACCGGCGCCTTGAAGCCAGTGCCGTAGGAGCCACGCACCAGCACTGAATCGGCCGGACGCCAGGCTGCGGCCAGCTTGTAAGTGGTCTTGCTGGCCTCATTGCCCTTGGTGCCCGGCGCGACCAGCTTGCCCGTGCTGTCGAAGTTCATTTTGTCCTTCACCGCGTCATAGCTGTCATAGCGTACATCGCCCGTCAGCTCCAGGCCTTTCATGACCGGCACCACCAGTTCGGCGAACGCGCCCCAGTTCTTGCGCGAGGCATCGGTCGGCAGGGAGCCGGAAATGCCGCCGATCGGGCTATCGGTAAAGTCCGGCTGCAGGCTGTTGGCGCCCATCGTGATCGCGCTTGGATCGTAGACATACTTCTGGCGCAGGAAATCGCCGCCCAGGGCCAGCATGGCCGATCCTCCCGGCGCCTCGAATACCGGGCGCGAGCCGCGCAGGTTCACGACATCGATCTTCGAGGTGGTTTCGTCCAGCTGCTGGTGCAGCACGGCCGAGGCCAGCGCGGCGCGCGTTTCCGCAGTCGGCACGATGAAGGGATTGTAGGCGCCCGAGGCCATCAGGGCGTCCAGCTTGTCGCTGCTGGTGTAGCCGGCGACCGCATGGTCTTCCGCCGTGGTTTCGGAATGCGTGTACGAGGCGGTCAGGTCCCAGCCGGCCAGCCGGCCTTCAACGCCGAGCGCCAGGTGTCTCGCTTCGGTCTTCCAGTCGTCGGTGCGGCCGCCCGCATCGACCAGGCGCAGGCTCATGGTGGCGGAATTCACCGTCGCCGGGTCCACGCCCAGCTTGACCAGCGCCGGCACCACGTTGGCTTTGTACAGCGCGGAATTGATATCCAGCGACAGCGGCTGGGCCGGCGGCGCATAGCGTGCCGTACTGGTGAACTTCGAATACAGGCCTTCGGCAAAGAAGGTCCAGTCGGCATTGAGCTTGATGTTGGTGGAGGCAAACAGGCCGTCGCGTTTCAGCTCCGGCAGCAGTTCGACCACCGAACCATAGTTGTACATGCAGCGGTCGCCCACCTTGAAGGTATTCGGCGCGCCGCAAGCGCCGGTGTTGATCAGGCTTGGATTGAACAGCACATTGCCATTGGTGGTGCGCGCGTTGACATTGCCCGGGATCGAATTGGCCGATACCTGGTACAGCGAATAGCGCTTGCCGCCCTCGCTGAATTCGTGCACGCCGCCGGGCGCCGAGAAGCGGCGGTCGCTCGCGCTCAGCTCCTTCTGCGTGTCGTGGCTGTAGGCCAGCAGGACGTTGAAACCATCGGTTTCCAGCTCGCCAAAGCCCTTGGAGATGGCAACGTTCGAAGTGGCGCCTTCACTCCCCTTGGTGGGGCGGTTGTAGGTCAGCTCGATATTGGCATCGGTCTGGTTTTTCTTCAGGATGAAGTTGACCACGCCGGCAATCGCATCGGAACCATACAGCGCCGACGCGCCGTCGGTCAGGATCTCCACCCGCTCCACCGCCGACAATGGGATCGATGCCAGGTTGACCGCGGAACCCGAGCTGTACGGCGCAATGCGGCGGCCGTTCAGCAGCACCAGCGTGTAGCCGGTGCCGATGGCGTGCACCGAGGCGGTCTGCACACCGCCGCCGCCGCCGTTGATCGACGCCGACGAAGTGACAAAGCCCTGCATCGAAGGCAGCGTGGCAACCAGGTCGGCCACGGTGGTGGCGCCGGTCTGCTCGATCTGCGCCTTGGACAGGGTCTGCACCGGCAGCGCGCCTTCAACCGCCACGCGCTTGACTGCCGAACCGGTAATCTCGACCCGCTGGATGTTCTCCTCAGCCATGACCGGCAAGGCTGCAACGCCCAGGCCGGCCATGAACATCAGTCGCACTGAACGCGACAGGATGGTTTCTTTCATCATCGTTTCCTCTTTGACTCTCTGTTTT
>CAMLSG010000262.1 GCA_946482635.1 uncultured Duganella sp.
GGATGCTTCGACTTCCATCATCCGAACTTCGGCCTGAAACTGCACTTGGCATTCAAGGCGCTCACTCCAACCCAGCCAGCTTCGAAGTTCGAGATTGCCTACAACGTGCCGACGCAATACTTCTACGTTGAGCAAGCTACCAACCGGCCCTATGCCTGCTTCTTCGCTAGAAACCTGACACCAGAAGGGCATACGAATCTAAGTCTTTACGCGGTTGATGCATGCGGGCTATAACGAGCAACTTCAAAGGCTTGACGCGGTACCGCGCACGATAGACAGCCAGAATTGCTCACATAAAAGATTTCATAGCTATAATTATATTGTTGTGAAATTTTTAATTTTCCACGCTTCACTTCCGTGAAAAAATTTTAAACTTGGCCTGTCAAGTTACTACTTATTTAATAGCTTATTATTCAAGAGAGAAATATGGCAATTGACGTATATCTGCAAATTGATGGTATCAAAGGTGAATCCCAAGACGACAAACATAAAGAATGGATCGAGGTTAGTGGTATTCACTGGGGCGTGCACCAGCCAAAAAGCGCTACCGCCTCGACTGCCGGTGGCCATACCGCCGAACGCGCCGAACTGTCGGACATTTCCTTTTCCAAGTTGAGTGATTTGTCTTCGCCAATCCTTTTGCAAACATGCGCATCGGGAAAGACCATTCCAAAAGCTAAGTTTGAGTTCTTCCGCGCCGACGGCAATGGCGATCGTGTGAAGTACTTCGACATCGAACTCGAAAACGTTCTGATCAGCATGGTGACGCCGCACTTGGGCGGAAGCGACAGGATTCTGTCAGAGAATGTCAATTTGAAATTTTCGAAAGTGAAGTGGAAATATACGCAGCAGAAAGTTGGCGGTGGCACTGGTGGCAATACGTCTGGCGGCTGGGATCTCGCAACTAATAAAGTCGCTTAAAGGCTGACCATGCCGCTTAATCTGGATCAATTTGCGCAACATTTGCGGGAGAACGCGCTGCCGGGATTTGGGCAGGGTAAATGCGCCAAGTTCGTACGCTTGGCGCTCCAAGCCGGCGGGGCTCAAATTTCGCAATATGCGCCGTCGGGAAAAGATTTTGGCCCAGTCTTGCTTCAACTGGGCTTCCACGAAATCACAGTCGACAACCCGGACACCTTTCATTTTATGAGGGGAGATGTCATGGTTATGCAGCCTTATACCGGAGGTAATCCGAATGGACATGTGGCCGGTTTCGATGGCAGCAAGTGGATTTCCGACTTCATTCAATCTGACTACTGGGCAGGTCCCGGATACCGAGCAGAAAGACCAAGTAATGTTGTCTACCGCTATTAAGGGCAGGTGCGCAGCCGTTTTGTTGACGGTGCTTTGCGCCAGTGCGGATGCACAAGAAAGCAAGCGCCCGCCACAATTCTTGCAAGATCCCGTATTAGGCCTGCGGCTCCCTATCGCTGGCATGAAGCTGGATTCGGTGCCTGAAGATGTACGCGCGCTGTGCGAACAGATGGCTGACACTAAGACCTGGACCACGCGCCAATGGGTTTTCGGCGTAACAGAATATTCCTCAGCGACGTATTACCTCGTCAACGGATATTCGAAGCGTCGCCATCCAAAGCCGAACCAGCGTCCATATCTTCAATCCGTTAACGGCGGCGTTTATAAAGTTTCGGGCACCGAATGTAATGGCGACCCGGCACGCGAAACTTTTGAAGTGCGCGACCCGCAGCAAATTCCCCGGGAAGTACTACAACAACTCGCTCAGGATCTGGTAACTCGCCTGACACGTGCAACTGGCGGCGCGCGGCGGTTGCGTGCTGAAATTAAGAAGCAGCACATCGACTTTGATCACTTGTCGCCCGAGATTCAAGAAGCGTTTAAGCCCTACTTTGAAGGCGCACATTAGGTTAAGAGACCAGTTTTTGCTTGGCCAGTGGAAGGCAGGGGCTCGCACCCTGCCTTTTTTCGTGATCAGCTTCAATCCCCCCATTCAGCGCTAACGAACATAAAAAAGGGCCCCAAGCTTGCGCTTGGAGCCCAATTTTTTGTTCGGTGGTGGAGACGGCGGGAATCGAACCCGCGTCCGCAAGCACTCTACAGACAGTTCTACATACTTAGCACTATCATTTAATTTGACCTGTACGGCACGGATGTGCACGTTCCGGACAAGCGATTCACCTTAGATTTAGAGCTACTCGAAGTGAACCCTCGTAGCTCGATCCCTTCTAAATGACCCAACACGGCCTTGCGGCCACACCCGAAGGGCGAGGTGTTGTCGGGCAGGTCAGCGATTAAGCTGCCAGTGCGTACGAGTTATCGTTTGCAGTTAGTTTGTTTCTGGATGTATTTACGAGGTGACCAGCCCTCGGTATGCCCTGTTCTGCTTTGCAACCCACGTCGAAACCAGGTCGTCCCCACAGAAGGAACCTCTATTTTACATGAATCTTTTCGCGAGCGTTACTCTTCCAGCGAAACCAGCGGGCGAGCGTCGTCGGGCAGGCGTTTGTGGTGGATCTCGCCGCCGGGCGCGAAGGTGAATTCGACCAGGTGGCGGCGCGAAACCGGCACGATGGCGGATTTGAGGTCGTGGAAGCTGTCGGCTTCCTTGAAGCCGAGGTCGACGGTCAGGCTCTCAAGCTGGTAAGTCTCGACCAGTTGCTCCACGCGGTTGCGGCGGTTGTTGGTTTCGATAGTGCCGTGGTGGGCGGGCTTTTCGCCTTCGAAGTAGCGGATCAGGGCGCCTTCCATCACTTCCACATGGGAGCGGGTGGAGGCTTCGCCCAGAGGATCCTGCACCGCGGTTTCGACTTTCACATCCATGCGCTTGATCAGCAGGAAGGTGTCGAGCGTGCCGTCGTTTTCTTCCATGATGCGGTTGACGGCAGGGTAGCGGCCTTTGGCCAGGCGGGCTTGCTGGTCGCGCGTGATGCCGATGTATTCAACCGTGCTTTCGTACTTCAGGTCGTTCGGGAATTTCTGCAGCAGGTCGTGCGCGGAATAACATTCCGTCAGCGCGCCCCAGTTCAGCGTGATGTACTTGTCATGCAGGGTGACGATCGGCTTCTTGAAGGTGGCTTCGAACGGCACTTCCAGTTCCAGCGTGATCGATTCCTTGCGGTTGTCGACGCCGGCCAGCAGCGGCACGGTCAGCTTCAGGCCGAAGAAGCCCCAGCTGGTGCCTTTCTTGATGTCGAAGCGCAGGCGAGGGCGGGAAATGACGAAGAACAGCAACTGCTTTTCCATCGTCGCGTCGAGCGCGAACTGCATGCGGCGCTGGTAGCGGCCGATCGGGTCGCGGAAGTCGGGAACCAGCGGATCGTTGATCAGCAGGTCGTACCAGTAGAAACGGCTTTCGGCAACGGAGGCGTCCCAAGCCTGGGGCGCACTGCTGCGTGGTGGGAGCGCCGCCTCGATGTTGTCGTCCCCGTCCATAAATTCTCCGATGCCCTTTTTCTGTATTCGTTGCTGACTATAGTATAGAAACTTATTGCTGTTGGGCAAGTTATAACGTAGTTTCTACGCTGCTAACGGTGTCGGGGATGGTACGGTTGCTCGGATCAGGGCGAGCAAGTCGGCTGGCGAGGCCAGCAAATGGTCGGCGCCCCAGGCGGCCGGCTCGACTGCTCCGCAATAACCCCATTGGCAGGCCACGGTGCGCATGCCGGCGGCGTGGCCGGCCTGGATGTCGCGCAGGTCGTCGCCGACGTACCAGCATTCTTCCGGCGCCAGGCCGAGGCGGGCGGCGGCTTCCAGCAGCGGGGCAGGGTGGGGCTTGGCGTGCGGGGTGGTATCGCCGGAAATTACGCAGCTTGCCAGCGCCAGGCCGATTTGCGGCACCAGCGGGTCGGTAAAGCGCGCAGGCTTGTTGGTGACGATGCCCCAGCGCAGGCCGGCGTCGGCAATGCCGGCCAGCAGTTCGTGGATGCCGTCGAACAGGGTGCTGTGGACGGCCATTGCGGCTTCGTAATTGGTGAAAAAGCCATCGCGCAGTTCTTCAAAGCCTTCGTCCTGCGGCTTCAGGCCGAAGGACACGCCGATCATGCCGCGTGCGCCGTGCGATGCCTGCGGGCGCAGGATCTCATATGGCGTTGGTTCCAGTCCGCGCACGGTGCGCAGCAGGTTGATCGCGGCGGCCAGGTCGGGCGCGGTGTCGGCCAGGGTGCCATCCAGGTCGAACAGGATGGCGCGCGGGGCTGGGAACAGGCTCATGATGGGGAAGGGCTTTCGAAGCAGGCGGCGCGCAGGCCGCCTGGCTTTATTCAGGGCGGGTGCAAGCCACCAGGTAATTAACGCTGGTGTCGTTGTTCAGGGAGTAGACCTTGGTGAACGGATTGTAGCCCATGCCCTTCAAGGCATCTACTTGCAGTCCAGCAGTGCGCACATATTGCGACAGTTCTGCGGGAGTGATGAACTTTTCATAATCATGCGTGCCCTTGGGGAGCATGCGCAGCAGGTATTCGGCGCCGATCACCGCGAACAGGTAAGCCTTCGGGTTGCGGTTCAGCGTGGAGAAGAAGACGTGGCCGCCCGGCTTGACCAGGGTGGCCGCTGCGCGCACGATCGCGCCCGGGTCAGGGACGTGTTCCAGCATTTCCATGCAGGTGACCACGTCGTATTGGCCGGCTTCCTGCGCAGCCATTTCCTCGGCGGCGATCAGCTTGTAGCGTACCGGCACGCCGGATTCCAGGCTGTGCAGGTCGGCTACTTTCAGGGCCTTTTCGGACAGGTCGATGCCGGTGACCTTGGCGCCTTTGCGGGCCATGGATTCGGACAGGATGCCCCCGCCGCAGCCGATATCGATCACGTTCTTCCCGGCCAGCGGGGCGCGGGCGTTGATCCATTCCAGGCGCAGTGGATTGATTTCGTGCAGGGGTTTGAATTCGGACGTGGGATCCCACCAGTGATGGGCCAGTTCGCTGAATTTTTGCAGTTCTAATGGGTCGGCATTCATAGGCGCGATCATAGCAGAGGGGGCATTAAAACGGGGCACAGCGGAAAAAGGGGACGTACTCCTTTTTTGCGAAAAAATGTGTTACGTCCCCTTTTTCAAAAAAAAGCCCCGCTCAGGGCGGGGCTGCAATAGCGCTGATGCGCCGGGAATTACTTCTTGGTGCCAACAACCTCGATTTCCACGCGGCGGTTCTGGGCGCGGCCTTCGGCGGTCTTGTTGTCCGCTACTGGCTGCTTCTCGCCCTTGCCTTCGGTGTACACGCGGTTGGCTTCCACGCCTTTGCTCAGCAGGTATGCTTTCACGGCTTCGGCACGGCGCAGCGACAGCTTGTCGTTGTACTGGTCGGTGCCCATGGAGTCGGTGTGGCCGACGCCGATGATGACTTCCAGGTTGATGCCGTTCAGCTTGCTGACCAGGTCGTCCAGCTTCTCTTTCGCTTCTGGCTTCAGCACGGCCTTGTCGTAGTCGAAGAACGCGTCGGCGGCGAAGGAAACTTTCTCAGCGGTCGGCACTGCGGCTGGCGCAGCCGGGGCTGGGGTTGGCGGTACTGCAACTGGTGGCTGCTCTGGGGCTGGTGGTGGAGGTGGCAGCACGCATTTGCCATCCTTCAGCTCTTCCGGTGGGGTGCAAAGCGGCAGGTCGCAACCTGGCACGGCGTCAGCCGGGGTCCAGTAGCCGGTGCGCCAGCACAGGCCGAACGGGTTGCGGGCGATGACGCCGCGGGCATCTTGCACATAGGCGCTCTTTGGCGTTGCCGCCTTGATGTCCTGGGTTACTGGTGCGAACGGAGGAGCGGTTGGCTTGTCTTGAGCTAGCACAGGGCCGGCCAGAACGGAAGACGCAGCAAACACGGTGGCGAGGATTTTCTTCATATTGGTCTTTTCCTTAATCGGGGGTAAAGCTAATCAAAACTAGTTTTTTCATTAGTTTCTCGACCATTTTGCCATATTTCGCAAAACTGCATCAAAAGTGGAGGAAAAGGCCAGTTTCGCGCATTTGACCAAAATGTTGTTTTGTTGCAACGCAGCGGTCATAATAAGGTGCATTTGTGTCAACCCGATGACTTTCGTCCGGCCGCCTTGACGCCATGCTAAAATCGCAGGCTTGTACGCCTAGACACTAGATCGACCCGCCAATGGATCAATTCGCAAAAGAAACAATCCCAATTTCCCTCGAAGAAGAGATGCGCAAGAGCTACCTCGATTACGCCATGAGCGTGATCGTTGGCCGAGCTCTGCCGGACGCTCGTGACGGTCTGAAGCCAGTACACCGCCGCGTCCTGTTCGGGATGCACGAACTGAACAACGTGTGGAACCGCCCTTACGTGAAATGCGCCCGTGTCGTGGGTGAAGTCATGGGTAAGTACCACCCGCACGGCGACGCGTCGATTTACGACACGCTGGTGCGTATGGCGC
>CAMLSG010000263.1 GCA_946482635.1 uncultured Duganella sp.
AAGAAATAGAAAAAATGGTTCCGTTAAGGCGAAAAATGACTGTTTTAGGTGGCTTAAGACAAATCGCAAAAACGAGATCCCCGTTCCTACGCTGGCAGTAGCCGGCCACTGAGGCGTTTGTAAACGTCGCGCGCGCGTTGTTCGATGGATGCGTCGAAGCCTGACTGTGCCAGCAAGGTCAGACCATTGGTTTCGGCCAGCACGCCGGGAGTCAGCACCAGGCGGCCGGCGCGCTTTTGCACCAGCAATGGCACGCAGCATTGCTCGAGCAACTGAGCCAGGACCACGTTGTGCGAGGACACCAGCACGGTGCCGCGGCCGGCCAGTTGCTCCAGCACGGCGGCCGCTGCAGACACCGACTCGAGGTGGTTGGTGCCGCGGAAAATCTCGTCAATGATAAAGACGGCGCGTTGCGGCTCCTTGGCCAGCGCCAGCAATTCATGCGCACGGCGCAGCTCCGACTGGTAGAGGCTCTCGCCGCCGTCGAGCGCGTCCTCATTCTGCATGCTGGCATATACCGGCAGGTTCGGCACGCGCGCGGCGTCCGCATAGCAGAAACCGAATGCACGCGCGGCCAGCAGGTTCAGTCCCACCGTGCGCAGCAAAGTGCTTTTGCCAATGCCATTCTGACCGCTGATAAAGGCGCTCTTGCCATCCAGTGCCAGGTCCAGCGCCTGTGCATCGGGCAGCAGCGGATGCCGAACCGCTTGCAGGTGAATCTCCTGCTCCCAGCCCTCTTCCGCCCAGCACCACTGCGTTTGCGTGGACAGATGGCGTGCCAGCGCCAGATCGGCATCGAGGCCGGCCACCAGTTCAAAGCTCTCGCGCAGGAAGGCAGCGTGTTCGCGCACCAGGCGGCGGGTGGCGAAATAGTGTTTCAGGTTGGCCAGCATGACCCAGTCGGCATATTCGGCCACGCCCGGCGAGGTGGAGATGGCGTTGCGCGCAAGCTTGCCGCGAAGTTGGGCGGCTTGCGCCGCGCCGGGTGCGTCTGTTTGGAGGCTATGGGCATTGAGCTGCAATTGCAACGCCTCCGCAATGCCCGACCATTGCTGGACACGCGAATGGAAAGCGATCTGGATCGCCATCAGCCACAGCGACAGCACGACCGCAGGAACCAGGGCCGCCAGCCAGAAAAAGCTGGCGACGACACTGGCGAGGAAGGCAAAGGGCACCAGCCAGAGCCAGGCCGCCCAGCGAGGCGCAGGTGGCAACGGCGATGCTCCGGTTTGCGCTACAGCTTCCGTTGCGGGGACGAACAATGCTTCGCTGACTTCAGCGCTGGCCTTGCATAAAGGCGCGAGCTGGGTGGCGAGACGATCGCGCGCGCCGCCGTCCGCCAGCAAGGCGCGCAAATGGTCGGCCGAGGCAGCGCCTGCACCGCGCCGCAAGCGCCGATAAAGCATCTGACGGCCGAAAATGCTGGCCCCTTCGCCGACCACCTGCAGGTAGGGCGCGAGCAACAGATCCTGCCAGGTCTGTCCATCCACCGCGCCGTTGCCGCTGGCGCCGGCCAGTTCGTCGTAACGCGCCACCGCGCTATCGGAGAAAGGATACTCCACAGAACCACCCCTTGCCACAAAGATAAGTCGACAAGTATAGCCGCTTATAAAAAAATCAAGTAGTCCGATTGCCTGTCCAATGCGGACAGGTGGACACGGTGGACGCTCGCGGACAGCCCGAACAGCAAGAACGGCTCTTTATAAATCAATAGCTTATAGGTTGGCACACTTCATGCATTAGCAAGATTGACCAAATCACCAACACCAGGAAACAAGAACATGATTCGCGACACCTCACACCAGGACCAAGTGATCGCAGCTCCCGCCAGCCGCTTCCCGCGCCGCAAAGTGCTGCTGCTGGTGATCGGCCTGGCGCTGGCCGGCGCCGGCTACGGCCTGCTGAAAAGCTGGAGCGGCAGCGAGCAATCGATCAGCGCCGCGCGCCTGCGCATCGGCGAAGTCACGCGCGGCACCCTGATCCGCGACGCCGCCGTCAACGGCCGCATCGTGGCTGCCGTCAGCCCGACCCTGTATTCGACTTCCACCTCCACGGTCGAACTGAAGGTGCACGCCGGCGACACGGTCAAGAAAGGCCAGGTCCTCGCCGTGCTGGAATCGCCCGACCTGACCGACGAACTGAAAAAGGAACAGACGCTGTTCAACGAGCTGCAAGCCGAAGTCGCGCGCCAGCAGATCCTGGCCCGCAAGCAAAAGCTGGCCGCCCAGCGCGAAGCCGACACTGCGGAAATCGAGCGCGTTTCCGCCATGCGCACCCTGCAGCGCTACGAAAGCGTGTCGACAGAAGGCATCATCGCCAAGATCGACATGCAGAAAGCCAAGGACGCCGTGGCCGCCGCCGACATCCGCGCCCGGCACACCAAGCAGGCCGCCGAACTGGAAGGCGACAACGTCTCGCTGGAACTGAAAACCAAGACTGCGCAGATGGAGCGCCAGAAACTGTCGCTGGCCAACGCCCAGCGCCGCGTCGACGAGCTCACCGTGCGGGCGCCGGTGGACGGCTTCATCGGCACCCTGTCGGTGGCCAACCGCAGCGTGGTGCAGGCCAACACGCCGCTCATGACGCTGGTCGACCTGTCCCAGCTCGAAGTGGAACTGGAAGTGCCGGAATCCTACGTCAACGACCTGGGCCTGGGCATGACCGCCGAAATCGAAGTGGCCGGCGCCAAGACCAAGGGCAAGCTGTCGGCGCTGTCGCCGGAAGTGGTGAAGAACCAGGTGCTGGCGCGCGTGCGCTTCGACAAGCAGCCGGAAGGCCTGCGCCAGAGCCAGCGCGTGTCGGCGCGCCTGCTGATCGACGAGAAGCCGAACGTGCTGATGGTGCAGCGCGGCCCGTTCGTCGAATCGGAAGGCGGCCGCTATGTCTACCTGCTGCAGGACGGCATCGCCGTGCGCACCCCGGTGCAGCTTGGCGCCACCAGCGTGGCTGCCGTGGAAATCGTCAATGGATTGAAACAAGGTGACAAGATCGTGATCGCCGGTACCGAAAACTTCGAGAACGCCAAGCGCGTTTCGATCAACAAATAACCCCCTACGGAGAGGCAAACCATGCTGCGCATGAATAACCTGAGCAAAGTCTATCGCACCCACATGATCGAAACCCACGCGCTGCGCGGCTTCGAAATCGAAGTCAAGCAAGGCGAATTCGTCACCGTCACCGGCCCATCCGGTTCCGGCAAGACCAGCTTCCTGAACATCGCCGGCCTGCTGGAAGATTTCACCAGCGGCGACTACGTGCTGGACGGTATCAACGTCAAGGGCATGGACGACAACGCCCGCTCGCGCCTGCGCAACGAAAAACTGGGCTTCATCTTCCAGGGCTTCAACCTGATTCCCGACCTGAGCCTGTTCGACAACGTCGACGTGCCGCTGCGCTACCGCGGCTTCAACGCCGCCGAACGCAAGGAGCGCATCGAAGACGCGCTGGCCAAGGTCGGCCTGGCTTCGCGCATGCGCCACTACCCGGCCGAACTGTCGGGCGGCCAGCAGCAGCGCGTGGCCATCGCGCGCGCCCTGGCCGGTTCGCCAAAACTGCTGCTGGCCGATGAACCGACCGGCAACCTGGATACCCAGATGGCGCGCGGCGTGATGGAACTGCTGGAAGAAATCAACGCCGAAGGCACCACCATCCTGATGGTGACCCACGACCCGGAACTGGCCCAGCGCACCCAGCGCAACGTCCACATCATCGACGGCCAGGTGTCCGACCTGGTGCGCAAGTCGCCCTCGCTGGTGGTCGCCAAGGAGGCTTGAGATGATCCAGTACTATTTCATGCTGGGCGTGCGCAGCCTGCGCCGCAACCCGATCCTGACCTCGCTGATGGTGCTGATCCTGGCGGTCGGCGTGGCCGCCAGCGTGTCGACCCTGACCATCCTGCACGTGATGTCGGGCGATCCGATCCCGCACAAGAGCGAGCGCCTGATCGTGCCGCTGGTCGACAACGGACCGATTAAAGGCTACACCCCGGGCGAGCGCGAAGGCGACGAGATGTCCTACCGCGACGCCGTCAACCTGCTCGCTTCCGGCCAGGGCGACCGCCGCACAGCCATCCGCGGCGTGGACGGCACCATCGAACCCGCGCGCAAGGACCTGCCGGTATTTACCGCCGAGGGCCTGTCGCCGACACGCGACTTCTTCGCCATGTTCGAAGTGCCCTTCGTGCACGGCGGCCCATGGAGCGAAGCGGACGACAAGTCGGGCGCCGACGTGATGGTCCTGGGCGGCAAGCTGGCCGAGCGCCTGTTCGGCAACGCCAACCCGGTCGGCCAGCGCGTGCGCTTCCGCGGCTTCGACTATGCCGTGGTCGGCGTGTACGGCAACTGGAAACCGGTGCCGCGCTACCACCGCATCATCGGCGGCCCCGGCGCCTTCGGCGACGAAGACGAATTCTACATCCCCTTCCACAACGCGATCCGCCACGAAATGGGCCAGAACGGCAATATGAACTGCAGCAGCGACCGCGGTCCCGGCTACCAGGCCCTGCTCGATTCGGAATGCATCTGGATCCAGTTCTGGTTCGAGCTGCATTCGGCCTCCGACCGCCCGCAACTGCAAGCCTGGCTGGACGCCTACGCCGCTGAACAGCGCAAGCTGGGCCGCCTGCAGCGCAACGCGCCGAACAAGCTGTTCAACGTGATGGAATGGCTGGAAGAACAGAAAGTGGTAGGCAAGGACAGCCGCCTGTCGGCCATGCTGGCCTTCGGCTTCCTGCTGCTTTGCCTGGTCAACACCATCGGCCTGCTGCTGGCCAAGTTCTCGGTGCGCGCACCGGAAGTCGGCGTGCGGCGCGCCCTGGGCGCCTCGCGCAAGGAGATCTTCACCCAGTTCCTGATCGAGAGCGCGGTGGTCGGCCTGGCCGGCGGCATCCTCGGCCTGGTGCTGGCACTTGGCGCGCTGGCCCTGATCGGCAGCATCTCGGAGCAGATCGCCGTCACCACCCATATGGACTGGATGATGCTGCTGGCGACCTTCGTCATGTCGGTCAGCGCCGCCATGCTGGCCGGGCTGCTGCCGACCTGGCGCGCCTGCCAGGTCACCCCGGCCCTGCAACTGAAATCGCAGTGAGGATAACCATGGAAATCAAACCAATCTTTTCCGCGCTGATGCGCTCCAAGACCGGCCCGATCCTGGTGGCCGTGCAAGTAGCGCTCAGCCTCGCCATCCTGGCCAACGCCATGCACATCGTCAGCGTGCGCCAGGCTGTCGCAGCGCGCCCGACCGGCATCGCCAATGAAGAAGAAGTGTTCAACCTGCGCGTGAAGCCGCTCAAGCCGGGCGGCCACGAGGAACAACTGGCGAACCAGAAAGCGCAGGCGGCGGCCTTGCGCGCCGTGCCGGGCATCGTATCGGTAGCCGACACCAACCAGATCACGCTGTCCAATTCCGGCAACTACAACAGCGTGGCCGCCAGCCGCGAGCAGGAACGCAGCAACGCCAGCCCGTCGATGTACGTCACGCCGGACTCGCTGGTCAAGACCTGGGGCCTGAAGATCATCGACGGCCGCGATTTCACGCCGCAGGACGCGCCGGAAATCGACCAGAACACCAGCAAGGCCTTTCCCACCGTGGCCCTGATCACCAAGGCCACCGGCCAGAAGGTATGGCCGGACGCGCCCAGCTTTGTCGGCAAGAAGCTGTATTACGGCACCGGCGCCGACGCGCGCGAAGTGACGGTGGTGGGCGTGATCGACACGCTGCAGACCCCGTCCGCCGCCATGGGCCAGGATGGCGAGATGTCGACCATGGTGCCAGCCCGCATCACGGGCAGTTCGCGCTCCCTGTACACCCTGCGCGCCGAGCCGGGCCAGCGCGACCGCGCCATGAAGGATGCCGAGGAAGCGATACGCAAGCTGCATAACGGCCAGGTAGTGGTGCGCACCACCACCCAGTCCGAAGAGCGCGTCAAGCGCTACCGCGCCGACAACGCGCTGTGCTGGATGCTGATCACCGTCAGCGTGCTGCTGATGATGGTGACCGCCAGCGGCATCGTCGGCATGGCCAGCCTGTGGGTGACGCAGCGCCGCAAGCAGATCGGCGTACGGCGGGCATTGGGAGCGCGCAAGCTCGACATCCTGCGCTACTTTGTGACTGAGAACCTGATGATCACCACCACCGGGATTGTCGGCGGCCTGCTTGGCGCACTGGCCTTGAACCAGTTGCTGGTATCGAAGCTGGAGCTGGCGCGTTTGCCAGCCGAGTATATGGTGGTTGGCGCGCTGGCTTCCTGGGCGCTCGGTATTGCCGCCGTGTACGGGCCGGCATGGCGCGCAGCTTCCATTTCGCCGGCGCTGGCGACCCGCTCGGCCT
>CAMLSG010000264.1 GCA_946482635.1 uncultured Duganella sp.
TGCAGTTGGCTGGTGGCGCCGATTTCAACCGTAAAGGTCATGCGGGCCTGCCCTTTGGCAGATTGGGTATTTACACCGGTGACGTTGATTTTCTCGCGCGAGAATATCTCCGAAATATCGCGCAGCAATCCCTGGCGGTCGGTTGCCAATACAAACAAATCGACCGGGAATACCGTATCGGAACGTGCAGTCCCCCATGCGGTGACAATTACCCGCTCCGGCGCTTTGGCGCGCATTTCGGCAAAGTTTTTGCACGAGGCGCGGTGAATCGAAACGCCTTTTCCGCGTGTGACAAAGCCAACGATCGGATCCGGCGGCGCCGGTTTGCAGCATTTGGCCAATTGCGTCATCAAGCCATCGGTACCAACTACCAGCACGCCCGATTTGGCGCCGGATTCAACACTGGAATTGCGGCTTTTATTAACGGCCACCTGATCGGTGTCGGGCTCTTCCACCTCAACCGGGTCGCGCAGCGCAACCTCGACATGGCGCAGAGAGAACTCGTCCTTGCCCACGGCGAGGAACAGGTCGTCCACTTTGTCAAAGCCCAGCTTTTGCGCCAGCGTTTCAAGGTTGACGGCAGTCTTGCCTTCGCGCTGCAGCGATTTCTCAACCAGGGAACGGCCATTGGCAACCGTTTCCTGGATATCGATCGCATGGAACCAGGCACGCACCTTGGTACGAGTGCGGTTCGATACGGTGTAGCCTGGGCTCAGCCAGTCGCGCGACGGCCCGGCGGTGCCGGGAGCGCCTTTGGCGGTAATGACTTCGCAAGTTTGCCCGCTTTTCAACGGCGTGTTCAGCGGCACCATCTGGCCGTCGACGCGGGCGCCGCGGCAGCGGTGGCCTACGTCGCTGTGCAGGTGGTAGGCAAAGTCGATCGGCGTGGCGCCGACCGGCAGCTCAATCACGCGCGCCTGCGGCGTCAACACGAAGATGCGGTCGTCCAGCGTGGTGGACTTCAGCTTTTCCACCCATTCGCGCTGCTGGTCTTCGTTGTTGACCACCGCATCGGCAACTTCTGTTTTCCAGGCCAGCAGCTGGCGCAGCCAGGCGATTTTCTCGTCGTACTGCTGACCTTTGAAGTTGGAACCGCCCTCCTCCTTGTAGCGCCAGTGCGCTGCGACGCCGTATTCGGCAAAGCTGTGCATCTCCTGGGTACGGATCTGCACTTCAAGGGGGCGGCCGTCGTCCGCCGTTACCACGGTGTGCAGCGACTGGTAGCCGTTCGGCTTGGGACGGGAAATGTAATCGTCAAATTCTTTCGGGATCGGGGTCCAGATATTGTGGACCACCCCGAGCACGGTATAGCAGGTCTTCACATCCTCGACGATCACGCGGAAGGCGCGCACGTCGTACAGTTCCGAGAAGTCCAGGTCCTTGCCCTTCATCTTGTTCCAGATGGAGTAGATGTGCTTGGGCCGTCCAAATACTTCGGCCTTGATGCCGGCCGATGCCAGCTCGGACTGCAGGCGCGCAATGGAAGACGTGACGAAGCTCTCGCGCGCCATGCGCTTCTCTTCCAGCATCTTCGCAATGCGCTTGTAGGTTTCCGGCTCGATGAAGCGGAACGACAAGTCTTCCAGCTCCCACTTGATCTGCCAGATGCCGAGGCGGTTTGCCAGCGGCGCGTAAAGGTCCAGGGTTTCGCGGCCGTAAGCGCGCGTCACTTCGTCGAAGCGCTTGATATCGGCGAAATAGCGCAAGGTGGTGCAGCAGGAAGCCAGCCGCACCAGCACCACGCGCATATCGGTGGCCATTGCCAGCAGCATCTTGCGCAGCGATTCGACCTGTGCGACGGCCTGCTGCGCCGCGGTCTTGGTGCGCGCGGCACTGCCGGAGGACGCCAGCGTCAGTTCGCGCAGGCGGATCAGCTGGCGCACGCCGGCGACCAGGTCGTTGACTTCCTTGCCGTAGCGCGGCTCGATGGAGGGGGCGGTATCGGCGTCGAGCAGGGTCAGCTCGAACATCAGTGCCGCGATGCGGGTTTCCGCATCGGTGCGCAGGATGGCCAGTGTGCTGGCCACCCCGATGGCAAATTCCAGGGCATCTTGCCCATGGCCGGTGATACGGCCGCTGTACGCCTGGCTGGCGTGGTCGAGCGCAGCCAGCACGCGCGCTCCATCGTCGGCGGACAAGCCTTGTACCAGCTGGTCCGTCGTTGCGCTGTTGAGAGCCGCGATTGAAACCATTACGAAAACCTTTACAACTTTACTTTTGGGCGGCGGTCACCACGATTTCGACCAGCCAGTCGGGATTTGCCAGTTGCGCCTGGACGGTCGCGCGCGGCGGGGTGTTGCCTTCGACAACCCAGGCTTCCCATACTTCGTTCATGGCGGCGAAGTTGGCCAGGTCGGTGATGTAGATCTGGGCGCGCAGGATGTGCGCCTTGTCGCTGCCGGCTTCGCCCAGCAGGCGGTCGATGTGGCCCAGCACTTCCGCGGTCTGCGCCTTGATGTCGCCGCCCTTTTCGGCAATCTGGCCGGCCAGGTACACGGTGCCGTTATGGACGGCGATTTCGGACATGCGCTTACCTACGTGAAAACGTTTGATTTCCATGCTTCTCTCTTAGTGGTTCAACAAAAAATCTTTCGCAATCGCGATCTGGTCGTCGTGCAGGAAGGTCGGCGCGTGGCCGACGTTCGGGATTTCCACCAGCTTGGCTTTCGGCCCGCGCTGCGTCATCGCTTCCGCCGTTTCGCGCGACAGCAGGTCGGAGTTGGCGCCGCGCACCAGCAAGGTCGGGCAGCGGATCGCATCGTAGGCGGCCCACAGCATTGCCTCGTCCGCCTTGGCCGATTCGGGCGTCACCGACTGGAACGGCAAGGCCAGCCCCATGTCGTAATGGCGCACCCACGTGCCATCCTTGTTCTGGCGCAGCACGTCGGCGGCCAGCTTATGCCATTCCGCGTCGGTGTGTTCGCCGAAGGTGGTCGACACCATCTTCACGAATTCGGCGCCGGCCTTGAAAGTCGGGAACCGCACTTCCTGGGCGATGTAGTCGCCAATGCGCTGGATCGCCACCGAATCCAATGTGGGGCCAATATCGTTCAATACCAGCTTGCTGACCGGGCTGTCCGGCAGCGAAGCCAGCCCCATACCGATCAGGCCGCCCATCGAGGTGCCGAACCAGTCGACGCTCTGGCGCTCGCCATTGGCCAGCACGCGCGCCAGCAGGGTTACCATATCGCTCACGTATTGAGGCAGGCGGTAAAGCTGGGGGTTGACCAGGCTGCCGGAACGGCCGCGGCCCACCACGTCGGGGCAAACCACGCGGTAATCCTTGCACAGTGACTGTGCAAGATTGTCAAAATCGTCGGAAACACGGGTCACGCCGTGCACGCAAACCAGCACGTTTGGGTTGTCTTCCTCGCCCCATTCCTTGTAAGCCATCTGGTGCAGGCCAGACATGGAGAAACACTGAACGGACTTGATTTTAGCTTCTGGCATTCGGTTCCTCGCTCCCCGCGCTGTTGTTTCGCTATTGGTTTTTGCGCTACATTCTACATTGGCTAACTAATTATAGGGGACCAAATGGTCAGCACGACTTTGCGCGGCAAAACTGCGCTCGTTACCGGCTCCACTTCCGGCATCGGCCTGGGCATCGCACGCAGCCTGGCAGCGGAAGGCGCCAACATCGTATTGAACGGCTTTGGCGATGCAGGCGAGATCGCGAAGCTGCAGGAATCGCTGGCCGCCGAATTCGGCGTGCAAGCAGGCTACCACGGCGCGGACATGAGCAAGCCGGCAGATATCGAAGCCATGATGGCCTATGCCGCCCAGAAGTTCGGCGGCGTCGACGTGCTGGTGAATAACGCCGGCATCCAGCACGTGGCCAATGTCGAAGACTTCCCTGTCGAGCGCTGGGACGCCATCATTGCCATCAACCTGACCTCGGCCTTCCACACCACCCGCCTGGCGCTGCCGCACATGAAAGCACGCAACTGGGGCCGCATCATCAACCTCGCTTCGGTGCACGGCCTGGTGGCTTCGGCCGGCAAGTCGGCCTATGTCGCGGCCAAGCATGGCCTGGTCGGCTTTACCAAGGCCACCGCGCTGGAAACCGCCAGGACCGGCATCACCTGCAACGCGATCTGTCCGGGCTGGGTCCTGACGCCGCTGGTGCAGAAGCAGGTCGATGCGCGCGCCGAGAAGGAAGGGCTGTCCAACGAAGCAGCGAAAGCCGCACTGTTGGCAGAAAAGCAGCCATCCGGCGAATTTGTCACGCCGGAAGAGCTGGGCGCGATGGCAGTCTTCCTATGCTCCGATGCTGCCAAACAGATGCGCGGCGTGGCCTGGAATATGGATGGCGGCTGGGTCGCGCAGTAATCACGCCTTCTGCGCCAGGTAGTTGTTCTTCAGGCGCATGTAGTGCTCGGCCGAGTACCTGAAGTGCGCAATTTCCTGTTCGGTCAGCTCGCGGATGCGCATCGCGGGCCGGCCGACATACAGGCCGCCGCTTTTCAGCACCTTGCCGGGGGCGACCAGGCTGCCCGCCCCTACCATGACGTGCTTCTCGATGACCACGTCGTCCATGATGATCGAGCCCATGCCGACCAGGCATTCGTCGTCAATGGTGCAGCCATGCAGCAGCACCGAATGGGCAATCGTGACGTGCTTGCCGATCGTCAGGGCGGCCCCTTCCGGCTTGGCCGCCGAGCGGTGCGAGACATGGCACATGGCGAAATCCTGCACATTGCTGCCTTCGCCAATCGTAATGCGGTTCACGTCGCCGCGCAGCACCGCATTGCACCAGATTGAGGCATCGCGGCCGACGCTGACGTCGCCGATGATTTGTGCCGACTGATGGACGAACACGCCGCCGGCGAGCTGGGGGAAGGTATCGAGGTAGGGTTGCAGGGTCATGCAAAGATTATATGGCTTGCAGTACCATCGCACGAAGGCGATTGTGGATTTCCACAATGGGGATAGACACAATAGCGGCAAGACAACCCGTTTGCCATGATGAGGATATTCGGAGACAAACGAGGCCCCTCATCATGGAAAAGAAACCCTTCTACAAAGTACTGTACGTCCAGGTACTGTTCGCCATCTTCTGCGGCGTCATGCTCGGCATTTACCTGCCGACCGACGCGGTAGCCATGAAACCGCTTGGCGACGGTTTCATCAAACTGATCAAAATGATCATTGCCCCGGTCATCTTCTGTACCGTGGTGAGCGGCATCGCCGGCATGCAGGACGTGAAAAAGATCGGCCGCGTCGGCGGCAAGGCACTGATCTACTTCGAGATCGTTTCCACTTTCGCCCTGGTTATCGGCCTCGCGGTTGCCAACTTCATGCAGCCTGGCGCCGGCTTCAACGCCGATCCGCATACGCTGGACACCAAGTCCATCGCCCAGTACACGGAAAAGACCAAGGCGCTGACCACCACCGACTTCCTGCTGAACATCATCCCTAACACCGTGTTCGATGCCTTCGCCAAGGGCGACATCCTGCAGGTGCTGCTGGTTGCCGTGCTGTTCGGCTTCGCCCTGTCCCTGCTCGGCGAGCGCGGCCGTCCGGTCACCAAACTGATCGATGAGGTGTCGCACGCCTTCTTCGGCATGGTCAACATCATCATGAAGGCAGCCCCGATCGGCGCCTTCGGCGCCATGGCCTTTACCATTGGTAAATACGGCATCGCTTCCCTGCTGCCGCTGGCCAAGCTGATGGGTTCGTTCTACCTGACCTGCTTCCTGTTCGTGTTCATCGTACTGGGCCTGATCGCCAAGTACACCGGCTTCTCGATCTCGCGCTTCATTTCCTACATCAAGGAAGAACTGCTGATCGTGCTCGGCACCTCCTCCTCGGAAAGCGCCCTGCCTTCGCTGATGCGCAAGCTGGAAAAGCTGGGTGCTTCCAAGCCGGTGGTTGGCCTGGTGGTACCGACCGGCTACTCCTTCAACCTGGACGGCACCAACATCTACATGACCATGGCCGCCCTGTTCGTCGCCCAGGCCACCAACACCGACCTGACGCTGTGGCAGCAACTGACCATCCTCGGCGTTGCCATGCTGACCTCCAAAGGCGCCTCCGGCATCACCGGCGCCGGCTTCATCACCCTGGCCGCGACCCTGGCCGTGGTGCCAAGCATCCCGGTGGCGGGCATGGCCCTGATCCTCGGCATCGATCGCTTCATGAGCGAATGCCGCGCCCTCACCAACTTCGTCGGCAACGGCGTGGCCACCCTGGTGGTCGCCAAGTGGGAAGGCGAACTGGACATGGATACCCTGAAGCGCGAACTGGCCAATCCTACCCCGCTGAAC
>CAMLSG010000265.1 GCA_946482635.1 uncultured Duganella sp.
CCGCGCACGTCAACGGCGATCACGCGGCGGCCCTGGGCCGCAATCCATGGCGCGACGTCTTCGAAATCGGCCGAATTGCGCGTCAGGCCGTGGATGCAGAACACGGGCAGGCGCGCAGGACCGCTGGCGGCAGGGTAGTCGCGCGCATACAGGCGCAGGCCATCGTCGCTGGTGTAGCTGATCTCGGAATACATAGTCCTCGTGGGCAGCGTTGCAGGAGCGTGCAGTGTGCAAGAAATGCATCAAGGCGGGAACCGGAGGCCGCGCCCACTGTGTGTGCAATTTTGCACAGCAATACTACGGCGCGGGAAAATGATGCACAATAAGCCGCATGAAAACACTGCCCGAATGGACTGACCTGCGCTTCTTCCTGGAGCTGGCGCGCTCCGGCACCCTGTCCGGTGCTTCGCGCAGGCTTGAAGTCGAACACACCACCGTCTCGCGCCGCATCGACCGCCTGGAGCAGCAGTTGGGCGCCACGCTGTTCGACCGATCGCGTGAAGGCTACGAGCTGACGGAAATGGGCCATGCCGTGCTGCCCCATGCCGAAGCCATGGAAAGCGCGGTGCTAGCCGCGCAAGGCCAGTTGTCCGGCACCGAAGTGGCGATTCGCGGCGTGGTGCGCCTGGGCGTGCCGGAAGCCCTGGGCGTACGCTTCATCACGCCGCTGCTGGCGCAATTCCTGCAGGACTATCCGGAACTGTCGGTGGACTTGCTGGTGCAGCCGCGCTTCGCCAACCTGGCCAGCCGCGAGGCCGACCTTGGCGTCACGCTCGATGCGCCCAACACCGGCCGCTACATGGTGACGCGCCTGGCGTCCTTCCGCCTGTACGTGTACGGATCGCCCGATTACCTGTCGCGCCACCCGCCGATCCAGAAGCGCAGCGACCTGGCGGGCCACGACTTTGTCGACTACGTGCAGGACCGCCTGGCCAGCAATGAGCTGAATTTCCTCGATGAACTGGGCGTCAACCCGCGCCGCCGCCTGTGCTGCACCGGCATGCTGGCGCAGGCCGAAGCGGCCGCCGCCGGCCTGGGCCTGATGATGGCGCCGCCGTACATGGCGACCGATGGCCGCCTGGTGCCGGTGCTGCAGGACGAAGTTTTCGTGGAGCGCGCCTACTGGCTGGTGGCGCCGGTCGACCTTTACAGGCTGCCGCGCGTCAGGGCCGTCTGGAATTTGCTCCGCTCGTTCGCCGAATCGCGCGCCAACCTCTTTATCTCGAACAAGTGAGGTAGCTCGCCCGAGATCTCGGTCCGGTGCAGGTCGGGGTCGGCCCGGTCCGGCAGTGGCTCCCGCTGTGCCAGCGCCTGCAGGATGGGCGCAGGATCGTAGCTCCAGTCGACGATATGGCGGCAGGTGTCGCCCTCGCGCACCTTCATCAGCGCCAGTTCGAACTGGGACACTGAAACCACCAGCGGGTCATCATGCCCGGCCAGGAATTCGAGGAAGGCCAGCGGCTGGTACTCGCGGAACGGCGAAATATTCTCTTGCCGGATGAAGGCCTGCAGCGCGTCTTCCAGCAAGTCGGCCTGGCGCAGCAATTCAACCGTCAGCACGCAGGTGCGCTCCAGCACATAGATCCGCCACAGCAGGACGTTGCCGCGCGCTTCCTGCAGGTCCGGCGAGCCGGCGACGCGGTGGTAATAGGCCGCATCGCCGGGCCCCGGCTGGTAAGTGGTGCGCATCAGGCCAAGCAGGATGCGCTGGTGGCTGGCCAGGTCCATGTCTACCTCCATTGTCGTTGCCGCATTTGTTGCAGGGTGCTGGCGATAGCCGCATTGCCCAGGCCGGGCACGGCTTCCGGCATGAATTCGTACACGATGACTTCGGCTTCGGTCGCTACGTCGCGCAGCACCTGCTGCGCCAGGTCCATGGTGCAGGGGCGCGGCAGGCGCGAATGCACATCCAGCATCAGGCCGTTGTGCTTGACGCCGCAGGCGACGTGCAGCTCCTTCACGTGCCTGCCATCCAGTTCCGCAAGGAAGGCCTGTATATCGAGCGCATGGTTATGTTCATCGCATTCCAGGTTGTACACGTCCAGGATCAGGCCGCAGCCGCTGTCGCGCGCAACTGCGTTCAGGAAGCCGGCGTCGGTATAGTCGGCCGGGCAGTCCGGCACCACGTGCACGATATTCTCCAGCAGGAAAGGCAGGCCATAGCGCTGCTGCAGGCACCAGGCCCGTTGCGCGACCAGTTCCGCCGCCTGCGCGGTGCGCGGCATGGCCAGCATGATGCCGAGGTGTTCGCCGTCGACGCGGGTATAGCCAAGGTGCTCGCTGTGCCAGCGCACCCGCACCTGGTCCATCAGTTCGTCAAGCAGATGCAGGTAAGTCGGCGACCAGCCATCGTGTGAACCGATGGACAGGCTGACCCCATGCACCACGATGGTCTTTTCGCGGTCGATATTTTTCAGTTCGGCCAGGATGCCCTTGTCCAGCGAAATCCGGTCGCCATCGGCCACCGACATGGTTTCCGGCGTTACCTCGATGATGTCGACGTGCGGCAGCATCATTTCGAGCAGCGCCGGGTCGCGCCCCTCGTAGCTGACGCCCACGCCCAGGGCAGGGCGCGGGCCGGGGGCAAGCAGTTCAGCCGCGGAATTCATGTTCCAGCACCGCACCTTCGATGTGTGGCACCTCGCGCAGCACGCGGCCGATCGATGGGTCGCCACGCAGGAAGCTCAGGTCAAAGCCCGTCAGGCCGCAATTGCAGCCGCCCTTGGGCACCATCTGGGCGACGGCGATATCGAGTGCCTTATGCAATTCTTCCAGGGTGACCTTGCCCTCGCTGACGACGATCTTGATATGGTTTTTCTTGAAATTGGTTTGGCGCAGTTCTTCCATGACGATCTCCAGGCGGTCCGGTATTGACGAGGGGCGGGCCCTTCGGACCAGGCTGTGGACCGCGCCCCGTTTGATTTCCATGGAAGTCACTTTAGGCGGTAAGGAAGCGCGGCGAATTGGTACTGGCACCCAAATTCCGGGTAGCCAGCACCTAGTTTTTATGCAGTGAATCGGGCGGACGGCGCAGCAAATCGAGGCGCGTGGTGGCGCCCAGCTTGCCGAGCAGGGTTGAAACGTGGTGTTCGACCGTGCGCTCGGAACGGCACAGGCGTTGCGCGATCTCGAGGTTGCTGAGGCCATCGAGCAGCAATTCCAGCACCTGGGCTTCGCGGCGGGTCAGGCCGCTCGGGTGTTCGCGTGCAGCCGCGTAAGGCCCGCGCCGCGGTTTGGGCAGCTTGGCCTGGGCGCCGCAGGCACGGGCGCGCTGCCGCGCCAGCGCAGCGGCCGGTGCGGCGCCGATCTGCTCCAGCAGTGCGACGGCCTTGGGCATGGCTTGCGCCGCCACGTCGCCGGACAGGTCGAGCAGGGCCAGGGCGGCTTCAAACGGCAGGCCGAGGGCCAGCCAGGCGTCGCACGCGGCCTGGCCATTGCCGGCGGCTTCCGCAGCGCGCGGCGGCGGGACGGATGCGCGTTCCTCAGCCGCCAGGGTAGCCATCGCCGCCCGCCGGCGCCAGGTACCGACTTCCGCCAGGTCCCACGCATTCACGCCGGACAGGTCGAACTGCCCGATCTCGTCGAGCCAGCGGCGGCAGCTTTCCAAGTCCTGGATTTGCCACGCCGCTTCCGCGAGGGCCAGCAGCACTGGCAGCAAGCGCTGCGACTCGCCCGTGGCGCGTGCCCATTGCAGCGCTTCCTGCAGGCAGCGCGCGGCGTCTTCCTCGCCCTGGCGCGACAGGGTTCGTCCCAGCACGGTCAATGCCGGCAGCCGCATGACCAGGCTCAGGTCGGGCAGGGCGAGCACCTGGCGCGCCAGCGCCGCAGCCTGTGCGAACTCGCCCTTGTCGAGGTGGAGCTGCGCCTGCCAGCCCGTGAGGTAATGCACCCAGGCGTCCAGCTCGTGCTCGCGGTGGTAGGCGAGGCCTTCCGCCAGCAGGCGTTCGGCCAGCGCAAACCGCTTGAATACAACCGCGTATTCAACCCAGTTGCTGTAGATGCGTGCCGCGTGTTCGTGCAGATGCTGGTCCAGGGCGCATTGCAATCCGTCCGCCAGGTCTTGCTGGCCGCTGTCGTCACCGAGGAACAGTTTGGCGCTGCCGATATTGGTCAGCGCATGGACGCGGGTGTCGTGGTCGTCCAGTGCTGTTGCGAGTTCCAGGGCCAGCCGGCCCCATTCGATGGCGGATGCAGGGTGGTCCTGCAATAGCTGGTGCTGGGAACGCATGCTGTACGCCATGGCCAGCTCTTTGCTGTTCGGCAGCTGTTCAAGCGTGCGGATCGCTTCCAGTCCATAGCGTTCGGCTTCTTTCGCCTCGCCGCGATACCAGTGGGTGCGCGCCAGCCAGCGCAGGTTGAGGCCCACCTTGTCGGGGCGATCCACGCTCTGCCACAGTGCGATGGCTTTCAACCGCGCTTCGATCAAGCGTTCATCGATGCGCAGCAGGCCAGCTTCATAGGCCCAGTCCTCATAAAGCTGGGCAGCTTCACCGGTCCAGCCCACCGCATCCACGAATTGCAGGGCGCTTGCCAGGTGCGACGCCGCCTGGCGGTGGGCTCCCAGCCGGGCTGCCTGGCGCGCCGCTCTTGGCGCCAGTTGCAGCACCATGTGGGCATCCTGCGCACCGGTTGCGTGATGGACCAGCCGCGCCAGTTCGATGCGCGCATGGCTGGGCGCCTGCTCGGTCAACACCCTGGACAGGCGCTTGTGCAGGGCACGTGTGGCGCCGGGGCGCAGCCCGCTCAGCACGGCCTGGCGCGCCAGCTCATGGCGGAACGACAGCAGGCCGGGGCTGGCCCGTTGCAGCAGTCCGCTGTCGACACTGGCGTCGATGGCGTCATGCCCGTCGTCGCCGAGCAAGGCTTCCAGCAGCCACTCCTCCAGCGCCACCGGGCTGACGCTGACCAGTTCCAGCACGGTGCGCACTGGCGGATCCAGCCGCGAGGTACGCGCCCAGACGGCATCGCGCACCGAGGCCGGCAAATGGCCGGGATCATGGCTGCAGTCGGTCAGCAGTTCGGAAAGGAAGAATGGATTGCCGCCGGTGACGCGGTATAACTCCGAGGGATCGCAGTCCGCGTCGCGCGCCAGCGTGGCCACAGCACTGGGCGACAAAGGCGGCAGGTCGAGGCGCTGGGTACTGGCAGCCGGCAAATCGCCGGCCCAGCGCCAGAAGGCATGGTCGGGCGGCAGCTCGTCATTGCGGGCGCTGGCCAGCAGCATGATGTGCTGGTCGGCGATGCGGCGGGCCAGGTACTTGAGCAGGTCAAGCGTGGCCTGGTCGGCCCAGTGCAAGTCCTCGCACATCACCAGCACCGGCCGCGGTTGCGCGGCCAGGTGGCCCAGCAGCATGGGCATCAGGATATCTGGACTGGCCGCGTTGTCGATGGTGGATACAACGTCCTGGCCCAACGCAGGCGCGAAGTCGCGCAGGGGGCCAAGTACGCGCGGCGTGGACAGGTCTTCGCAGGCGCCTTGGAGGACAAAGAACTCGCCTTTCAGCGGCGCGGCAAAGGCTTGCAGCAAGGATGACTTGCCGATGCCGGCTTCGCCCAGCACCAGCGCCATCCCGCCCGCACCTGAGCTAACGCGGCTGGCAAGCCGCTGCAAATCCTGCAATTGCCTTTCGCGCTCGAGCAGCATCTGGCTCTCCTCACTGCCATGATATTCCTGTCAGCGCAAAAGGATTCTCACCAATCGTAACGTGCGGTCAGAACTTGTACGAAGCGGTCAGCTTGTAGGTCCGTGGATCGCCGTAGTAGGTGGTAACGGTGTTGAAGAAACCACCGAAGGCGTAGCCGGCCACCTTGTAGCGTTTATCGGTGAGGTTGCGGCCATGCAGGCCGACTTGCAGGCGGCGGTCGGCACTCGTCCATACCAGGCCGGCATCCCACAGCGTGAAGCCGCCCTGGGCCAGCATCAGGTTTTGCGGCACCAGCGCATCCATCGAGGCGATGCCGGTCAGGCGCACGATTTCAGCCTGGTAGACCTTGTCCTTGTAGGACAGGCTGTTGTTGAAGCTCATGCTGCCGCCGCGGCCGAACAGGCTGACCGGCCATTCATACGTCGCGCCCAGGTTGGCCGACTTCTTCGGCGTGTTCTGGAATTCCGCACTTTTCGCCACATTGACCAGCGTCGCGCCGCTGGCCACCATCCATTCCTTGTACTCGGCATCGATGTAGCTCAGCATGCCGTTCAGCGACAGGCCATCGGTCACGCGGGCAATCGCTTCCAGCTCCAGGCCCTTGAT
>CAMLSG010000266.1 GCA_946482635.1 uncultured Duganella sp.
TGCGCGCCACTTCCAGCGCCAGCGCCTTGGTGAAGCCGTGCACGCCGGCCTTGGCCGCCGAGTAGTTGGTCTGGCCGAAAGCGCCCTTCTGGCCGTTCACCGAGGAGATGTTGATGATGCGGCCCCAGCCACGGTCCACCATGCCATCCGCTACCGGCTTGGTCATGTTGAACACGGAGTCCAGGTTGGTCTTCATCACGGCGTCCCAATTGACCTTGTCCATCTTCTTGAAGGTCATGTCGCGGGTGATACCGGCGTTATTCACCAGCACGTCAACCGGGCCGATGTCGCGCTCGACTGCCGCGATGCAGGTTTGTGCCGAATCGTAATCCGACACATCGCAAGGATAGGCCGTGAAGTTATAGCCCTGGTCCTTCATCGTGGCCAGCCACGACTCATGCGTCTTATTGCTCGGGGAATACGTGGTTACCACTTTGTAGCCCAGTGCGACCATCTTGATGCAGATCGCTTCGCCCAGACCACCCATGCCGCCCGTTACTAATGCAACTCGTGCCATTTAATGTTCCCCTATTTATCTAAACGTAAGCTTATTCCCGCTCAACTGCCAGTGCTACGCCCATGCCACCGCCGATGCACAGCGAGGCCAGGCCCTTCTTAGCGTCACGGCGAACCATTTCATGCAGCAGGGTCACCAGGATGCGGGCGCCGGAAGCGCCGATCGGGTGGCCGATTGCAATCGCGCCGCCATTGACGTTGATCTTGCTGGTGTCCCAGCCCATTTCCTTGTTCACGGCGCAGGCTTGCGCGGCGAACGCTTCGTTGATTTCCATCAGGTCCAGGTCCTGTGGCGACCAGCCGGCTTTTTTCAGGCACAGCTGCGAAGCGGGGACCGGGCCCATGCCCATGTAGGCTGGATCCAGGCCGGACGAGGCATAAGCCTTGATGCGTGCCAGCGGGGTCAGGCCCAGTTCCTTGGCCTGCCTGGCGGACATCATCATCACGGCTGCCGCGCCGTCGTTGATGCCGGAAGCATTGCCGGCGGTGACAGAGCCAGCCTTGTCGAAGGCTGGGCGCAGGCCGGACAGCGCTTCCAGGGTCGAACCCGGCTTCACGTACTCGTCCTGGTCGAAGAAGATGCTGCCCTTTTTCTGCACGATTTCCAGCGGCAGGATCTCGTCCTTGAATTTGCCGGCCTTTTGCGCGGCTTCCGCTTTCAGCTGCGACTGCAGCGCGAATTCATCTTGCTGGCTGCGCGAGATATCGTATTTCTTCGCGACGTTCTCGGCGGTGATGCCCATGTGGTACTGGTTGTACACGTCCCACAGGCCGTCCACGATCATCGTGTCGACCATCTTGGCGTCGCCCATGCGGAAGCCGTCGCGCGAGCCGTTCAGCACGTGCGGCGAGGCGCTCATGTTTTCCTGGCCGCCGGCGATGATGATGTTGGCGTCGCCGCACTTGATGGCTTGTGCTGCGAGGTGGGTGGCTTTCAGGCCGCTGCCGCACACCTTGTTGATGGTATAGCCCGGGATAGCACTAGGCAGGCCGGACTTGATCACGGCCTGGCGTGCGGGATTCTGGCCAACGCCAGCAGTCAACACCTGGCCCATGATCACTTCGCTGACCAGGTTCGGGTCGATGCCAGTCTGGGCCAACAGGCCCTTGATGACATGGGCGCCCAGCTCTGCTGCCGGGGTCTTGGCCAGGGAACCGCCGAACTTGCCAACGGCGGTACGGCCTGCTGCAACAATTACTACATCATCCATTCTGCTTCTCCGGGAGTGGTATGAAAAACTTTCAATGCATTCTAGCTAAGTGCCATGCGTGCGGCCAGCTATGGCCTACCGGAACAGTGGCTTATTCAAAGCTACCTCTGTTGCCTCACGTCCATAAGCTTGCGCACGGTCAATAGCGTGCTTGCCCTGGTCGGTTGCCATTTGCAGCAGGTCTTGTGGATGCTGGATGGCGAGGAATTCGTTGGAGGCTGCGGTCATGGCAGCGAGAGAAGCCAGTGCGGTATCACGATGCCAGTCACAAATGCTGGCGAAGCTGGCGAGTTGCGCGTCAAAAGCCGCTTGTGCGGCGCGAGAAAATTCGTCGTTGAACGCGTACATGCCCATGCTCCTTCAATTGATCGGTGGCTGAGATACCGCAAGACTTCTCATGTTAGTGCGCGATTCCTGACAAACGTTTGATAAACATCAAGGCTGCTTTCATTTTGCATAAATCTCTTAACGATGTCACGACAATAACTTGATACCGTCAAGCGTGGCGGCGCACTGCTCGCGTATCACGTTGACGAAGTCGGCCACGTAAGCCTTGTGCTGCAAGGCTGGCGGCACTGAAACAAAGAGGTCGCTCCACAATCCTGTCTCGCCGATCGGGCGGGCAATGACGTAGTCGTAGTCAACGTAATTCTTGATGGCCCAATTCGGCAATGCCGCCACACCGCGCCGGCTTGCAACCAGTTGCAGAATCATGACCGTGAGTTCAGCGGTGCGGCGCTGGAACTCAATGCCGGCGGGGCGCAACACTTCGCGGATCAGGTCGATGCGCGTTTCCGGTACCGGGTAGGTGATCAGGGTTTCGCCTTCAAAGTCTTGCGCCGAGAGGCGGCGTTGCGTGGCGAGGCGATGCTTCTGCGCCATCACGGTCAGGATCTCGAAGCGGAACAAGGGGAAGGTCGAGTACTCGGCGCTGTAGTCGGAACCGATGACCAGGTCGGCGGCGCCATTACGCAACAGGTCGGCCGGTTCGCTGTGGAAGCCGGAGACCAGGTCGATTTCCACTTCCGGCCAGCGCGTGCGGAAGGCATCCATCACCGGCATCAGCCAGTCGAAGCATGTATGGCATTCAAGCGCCACGCGCAATTGGCCTGTGTCGCCTTGCGACAGGCGCAGTACGTCGCGCTCGGCTTTTTCGACTTCCGGCAGCAGGGTATCGGCCAGTCTCAGCAGCCTTTCACCGGTTGCCGTAAAGCCGATTGGTATCGATTTACGCTCAAACAGCGGCGTACCGTAGCGATCTTCCAGCAACTTTATCTGATGTGACAAAGCCGACTGGGTCAGGTTCAGCAGTTGGGCCGCCTTGACCAGGCTACCGGAGGAGCGAAGCGCAGACAGCGTGCGCAGGTGACGAATCTCGAGCATGTATGAAAAGTTTTCAAGTTAATGCATAAAAAGTTTCGTTTTTATTATATGCCGTCATGCCGCAAACTGTACTTCACCAATATTTCTTAAGCATGACAAAAATGAAACTCGTACAAACTCATATCCCTGGCTTTCCACGCATCGGCGCCGCGCGTGAATTGAAATTCGCCCTGGAGCGATTCTGGCGCGGCGAATCGTCCGAAGCGGCGCTGCAAGAGACTGCCAGCAATCTCCGTGCCCGCCACTGGGAAACCCAGCGCCGGCACGGCCTGGATTTCGTCACAGTGGGCGACTTCGCCTTGTACGACCATGTAGCCAACCATATCCAGCTGTTCGGCTGCGAACCCGCGCGCTTCGGTTTCACCGGCGAGGAAACGCCGCTGGCGCGCTATTTCGCCATGGCGCGCGGCGACAGTGCACATGCATCGTGCGGCTGCGGCCATAATGGTGCAGCGCTGGAAATGACCAAGTGGTTCGACACCAACTACCACTACCTGGTGCCGGAATTCAACGAATCCACTTCTTTCGAGCTGTACAGCAAGCGCCTGCTGGACGAAGTCAGCGAAGCGCGCGCCGCCGGCCACAAGGTGAAGGCTGTGCTGCTCGGCCCACTGACCTTCCTTTGGCTGGGCAAGGAACGCGAGGCTGCCTCTGGCTTCAGCCGTCTCGACCTGCTCGACCGCCTGCTGCCACTTTACAGCCGCCTGCTGATGCAACTGCGCGCCGCCGGCGCCGAATGGGTGCAACTCGATGAGCCGATCCTTGGCCTCGACCTGCCCAATGCCTGGCGCAATGCCTTCGAACCCGCCTACTGGCTGCTCAATCAAGCGGGCGCCCAACTGATCGTCGCTACCTATTTCTCGCCGCTGGAAGAAAACGTCAGCCTGGCCTGCCGCCTGCCAGTCGCCGGCCTGCATGTGGATGCGGTGCGCGCCGCCAGCGAGCTGACCAGCGTTGCCGACTGGCTGCCGGCGCACAAGGTACTGTCGATCGGCGTGATCGATGGCCGCAACATCTGGCGCACCGATCTCGATGCAGCCATGGCCACGCTGATGCCGGTTCTGGCCAAGCGCAGTGGCCCGGTGTGGCTGTCGACCTCGTGCTCGCTGCTTCACGTGCCGTACAGCCTGGCAGCGGAACCGGCGCTGGACGACGAGCTGCGTTCGTGGCTGGCCTTCGCTGAAGAAAAGCTGGCCGAGCTTGCGCTGCTTAAAGCGGCGCTGTCCGCCGACGAAAGGGTATCTGGGCAAGTAGCACGGGGCTTTGCCGAAACGCGCGCGGCACTGGAAGGCCGCCGCACCAGCACCCGTGTGCACAACACCGATGTGGCCGCACGCATGGCCAGCCTGGCGTCGGACGATGCTGCTGCGTGCCGCAACTCGCCATTCGCGCAGCGCCAGCATTTGCAACGAGAGCGCCTGCAGTTGCCGGCATTCCCGACCACCACCATCGGTTCCTTCCCGCAGACACAGGAAATCCGCATTGCCCGCGCGGCCTTCAAGCGCGGCGACTTGTCCGCGAAAGACTACCAGCAGGCGATGCGCGCCGAGATCGCGCATGCCGTCCGCACGCAGGAAGAACTTGGCCTGGACGTGCTGGTGCACGGCGAAGCCGAGCGCAACGACATGGTCGAATACTTCGGCGAACAGCTCGATGGTTTCGCGTTCACCGCGAACGGCTGGGTGCAATCCTACGGCTCGCGCTGCGTGAAGCCGCCGGTCATTTACGGCGACGTGCAGCGCCCACAAGCGATGACAGTCGGCTGGACGGAATACGCGCAAAGCCTGACCGGCAAGCCGATGAAAGGCATGCTGACAGGCCCGGTAACGATCCTGCAGTGGTCCTTCGTGCGTGACGACCAGCCACGCGCCGACACCGCGCAGCAAATTGCGGCCGCCATCCGTGACGAAGTACGCGACCTGGAAAATGCCGGCATCGCCATCATCCAGATCGACGAGCCAGCCTTGCGTGAAGGCCTGCCGCTGCGCCGCAGCCGCTGGGATGCTTACCTCGATTGGGCCACGAAAGCTTTCCGCATCAGCGCCGCGGTGGCTGCCGACGCAACCCAGATCCACACGCATATGTGCTATGCCGAGTTCAACGACATCTTGCCCGCGATTGCCGCGCTGGATGCGGACGTGATCACGATCGAATCGAGCCGCTCTGCAATGGAGCTGCTGGGCGGCTTCGCCAGCTTCCGCTATCCGAACGAGATCGGTCCCGGCGTGTACGACATCCATTCGCCACGCGTTCCCGGCAGCGACGAGATCGTGGAGTTGTTGCGCAAGGCCGCAAAGGTGGTGCCGCCAGCCCAGCTCTGGGTCAACCCGGACTGCGGCCTGAAAACCCGCGCCTGGCCTGAAACGGCTGCCGCCCTGCAAAACATGGTCGCCGCCGCACAAAAATTACGCGCCGAAGTGGAACTGTCTTAATTCACTCCTGTCCCACCTCAGAGATTTGCCGGCATATTCGGCGGCTATTGGGCTCTTTTATTTGGGCGTTGCCGTTCGAATATGCTGCTGCACCAAAGCAAGGAAAGCGGCCCGCCCCACCTTACCGGAAAAGGCACGATCGGGAACCACGTGCGCAAGGTGAGGAGTAACGTAGATCGCAATGTACCCCGGGCGCGAGATGGCTTTAATGACGCCAGGCCAGTAAAAGTAGGTTTTGTTGAACTTCGTTTCCTCCACCAGCGCGTCGCCATTAACTTCGATCACGTGATCCGTTAATAGCGAATGGTTTTTACTTGAGTACAACCAGAGGATGTTAAACACAAGTTGAATCCCCCAGATTCCAGCGTAAGCCACCGCCATCACCAACAAGGGCGGGTATCCGGAAGGTTCAGTAATCTCGCGCCACAAGATATATCCACACGGTGCAAGGAAAGTTAGCTGGACCGCCGGTGACAGGAACTGATGGATCATGCTAAAGACGAGCAAATCGGAGAATTTGTTTTCGTACTCAATACGCATACAAAAGAAAGAGCGGAAGTCCGCGAAACGTTAATAAGTTTAAAATATTATCATTCTTGCCGGTTGGCACTATCGCCTCGCCTGGAAGCCGCATAAACACTGGGCTCCCCTCCCCAAGCAAGCTTAAGCAAAGTACAATGCACCCAGCCTGGGCCATGCCCGT
>CAMLSG010000267.1 GCA_946482635.1 uncultured Duganella sp.
CGCAAGGCGATGTCCCAGCGTCCGTCAACTGCGAGCTGCTGGTGCGCCACCGATGCAACATTCAGGGTCAGGTAGCTGTCGCTCGGCTTGTGCGCCATGGCCGCGCCGGCGGACAACAGCAGGGGCAGGAAGATCAGCGCGGCCAGCCTGCGCGCTGCCGAACGGACGGGGGTCATAGGGTACCTCCATTCAACAGGCGCGCCAGCGTGGCGATCTTGCTGTCTTCAAGGCCGTGCTGCCGGCGCCACGCCAGTGCCGGCCTTGCGGCAGCGGGATCGTGCGCCGCGAGCGCCGCTTCCAGCAGGACGCGCAAATCTGCTGGCTCCTTCTGGACTTGCCAGTTAGCCAGCGCAAGATCCAGTGCAGCGCGCGCGTCATGGCGCAACTGCAGTTCGAAGCGTGCCTGTTCGCGCTGGTGAATTGCGTCGCCTCGGCGGGTGGCCGCAGCGAAACGTGCTTGCAGCTCGGCGATGGCCATTGCCTTGGCTGGTGCGGCCTGCACCGCAATTGCATGCCGCAATAGCAATCCATCGATGCGGAGGTGATCTTGCAGCAGCATTTGCACCTCCGCGTGGCGCCCCTGGTCCAGCAGAAGGTCGGCGTAAGCGCCGAGCAGGTAGCTATCGTCCGGCGCCAGGATGAGCGCCTGGCGGAAGCGCTTTTCAGCAAGCGAAGCATCCCCGCGCCGAACCGCCAGTTCGCCGAGAAGCGTCAACGCCCAGAGCTGCAGTCCCGCCTGCGATGCTCCCTGGGCGGTTCGTGCGACATCCGCGCGCTCGATCGCCAGCGCCAGCAGGCGTTCGCTGGCTGCGAGCCGGCCGTTGGCAGCGCGGGCATTGGCGAGGCAGGTCATGCTGGCCAGTTGATTGGCCAGCGACGAGAGCCGCCCGCAACTGCGAACCGCCGCATCGAATTCGCCCCGCACTACCTGCACAGTCGCCAGCGTCAGCCACGCCTGTGCATTGCCCGGGTCTTTGCGCGTCACGGCGCCCAGGTCGCGGATCGCTTCCTCAAAGCGGTGACTGGACTGCAGCAGCATCGCGCGCATCAACAGCACCGGCATTGGCGGTGCGGCGGCGCTCCACCATGGAGCCAGCGCAGCTTGCGCATAACCGAAGTAACGGGGATCGCTCGATGCGCGGCCAAGCTCAATGTAGCGCCGAGCGGCTTCGGCGGCAAGCACGGGATCGTGCGTTACCGCCGCCAACTGCGCGCGCTCCCTGCGCATAACTGCCTCGGCCGCATTTCCCCGGCGAGGAAGCGTCTCCAGCACCTCGGCCCCGGACTGCGGCACGAACGGTGCGGCCAGACAGCCCCTTGGCAGAACCAGTGCCGCGACAGTGAACGCCAGCGCAGCACGAATAGTGCAAGCGAACAGCTTCATGGCGCGCCCTCACTCCACAGCTACCGGTTCGCCGCCATCTGGCAACGCCAGCATCGTGCCATCGACCTCGACGGGTTCAGTCGCCTCAGGCGCGCTGCGAACCAGCACCACCAGCGCCGAGGTAAAGGTGTCGCCGGGTGGCGGCGGGACGGGCGGCTGATCGGCGCCCATCATCGCCGACGTGGCATCACCACCGCCACCGCCGCAGCTGGCCAGCAGCGCAGCCGCAAACACAAGACATAAACGTTTCATGGCCTGGCCCTCCTATTGCTGCGGTGAGCCGGCAATCGGCGTTTTCAGGTACGGGAAGCCGGCGCTGAAGTAGCTGTCATCCAGGAAAGCGCCATCGGTGAAGCGAAGCGCTCCTGCCGGTGCATCGCCCGGAACACAGCCGATATTCAGCGTGCACAGCTTGCCCATGACCACGCGCAGGGCGATATCCACCACGTCATCGCCCGGCCTGCGCCCGTTGGGGAAGCCAGCGTTGTCGCCGTCGATCACGCCCAGCCGCTTCTGCGCGCCCTTCGCTACCGGCGCAATCGAAGTGTTCAGCCGCAGCATCTCCGAGGCCTTCACGTTCGAAGGCTGGTTCAACCCCGGCACCCCGGTGAGGAATACCGTCACCAGGTCATTGCGCGGGAAATTGGTGGGCGCCTTGGCGCCCGCGCTGCCGAACAACACCTCCACGAGGGCCGGCAAGGTCGGATTGGTCACGTAGTCTGCGAACTGGCCATCCTGCTTCGGCTTGCTGTGGTTGAAGCGGTCCTTGTCCTTCAAGCCGATTACCACTTCGTTCACCAGCGGCATGCCGAGCCGCGACACCTGCGTCCAGGCCCCGCCTTCCTTCGAGCCGCCATTCGGATTGATCAAGCGCCCCTGGCGCAGGCTGGCCGTGGTCCATCCGCCGATCACCGGCTCCGGGCCGGACGTGAGGCAGGACGCCGCCACCTCGAGCTCAATGGAAGTCACGTTCTTGTCGTCCAGGTCATCGCGCGCGTTCTTTTCCGCATTGGCGAGGAACTCCACCGCCGGCGCCTTGATGTTGATCAGGTCAAAGGTCTCGCCCAGGTTCACGACAAACGGATCCTTGCGCTGGCCGACGAACATGCGCGCCGGCACCGCGCAGCCGGGAATATTCACCGTGAACACATGCTTGCCCGCATACCCCGCGTAATCGGGAATCGACTTGTTGCCGATATTGTCGATAGGCTTGTCGAACACTGTAGCGCCGCTGCCGGCCATGCGCACCGGCTGCCGCACGCCGCGCCGGTCGCCGCGCACCACGTCTACTGTATAGGTTTCGCGTACATTCAGCCCGGCCGCATTCACGTCGTTAATCGGCCCGCCATTGATCACCAGCGGAATGGGAACGCTCTTGCCGCCCACCGTGAACGCAGCATTCTTGAAGGTGTTGGTGAAGCGGAACTGGAAAGTCAGGTCTTCCCGCGCATCGCCATTGTTATCGATGTGGATCTCGTACAGCGCATCCGGATCCATCATGAAGAAATTCGGTCCGCCGTACGCATCCTGCAGCGGAACGTAGTTGGCGATCAGGGTGACGAATTGCTCGCGCCCTGGCTCGTAGCTGCGGAACATGTAAAAGTCGGTCCCATCGACCTTGGGTTCGCGCGTGATGAATGGTGCTTCGCGGTGGCTTGATGCCTGCGCTGCCGGCGCCAGCGCCGACAGCAGGGCTAGCTGGACAGCAGCCTGCTTGATGAGTGCCATGGTTTCCTCCCGTGTGGTTGGTTGCCATGGCATATACGCGGCGCTAGCGCCGCCGGATTCAGGAAAACGTCATTTATATTTATAGAGCGGCCGCGTGATTTCGATAGGCCGGATATCAAGGCGGATATTCAGTACCGAATACGCTTCCGCCACGCTGGAAACATAGCCCACCGTATCCGCTGTCTTGGTGAAGCGGAATTCGAAGCCGACTTCGGTCCCGCTGGCGCGCGGGTTGCCGCTGGCAATGCCGATCGCCTCTTCCTGGTTGCTGTCGATCAGCCGCTCCATCAAGTCGATCACGGCGCTATTGCCCAGCACGTCATTGCTGAACACCGCGCCACGGCCCAGCGTGCGCGTCGGATCGATGCGTCCCCCGGCCTTGTCGTTGGACGGCATGAACATATGGGTACCGATATTGAATTTGTCACCGCGGTCGAGGTAGCTGATCACGGCATTGCGCACGCCGAAGTGCGGCGCATCCTTGTCCCACTCCGCGCGCGACAGGTCGATCAGCAGTGCGCCCTTGTAGCCGATGATCTCAACCTCGCGTTGCGCGTTCACCACCATGGCGCTGTCCTCATCGATGCCAAGGCCGATCAGGTAGCCCTTGGCCAGCATGGCGGGAATCATGCGCGCAAAGCGGCCGCGCACCAGCAGGTGCTGGTCCACGAACACGTCGTCGCCGATGAAGCCCAGCCCCGGTCCGAGCTCGCGGCCATCGGCAATGCCAGTCTGCAGCATCGACAACACGGCTTTGGGATTGGAGAACATCGTACTGCTCATGATGGCCGCACCGGCCGAGGAACCGGCAATCACGCCGCCACGGCGGTACACGTCCCACACCGCTTCCAGCACGGCGGTCTGGGTGCCATCCTCGCGCAGCAGCGCCTTGGTGATGCGCCCCTGGTCGCCGCCGGCAAAGTAGATGCCGTCCGACTCGCGAATGCGCTTGGCCAACGCGGCGTCGTCCGCGTTTTTCTTGTAGTCACTGCCCGCCAGGCGTACCGCAACCGGCACCAGGAAGGCATCGGCGCCCCACTTGCGCAGGTAGCCGATGATGGTCTGGGCCGAACGTTCCGGATTGCCGGCAGCGGAAGGAAACACCGCGATGCGCGATCCCTTGCCGCCGGCCAGTTTCACGACGCGCTGCCACACGTCGGCGTTGTCGCCGCGCAGGCCGCCGCCGATGATGACCAGCGAGCCCTGATGCGCAGCCACGGGAGAAGGCGCGATTGCCGCCGATCCGCCGCTGACGGTCGCACTGGCGCCGGCCACGATGCGCACGGGGGCGGCAGTATCGGGAAGTGGTATCGGCGCCGATGGCGGCGCTGTCGGAGGCCGCGATGGCGCATCGGGCGGTGGCGTGGTGCTGGTACGCCCAGTAGTAGCGGGAACGGGGTTCTTGGGCGGCGCTTCGCGCGCGTGGATCGGAAGGCCGCAAGCGGCTAGCAAAGCCAGGCCCAATCGGGCCAGGCCGGCGGGGGAGTACAGCTTCACGATGGCCTCCTGTTCTGCTTGCTCACTGGCATCGCTGCTAGACATCTGGGTAATACCTTTCCGACAGTGTAGCCGGACGCAACGGCGGAGTAAAACCCTATCGCGCGTCCTTGCACACTTAAGTTTATTGCGACTTCAGGTAGCGTTCAGGAAGCGGGTTCTTTTCCCCTTCCGGCTGCCACAGGAGTTGTGAAATCCACCAGCGTTTGCCGTCATTTACCAGCTGGATCGAATTGATGCCGCGCACAAAAGGCTTGTCCGCCGGCGCATGGCGCGCCTCATAGGTACTGAAAACTTGGGCAATCTGTCCATATTCCTCGCCTTTGCGCGCGAGTTCGGATTCGTAGAAGCCTTCTTTTGCGAACACCGGGGTGGTACGGGCGATGTAGTCTTCCAGCGACAGTACCCTGGTATTGATCACGCCTTCCTTGTTCATGCTGTGCACCACCATGCGGCCATCGGCGCGGAACAGGTTGCGCAGGCGGTCCCAGTCGCGCGCCTTGCCGGCCGGGCCGGAAATGGTGTCGTACAGGGCGGCCACGATGCTGTCCACCGAAGCCACGTCCGACGGACGCGCTCCATCGGCGAAAGCGCTACCGCTGGCCAGCACCAACAGTAGCAAACTTGCTAACTTCTTCATTGACTCTCCTACTAATTTATAATCGTTTGAATTTCTCGTGCAAATCTCACCGCAAAGCCACTATGACAGATCAATTCTCCAAGAAGGCGGAAGCCTGGTCCGCTCGCTTCTCCGAACCTGTTTCCGACCTCGTGAAACGTTACACCGCCTCGGTGTTTTTTGACAAGCGCATGGCCAAGGCCGACATCCAGGGTTCCCTGGCCCACGCCGACATGCTGGCCGCACAAGGCATCATCCCGGCGGCCGACCTGGCCGCGATCCAGAAGGGCCTGGCCCAGGTCAGCGCCGAAATCGACGGCGGCCAGTTCGAATGGCAGCTGGACCTGGAAGACGTGCACCTGAATATCGAAAAACGCCTGACCGAGCTGGTTGGCGACGCCGGCAAGCGTCTGCACACCGGCCGTTCGCGCAACGACCAGGTGGCCACCGATATCCGCCTGTACGTGCGTTCCGCCATCGACGACATCACCGGCCTGCTGCAGCAACTGCGCGGCGCCCTGGTCGACCTGGCCGAGAAGAATGCCGACGTGATCCTGCCCGGCTTTACCCACATGCAGGTGGCGCAGCCGATTACCTTCGGCCACCACATGCTGGCCTATGTCGAAATGTTCGGCCGCGACGTCGAGCGCATGCAGGATTGCCGCAAGCGCGTGAACCGCCTGCCGCTGGGCGCGGCCGCGCTGGCCGGCACCACCTTCCCGATCGACCGCCTGCGCGTGGCCCAGACCCTGGGCTTCGACGACGTTTGCCACAACTCGCTGGATGCCGTGTCGGACCGCGACTTCGCCATCGAATTCACCGCTGCCGCCTCGCTGGTCATGATGCACGTGTCGCGCATGTCGGAAGAACTGATTATCTGGATGAGCCCACGCGTCGGCTTCATCGACATCGCAGACCGCTTCTGCACCGGCTCCTCGATCATGCCGCAGAAGAAAAACCCGGACGTGCCGGAACTGGCGCGCGGCAAGACCGGCCG
>CAMLSG010000268.1 GCA_946482635.1 uncultured Duganella sp.
CCAGCCGTCGGCGCCTTGGGCGAATTTGGTCGCACCAGCCGGTGCACCATCGAGCTCGGTCCACGCTGTATGCGTGTAATCAGTGAGGAGCGGCCTTGCGCCTGCAGCCATCGCTGGCAGCAGGCAAAGCAAAAGCAGGAATTGGAGCGCACGCAGGATCATTTCGCGCGCATTCTAGCCGATCCTGCTGGGCGTGACGAACGCAAGAGCCTCCTCAAACGATTGCAGTACCAGGTCGACGTGCGAAGCCACCGTAGCGTGTTCGTTGCCCACGTCGTCGCGCGGGCGGATGGTAACCAGTTGGACGTCGGGTAACGCTGCGCGCAGCTCGGTGACAGCCGCAATCCAGGCCGCAGGTGCGCTTTCTATCGGATACGCCACGAAGACGGCGGAAATCAGGTTGTCGGCGCCCGGGTCGTCCTCGGGTTCGCCCTGGTTAAGGACGAAACTGCGCGCATCCAGTTTCGCATCGCGGAACACCAAAACCAGCAACTCGCTGAGGAACTCTTCCCGCACGCAGGGCATGGAAGTACACACGATGACCGAGCGCGCAGGAACATCGAGGGAACCCTGCCAGCGTCCCAGGCGTTCTTCCCGCTGGTGGCGCAGGTGGGCACCGATGTTCTCGTCGAGCATCGAGATATTGCGCCTGCGGGCACGGCTTGGCGCGTGGCCGGCATCCAGAGTGTCGGCCACCATCGCCACGGTAGCGCGCAGCCGGCTTTCCTGGCCGCTTTGAAGTCCTGCCCCGGCCATCGCGAGTCCCGGCAGCAGCACCTTGTCGCAATAACGCGCGAGGGTGGACTTGCGCAGGAAGGTACGCGCGTCTTCGATAATGGCATTGGCGTCGCCGCTCAGCACCCGGTGATAAAAGCGCTGCGCCTCGTTGGTGTTCGGCGACTCGGCGAACATGATGCTGATCGGCTCCAGGCTCTTGATATAGCGGCCGCCAACCACGATGCATAGCGTCAGTGGGGTCGAGAGCAGCAAGCCCAATGGCCCCCATATGGCGCCCCAGAACAGTGCAGAAACAATCACCGCAAGCGGAGACATGCCAACGCTATGGCCATAGACGCGCGGCTCAATCACGTTCGCAACAAACACTTCCAGCACCACGAACAAAACGATGGCATAAACGGCGAGCGACCAGCCCGGCTCCACCGCTGCGGCGAACAGTGCAATCGCGGCCCCGGCGATCAGGGCGCCAATGTAGGGCACAAAACGAAGCGCGGCGCACAGCGCGCCCCACAGCGCCGCATGAGGAATGTTGATCACCCAAAGCGCGATCGAGATCACCACGCCAAACGTCAGGTTCAGGAGCAACTGTGTAAAGAAGAACCTCGACACGCCTTCCGCTGCGTCCTCCAGGCCTTTGATGGTACGGCTGACCTCACGCTGGCCTACCAGCCGCAACACGCGGTCACGCAGGTTTTCGCGATCCAGCAGGATAAAAATCATCAGTACCAGCACCAGGAACGCTTCACCCAGCGGGCCCGAGACCACGCCAATCGCCTTCGCAATGGAGTCGCTGGTGCTGGCGTGTTCGCGGATTTCCACCGGCACCGGGCGCGGACCCGTTTCCAGTGCCGACGCCGAGGGCGATTCTTCCAATAGCTGCGGCGCCAGACGTGCTAACGGATGCTGGGCCAGTTCTTCCAGCGATTTTGATTTCGAACGGATTTCGGCGGTGTATTGCGGTAGGTCGGACGTCAGTGCCATGACATTCGCGCCCAGCATGGCAAACGTGCCGGCAAAGACCACAATCACCAACGCCAGCGCGCTGAACGTCGCATTGACGCGGGACAGTCCCAGGCTGCCCATGGTGCGGATCAATGGCGCCAGGGCCAGGCTGAGCACCAGCGCCGTTACGACAGGTTGCAACACCTCTCGGCCAAAATAAAGGAGGCCAAGGACACAAGCCGCCGTGACGGCGAAATTCACTTTCATAGGTTTCACGTTTGCAGAGACAGCAGCAATATTACTTGATCTTCACTTTTTCTTAGGAGAAGTGTAATGCACCCTTGACTTCCGTGTTTATTTGGACAATATTGCCCATCAGCAATTGGAAAGGATTCCACTTACGGAGGCTACATGTTCAAAAAACACAGGATTTCCCAAGGGTTGCCGCTCGCCCTGGCGGCCTTGCTGGCCGCTTGCGGAGGCGGTAATGAAAGCGGAAGCACCACGCCAGGAACAATACTCAAGGCGGACAGCACCGTCCAAACGACCGAAACCGCTTTGACGCCGGTGGCCGCCATCGCTTCGGCGATCGAGCGCGGCGACCTGTCGGCGGCCGCGGCCATCGATCACAACGACGGCACCCGCTGGAGCAGCGGCTTTACCGACGACCAGTACCTTACTCTTGATTTCGGCAAATCGGTCGCGGTCAACCGCGTCAAGATCGCGTGGGAGAATGCCCACGCAAACGAATACCTTCTGCAGGTGTCGGACGACAACGCAACGTGGACCACCATCAAGTCCGTGTCAAACAGCCAGGGCGGCACCGAGGACTGGCCGGGACTTTCCGGCCAGGGCCGTTACCTGCGCATGAAAGGTGTCAAGCGTTCATCTCAATATGGCTACTCGATCTTCGAGATCCAGGCATTTTCCGGGAACCCGGCCTCCCCCACCCCAACGCCCCAGCCGGATCCGCAGCCAGGCGACCCTGCAGCGCCAGGTGTGGTGCTCAAGCCGGTAGCGGCAACGTCTTCGGCGGTGGAGAACGCAGGGCTGTCGGCTGCCGCCGCCATCGACGGCCAGGCCAACACCCGCTGGGCCAGCGCGCGCGAAGATGGCGCATGGATCCAGTTCGACTTCGGCGCCCGCACTGCCGTCGGGTACATGAAACTCGCCTGGGAAAACGCCTATGGCAAGCAATACTCCCTGCTTGTCTCCGATGACGGCAACAACTGGTCGCAACTACGGCTGGTGACCAACGGCCAGGGCGGCACGGAAGAATTCTTCAACCTCGGCGTCAATGCCCGTTATATCCGCATGCAGGGCATTGCCCGCGCGACGCAGTATGGCTACTCGCTATTTGAGGTCGAATTCAAGTCGCCGGGCAGCGACAACTCCTTGCAGCCCGCAGCAACGTCCGCCTTGCGTTTCCCGGCCAGCGGCGATGGCGTCGTCCCGTTGCCGGCAGCCGCGGCCCCACTCGAAACCTTGCAGTTCACGCTCGCCGACGGCACGCTGGTCACCCGCTTTGGCGCCCGCGGCTTCGCCCGCCATGGGCGCGAACGTGGCGAGGAATGGAATGAAGTTGGCTACGGGCCGAATGAAACAGTCGATCCTGCGACCGGGCTGCCGGTGGACAAGGGCCCTGGCAACTACCTCACCTTCGTGCCGCAGTACTTCAAGAACCGGACCTGGGGCGTAGAAATCGTCGACAACAGCCGCGTGCCCGGCGTCACCAAACCGACCCTGGTGGTGAACCAGTACACCACCGTCGACTTCCTCTCCGGCGGCATCGCCTTCTTCCGCGCTATCGACCGGCCCGGCGTTACGGGCTACGGCTGGATGGCGCCTGGAGAACTGGTGGATAACAACGTCAAGGTCTGCAAGCCTTCTCCCTATCCTGCTGCTGGCCAGCTCGCCGCGCCGGGTGGGATCAATGGCGCCTGCACGCTGCTGGTCAAGCAGTATCCGGGCATGAACGGACTGGACGCCAACGGCTTCCCGAACGGTACCAATATTCCGGCACGGCCGCTGGTTGTGGGCGACGTCATCGAAGTCTCTCCGTCCATGTTCTCGACCACCGAATCCATGCTCGGCAAAGGCGACAGCGGCGGCATCCGCTACTATTCCGCCGAATGGACCTACGTCGTCGGCACCGGACTGCGCCCCTGGTATGGCGTGCAGCCGCGCCTGAACTCCGTACCGCTGCCGCCGGAGACCCTGTCCGGCGGGCTTGGCTCGGTGTCCTATAATTATTCGGACAACGGCCTGTTCATGTTCCAGCAGCCGCAGAACAATGTGGGCATGCAGAATATGCAGCGCTTCGTCGAAGGCCGCCGGCTGATCCACACCAATTTCACCACTGGTGACCACAATGAAGCCGGTAACGACCGCTATACGCCGGCTATAGGCTTGCAAGGCCAGCGCTTCAACCAGTCGGCCTGCATTGGCTGCCACGTCAACAACGGCCGCAGCCCTGCGCCAATCGCCGTCAACCAGCGCCTCGATACGATGTCGGTACGCGTCGCTGTTACCGGCGCCGACGGCCAGCAGATGCCGCACCCGATGTATGGGACAGCAGTGCAGATGAACGCTGTGTCGACCAGTGGCGCTCCACAGAACTGGGGCACCGGCGTCCGCGTAGCGGGATTCGAAACGAGCACCGCCAAGCTGGCGGATGGAACAGCTGTTGAACTGCGCAAGCCTGTTATCGCTTACGAAGGCCCGGCTCCGGAAATTGCGTCGCTGCGTGCCGCACAGCCCATGATCGGCACCGGCCTGCTGGAGGCGATTCCGGAAGCGGATATCCTGGCCCGCGCGCGCAGCGCACCGGATGCGGATGGCGTCAAAGGCGTTGCCAACTTCGTCTACGATCCCGAAACGGGAGCGGTGCGCCTGGGCCGCTTCGGCTGGAAAGCATCCAAAGCGACGCTTCGCCACCAGGCCGCAGCCGCCCTGTTGCAGGACATGGCCGTCACGTCGCCGGTCTACCCGAACCGCAGCTGCGGCAGCGATCCGGCTGGCTGTAAGTCAGCAACAGCCCAGCGCGGCGTGACCGAACCGGAACTGCAGCTGATCTCCCAATACCTGGCCCTGATCGCCGTTCCTGCGCAGCGCAGCCTCTCCAGCGGCTTCCCGAAAGGCGTCGCTCCGCTGGACGAACATCGTGTCGACGCCCAGCAAGTGGGTGCCGGTTCTCGCCTGTTCCAGGCCATGCGCTGTTCGGCATGCCATACGGTTGAAATGCGGACCGGCCCAGGCCACCTGCTGGCGGAACTGCGCAACCAGGTGATCCGTCCCTACACCGACCTCCTGCTGCACGACATGGGCGCCGGGCTGGCGGACAACTTTGTCGAAGGCCAGGCCAAAGGCGCCATGTGGCGCACCGCGCCGCTGTGGGGCATCGGCTATTCCGACAAGGTGATGGGCAGCGGCGGCAAGGCCGGCTATTTGCACGACGGCCGCGCGCGCAACCTGACCGAGGCGATCATGTGGCACGGCGGCGAGGCGGACGTGGCACGCCAGCGTTTTGCCGCGCTGTCGCAAACCGACCGCGAAGCGCTGCTGGCTTTCCTGAAATCGCTTTAACCAGCGCCACCGGCGCCGGCCTTAGAGATCCCAGGCCGGCGCCAGTCCTTCGGGATTGACCATGCGCCCGTTGCGTTCCAGAGCTGTGATGTCCGCCATTTCCTGCGAACTCAGTTGCAGGCCGGTGGCAAGCAGGTTGCTGGCCAGGTTTTCGCGCCGGGTCGACGATGGAATGACGGCATAGCCAAGCTGCATGGCCCAGGCCAGCGTCACTTGCGCCGGCGTCGCCTTGCGGCGCTCGGCAATGGCGGCAATCACCGGATCGCCCAATACCTTGCCGTACCCCAACGTCATATACGAAGTGACGTGGATGCCCTGCCCTTTAAGGAAGTCCACCAGCCTGCGGTTCTGCAGGTAGGGGCTCAGTTCAATTTGGTTGGTCGCAATTTGCGCCGCGCCGACTGCCGCAATGGCGCGCCTGGTGTACTCGATATTGAAATTCGAGATGCCGATCCGGCGTGCCAGGCCGCGTTCGCGCGCGGAGGCCAGCGCCACCATGTATTCTTCCACCGGCACGCTGCTCAGTGGCCAATGGATCAGTGCCAGGTCAACGTAGTCAGTGCGCAGCTTTTCCAGGCTTTCCTCCAGGCTGGCAATCAGCCGGTCAGCGGCGAAATTGTCGTTCCAGACCTTTGTGGTCAGGAAAACCTCGCCACGGGCCACGCCCGATTCGGCGACAGCACGGCCTACTTCGGCCTCATTCTGGTAAATCTGCGCGGTGTCAACGGCGCGGTAGCCGGCTTCAAGCGCGTTGCTGACGGAGTCAAAGGCCGCCTGTCCTTGCAGGCGGAAGGTGCCGGCGCCAATCGATGGGATGCTCATTCGTGAATTCCTTTAAGTAAGCAATGTGAGCGCCACTGTACCGTTCCGACTCTTGCGGAAAAAGCCTGTTTTCCGCGAAAGATATTTGATCCATAATCAAATAT
>CAMLSG010000269.1 GCA_946482635.1 uncultured Duganella sp.
CGACGGCACCGGCATCATCGTCACCGACCTGGCCACCACCTACCGCGCCGAAGCGCACGCGCGCGACCAGCTGCTGTTCGAGGTGGGCGTGATGGATTTCAACAAGTATGGCGGCGACGTCATCTTCCGCATCACCCGCCCGGCCGATGGCACGCTGGTGGCCATGGCCAAGCAAGGCTTCGTGTTTTACAACTACAGCCACAGCCAGGTGGTGCCGATGCCGGACGACTTCCGCGCCAAGTTCAGCCGAGTGAACTGGATCGACTGAGCTGGATTACTGAAGCAGCGCATCACTTGCTGCTGAGCTGGGTCGGCGCACCAAAGTTTTTCTTGAACCACTCGTCGACCATCGGCTTTTCATAACGCAGGGAATCGCCGCCGGCATAACGGTTCAGGCGCTCCAGGTACATCATATTGCTGAGGCGGTCGGTACCGCTGGCAATCACCTTGCCATCCTGTTCCAGCGTATAGTTCAGTTCCATCATCGGCCAGTCCGCCCCGCCGCGCAGGATGCGCAAGTCATGCAGGGAGCGGCGGCGCGGTTCGACGCGGCCGGCCAGGTCGATGTCGGTGACGGTAATCGACAGTTGCTGGTTGGCGGGCAATTGCCTGGCCAGGGATTCGAAATGGGTGGTCAATTCCTTCAGCACCTGGTCGCGGTCCTGTTCCCAGAACGGCACATCGGTAAATTTGTCCGGGTCCTGGTACTTGACGGTCACCCCGCCCGCCGAAGCGGCGCCGGCCGCCGCCAGCAGCAGAGCAGCGGCAATCCAGAAGCGAGTTTGGCGTTTCATGATGGGTTTCCTTTCCTAGATAAGCTCCAATATACTCCTCGCCCCCGCCCCTGCTGTCATTGAAACAATTCCTGACAAAAAAAACGGGCCGGATACCTCCGGCCCAGATTAAATGGGGACGTACCCCATTTTTCAGACAACTTTTTACAATCAGCTACCGATGCGGCCGCCGTCGTTCTTGGTGATGGCGATGGTGGCCGAGCGCGGGCGCTTGCCCACGCCGTAGCCTGCATTGCCCGGCCACTGGCTGGTGTATTTGGTCGGGTCGGCAATATTGGCGTTGGCCGTGCCCTCGCCCGGGTGCTGGATGTTGACGAACAGCGTCTTGCCATCCGGTGTTTCGGTGATGCCGGTCAGTTCGCAATCGACCGGGCCGACCAGGAAGCGCTTCAGCGTGTCAGCGGTCGGGGTCTTGCCGACGAAGGTGTCGACATTGGTGGCGCCGTACGCCAGCGTGACTTTCTTGCCGTCGCCCACCTGGCCCGGCAGGCCGGCCAGCATCATGCAGTTGGTGACATCGGTATAGGCGCCGTCGTCGGTCTGGATCCAGCAGATGCCGGTGGAGCGCGAGAAGGCCAGCCCGTCCGGGCTGGAGAAGTCCTGGTCGGCAGTCAGGCTGGACAGGTTGACCAGGCTCGGGTTGGCATCGGACTGGGCGCCGAACAGGTAAACGTCCCAGGTAAAGGCAGCGGAAGCGTTGCCGTCTTTTTCCTTGACGCGCAGGATGTGGCCGTTCACGTTGCCGGTCTGCTTGGACGTGCCCTTCATGTCCTCATAGGTGCGCGGATTGGGGCCGTCCGGTGCGGTGCGGGCGCTGTTGTTGGTGAGGGTGAAGTAGACCTCGCCATTGGCCGGGTTGACCGAGCACCATTCCGGACGGTCCATCTTGGTCGCGCCCACGGCGTCGGCTGCCAGGCGGGCATTGACCAGCACGTCGGCCTGGTCGGCGAACTTGTAGGTCGCGTAGGCGGCGATGGCGGCGTTGCTGATGTTCAGTTCGATCCACGAACCAGTGCCGTCAGCGGCGAACTTGGCCACGAACAGCTTGCCCGAGTCCAGGTATTTGTCGCCGGTGGCCAGCAGGTCGGCCGGGCTGGCATCGGCGTCGCTCCAGGTGGCGGTGGAGACGAATTTGTAGATGTACTCGTTGCGCGAATCGTCGCCCATGTAGACGGCCAGCGGCTGGCCGGCCACGGTCTTGCCGAAGGCGGCGCTTTCATGGGCGTAGCGGCCCAGCGCGGTGCGCTTGCGCAGGTTCTTGCCCTTGTTGTACGGATCGGCTTCCACGATATAGCCCATGCCGTTCATTTCGTTGCGGTAGTCGTCGCTGCCATCCAGCGAAGCGCCCAGCTTGGAATTGTTCCAGCGCGCGTACTTGTCGTCGGCGCCGCCCGATTCCCAGCCATGGCGCGACGCGGCGCCCTGGCTGCGGCCATAGCGCTTGAGTGCAGCGACGCTCTTGTCATTGCCGCGCGCGGCATCGTCGGTGGCGCTGCGGGTGAAGTAACCGCTCCAGTTCTCTTCACCGGAGACGAAGGAACCCCATGGGGTGCGGCCGGTGCCGCAGTTGTTCAGGGTGCCGCGGATCTTGCTGCCGTCCGGCGAGTACTTGGTCTTCACCAGCGCATTGCCTTTCACCGGGCCGCTGAGGTCGCAGTCGGTCAGGCAGGTGACGCGGCGGTTGAACGCCGAATCCTTGACGTATTCCCACTTGCCGGCGTTCTTGCGCACTTCCACCACGGAGATGCCGTGCAGCGCGGTTTCGCGGTCGATTTCCGCAGCCGGGCGCGGCAGGGTGTTGGTGCCGCCGTTGGCGTGGATGAAGAAGGATGCCAGCTTTTCATTGGTGGTGGCTTCGTGGTTGATGGCCAGCAGGCCGCGCTCGTTGCCGCTGGCAGATGGCTTGCCGGCGCTGTCCAGGCCGAAGAATTCCATGCCGTCGTGGTGGTCGCCGGCGCGGTTCTCGAAGTCGGCATCGCTGCCATCGTTCTTGAAGGCGGTGGCGGAAGCGGTCAGCGGATCGCCCAGCGCGTAAATCACGGTCGCGGTATAGCCGGCCGGCACGGTGACCAGGTCAGCCAGGCTCTTGCCCACGGCCGTGAAGCCCAGCAGCTTTTCAGCCGGCACCGGGGTCTCAGGCTTGGTGACCACCGGCGCATCGTCGCCGCCGCCGCAGGCGGTCAGCGTTGCCGAGCCCATCATCACGGAGATGGCCGACGCTACCGAGCCGCGCAGCAGGTTACGGCGGCTGATGCGCTTGTCGAGGATTTCGCTGAAGTGCTCGTTCGGGGTATCGTTGTAGCCGATATCGTCGTGATCGATTTTGTTTTCCATGACGCTTTCCAAAAGTGGGGGAGTTGAAACTGCCCGCCATTCTAGGAAGCGAAAATGACAACATTGTGACTATCCGATTGCGCGCTGCAAACGAAAGGCGCGCCCGGGTCAGCTTTCGCCGGCGCGCCACTCCATCTTCTGCAGCTGGATATGGGGATGGCTCTCCAGCGCTTCCCAATGCGGCAGGAAGCGGAAGCCCCGCCTGGCGTAAAAAGCCGCGGCGCGCCGATTTTCCGGCGCCACGTCCAGCACCACACGCTGGTGTCCCTGCGCTTGCGCATGCGCCTTCATCGCCTCCACCAGCGCGGCCGCCGCGCCGCTGCCGCGCTGCGCCGGCTTGACCCACATGGCAATCAGGTTGAATTCCTGCGCTGTGCTGGTCACGCCGCCCACCATGCCGACCGGCGCGTCGCCATCGAAGGCCAGCAGGTAGGTGGCCGGCCCGCGTCCAGCGGCACGGTCGCGCCATTGGGCATCAGGGTCCGCTGCGGCGCTGGCGTGCGTGACACCAAAGGCCGTTGGTGCATCGAGCAGCGCGGCCAGGCGCAGCTCTTTGAGAATGGTCCAGTCCTGTTCTGTCGTATGTCGTATCAGCATGCCGGCGAGTATAGCAATTGGTGCGTGCGCGCACGGCGGCTCGGCGCCGCTGCGGCGATGCTGGCGGAAAGGAGGTGTGCCATGCCCGAAGGCCCGTCGATCGTCATCCTCAGCGAACAGGTGCGCGCGTTCGAAGGCCGCACCATTGCCACTGCCAGCGGCAACAGCAAGCTGGTTCCCTTCGACGAGCTGCCGGGCCAGCCTGTCCTCTCGCTGCGCAGCTGGGGCAAGCATTTCCTGATCGAACTGCCGCTGTACACGCTGCGCGTACACTTCCTGATGTTCGGCAGCTACCGCATCGACGAGCGCAAGGAAGGCGCTGAACCGCGCTTGTCGCTGCAATTTGAAGAAGGCGGCGAACTGAACTTCTATACCTGCTCGATCAAGCTGGTGGAAGGCGAACTGGACCACGCGTACGACTGGCGCAGCGACGTCATGTCGGAGCACTGGAGTCCCCGCCTTGCGCTGAAAAAACTGCGGCAACAGCCCGAGCGATTCGTGTGCGATGTTTTACTCGACCAGAGTATCTTTGCTGGAGTGGGCAACATTATTAAAAACGAAGTATTGTTTCGTTTGCACATGCATCCTCTCTCTACGGTAAATAAATTGCCACAGGGAAAGTTACGGGAATTAGTGAAGCAGGCGCGCCAGTACAGCTTTGAATTCAAGACCTGGAAGCTGGCATTCGAACTGAAGAAACATTGGCAGGCACACAACCGCCGCGAATGTCCGCGCTGTCATATCCAGCTGCAGCGGGCCCATCTCGGGCTCACCCAGCGCCGCACTTTCTGGTGCGAACGCTGCCAAAAGCGTTACGGCGACGCAGTCGATGTTGTAAAGAGCTAGCTCATCCAGTATTGCCTGTTGTTAATAACAATGGGTAGGACTACAATCATTTTGATGCGCCTAAAAATTGCGCATCATCCAGGACTGTGTGTCACATTTTGGAATCTGCCAATATGTCTTTCTTGTCTGCTGCTACGCCAAAACTCGCGCCGTGGCGCATCCTGCTGGTCGATGATGAGCCCGATATCCACGACATCACCAAGCTCACGCTGAGCCGCTTCCGCCTGGAAGGCCGCGGCCTGGCCTTCCTCCACGCTTACAGCGGCGCCGAAGCCAAGGAAGTGCTGGCAAAAGAAAAGGACATCGCCCTGGTCTTCCTCGACGTGGTGATGGAGCGCGAAGACTCAGGCCTGGAAGTGGCGCGCTGGATGCGCGAAGACCTGGACAACCAGTTCACCCGCATCGTGCTGCGCACCGGCCAGCCGGGCCAGGCGCCGGAAGAACGCGTGATCGTCAATTACGACATCAACGACTACAAGGAAAAGACCGAGCTCGATCGCACCAAGCTGTTCACCACCACCTTTGCCGCCCTGCGCGCCTACCGCGACATCATGAAGGTGGAGGAAGCGCGCCAGCAGCAGATGCATTACCGCGAAGGCCTGGAACGCGTGATTGCCGCCTCGGCCCACATCTTCCAGGCGCGCAACCTGAAAGACTTTGCCAACGGCCTGCTGCAACAGGTGGTGGCGCTGCTGCGCCTGGAGCAGAGCATGCTGGTACGCCTGCGCGGCGCCAGCGCCGTCAGCGGCGAAACCGATTACGAAGTGCTGGCCCAGATCGGCCAGGACGAAGACAGCCTGCTGACGCCGGAGTTGCTGGCCCAGCTCAAGGATGCCGAGCGCAACCGCATCTCGCGCATGACGGGCGACACCTTCGTCGGCTATTTCCCTAACAGCAGCGGCAAGGCTTCGCTGCTGGTGCTGAAAGGCGTGGAAGAAATTTCCGAGATCGACCAGAAGCTGCTGGAGATCTTCTGCAGCGGCGTGGCGATCGCCTTCGACAATATCCTGCTGACGCAGGAAATCACCGACACGCAGGCGGAGCTGATCATGCGCCTGGGCGACGTGGTCGAATCGCGCTCCAACGAAGCGGGCAACCACGTGCGGCGCATGGCCGAATTCTGCCACCTGCTGGCCAGCGCGTCCGGCATGCCGGAAGATGAAACCGCCGTGCTGAAACACGCGGCGCCGATGCACGACATCGGCAAGATCGCCACGCCCGATTCGGTGCTGCTCAAACCCGGCAAGCTCGATGCGGCCGAATGGGAAATCATGAAGCAGCACCCGACGGTCGGCCTGTCGATCCTGGACGGCTCGCAGCGCCCGATCCTGAAGGCGGCTGCCGTGATCGCCCACCAGCACCACGAGAAGTTCGACGGCAGCGGCTACCCGCAGGGCCTGAAGGGCCACGATATCCACGAATACGCCCGCATCGTGGCGGTGGCCGACGTGTTCGACGCCCTGATGCACAAGCGCTGCTACAAGGATGCCTGGCCGGTCGAGCAGGTGGTGGCGCATATGCGCGAAGTGGCGGGCAAGCACCTCGACCCGAAATTCGTCGAACTGCTGATCGCCAATATGGACAAGGCGCTGGCGATCAACGAACGCTTCCCTGACT
>CAMLSG010000270.1 GCA_946482635.1 uncultured Duganella sp.
GGGTCGGACCCTGGTTTACCGGTTTCAGGTCCCGCGCTTGCCCTTCATGCGCTCGGCTTCCTTCTCGGCGGCCTTGCGCTCAGCCTCTTCCGCCTTGATGCGCTCCGCTTCGGCATGGATCGCCAGCGCTTCGGCGCGGGTAGCCGGCGTTTCCAGCGAAATGCGGCCCAGCGCGCCGCTGCGGTAATCCTGCAGCAGCATGTGCGAAGCCTTCTCGAAGTCCCAGTCTCCACCCTTCAAGCGATAGCTGCGCAGTTGCGCCACGCGCTCGATCAGCGCCACGCCGTCCATGGCCGACACGTCGGCCTTGTAGCGCGCCTTCAGCAATTCCGGATAACGCTTCAGCAGTTCTTCCGCCAGCCACACCGCCACTTCTTCCTCGATCAGCGCATTGGCGCCGATCGCGTGCGATGCCGCCAGCGCCATGCCGTCGGACGGCATCTCGATCTTCGGCCACAGCAGGCCAGGGGTATCGATCAGCACCGTTTCCATATCGAGGTAGATCTTCTGCTGCTGCTTGGTGACGGCCGGCTCGTCTCCCACCTTCGCCACGCGGCGCTTGAGCAGCGCATTCATCAGGGTCGACTTGCCGACGTTGGGAATCCCCATGATCATCATGCGCAGCGGCTTGGTCGGCTCATTGCGGTGCGGCGCCAGCTTGCGCGCCTTGGCAATCACCTTGGCCACGTCGGACGGCTTCTTGGTCGTCATCGCATAGGCAGTGACGGTCTTGTCCTGCTCGAAATGGCGGATCCAGGCTGCGGTGGCATCCGGATCGGCCAGGTCGATCTTGTTCAGGATCTTCAGGCAAGGGCGCGAGCGGAACTTGCGCAGTTCTTCCACCAGCGGGTTGCAGCTGGCCGCAGGCAGGCGCGCGTCGACCACTTCGATGACGACATCGACGTCGGCCATCTGTTCCGCCGCCTTTTTCTTGGCGGCGTTCATATGCCCGGGGAACCATTGGATAGACATGCTCTTGCCTTACGAATCGAATGAACAATCCGCCATTTTACCTCAAGACCACCCTGCCGAACGAGGTGTCGGTACGGGCGCCGCTGGCCTTGGGCGAGATGCCGAAACGACAAGTTTGCAGCCAGCTCACCGCATCGCGCACCACGGCGGCATCGAAATGCGCCGCTTCCGGCACGATGCGCTGGGCCTTGCCCGCCGGATCGACCAGGAAGCGCAGCTTGATCGAGGCGCGGCCGTCGGGTCGCTGGTCGAGGTTATCGTAGCGCAGGAAGCGCTGCGAGGGACTGCAACTGCCCGGCACCAGCATCGGCCGCAGCGGCGCCGGGCCTTCCAGCGTCCAGGCGTATTGCAGCGGATAGACCGTGCCTTCGCGCGCCGCAGCCAGGCCCGGCTTGAAGCGGCAGCGCGCCAGGCCGGCCAGCGCCGCCTGGTCCAGGAGGCTCCAGCCGCTGCCCTGCTTCACTTCCACATTGCGCACGGCACCGTCGGCGCCGACCTGGAACTGCAGCACGGTAGTGCCTTCGATTTCATAGCGCACGGCTTCGCGCGGCCATTCGGGCACGGTGCAACTGGCCGGCGTGGCCAGCGACTCATAGGGAAACGCGCTGGCCCCGGCCAGCGCAAGCAGCAGCGACAGCATCTCAGATCTCGGCCAGGGCCTTCACATGGGCCACCACGCTGCGGCCCAGCGCCGACAGGTTGTAGCCGCCTTCCAGGCAGCTCACGATGCGGCCTTGCGCGTGCTGGCGCGCGACCTCCATCACCTGCTGCGTCATCCATGCATAATCGGCTTCCACCAGCCCCATGCCGCCCAGGTCGTCCTCGCGGTGGGCGTCGAAGCCGGCCGAGATGAAGATCATCTGCGGCTGGAAGGCGTGCAGCGCCGGCAGCCACTTTTCCTGCACCAGCGCGCGCACCGTATCGCCCCTGGAGCCGGCCGGCACCGGTACGTTGACGCGGTTGGGCGTCTCCGGCAGCACTTCGCAATACGGATAGAACGGATGCTGGTAGAAGCTCACCATCAGCGCGCGCGGCTCGTCGAGCAGCGCTTCTTCGGTGCCGTTGCCGTGGTGGACGTCGAAATCGACCACCGCCACGCGCTGCAGGCCGCGCACGTCCAGCGCATGCTTGACGGCGATGGCCACGTTATTGAACAGGCAGAAGCCCATCGGCTCGGTCGGACGCGCATGGTGGCCCGGCGGGCGCACGGCGCAAAAGGCATTGTCGATCTCGCCGTCGATCACGGCATCGGTGGCAGCGATTGCGGCGCCGGCCGCGCGCCGCGCCGCCGTCCAGCTATGCGTGTTGAGCGAAGTGTCGCCGTCGATCGGGTAATAGTCGCCGGCGGATGGCAGGTGGTCGCGCACTATGGCAATGGCATTGGCCGTATGGTTGCGCGCAATCGACGCTTCATCGGCCAGCGGCGCGTCGCGGTGCTCCAGCAGGTCGTCGATGTGGGCATTGATCAACTGGTCGGCAATGGCTTGCAGGCGCGCCGGGCATTCGGGATGCCAGTCGCCCATTTCGTGGCGCTGGCAGTCGGGATGGCTGTAAATTGCTGTGCTCATGAATCGCGTTCTCGCATAGAATGCGACTAATCTACCACGCGGCGGCAGGTCCACCAAAACACGTACCAAAACCATGTATACCAAATTACACGCCGTAGCACAGCAAGTTGGCCAGGTGATCGTCGGCAAGGAATTGCAAGTGCGCCAGGCCTTGACTTGCCTGCTGGCCGGCGGCCACCTGTTATTGGAAGACTTGCCCGGCGTCGGCAAGACCACGCTGTCGCACGCCCTGGCGCTGTCGCTGGGCCTGCAGTTCAACCGCGTCCAGTTCACCAGCGACCTGCTGCCGGCCGACGTGGCCGGCGTATCGATCTATGAACGCGAGCTGAACGCGTTCAGTTTCCACCCCGGACCAATCTTCACCCAGGTGCTGCTGGCCGACGAGATCAACCGCGCCACGCCGAAGACCCAGTCCGGCCTGCTGGAAGCGATGGAAGAGCGCCAGGTCTCGGCCGATGGCGTGACCCGCCCGCTGCCCGAACCGTTCTTCGTGATTGCGACGCAGAACCCGACCCACCAGGTCGGTACCTTCCCGCTGCCGGAGTCGCAGCTCGACCGCTTCCTGATGTGCATCTCGCTCGGTTATCCCGACGCTGCCGCCGAACGCGCGCTGCTGATGGGCGAAGACCGGCGCCAGATGCTCAGGCACCTGGCGCCGGCCATGACGCCGGCCGAACTGTCCGCCGCGCAGCAAGGGCTGCGCCAGATCCACGCTTCCCCTGCCCTGATCGATTACGTGCAGGCGCTGGCGCAAGCTTCGCGCCAGAACGGCTTCTTTGCCGAAGGCCTGAGCCCGCGCGCCGCGCTGGCCCTGCTGCAGGCCGCGCGCGCCTGGGCTGCGCTGGAAGGCCGCGACCACGTCATGCCGGAAGACGTGCAAGCCGTGCTGGTGCCGGTCTGCGCCCACCGCCTGCGCCCGCTCAAGTCCTCGCACGGCACGGCGCTGGCCAGCCGCGACCTGGTGCTGCAGCTGCAAAAATCCGTAGCGGTATAAGCCATGCTTGCTCCAGCGAGGAGAATGCTTGACCGCTGGCTGTTCCAGCTGAAGGAAATGGAGCCGGGCGAAGTGCAGCTGGTGATGCGCCGCGTCTTCATCCTGCCAACCAGGCCGGGCATGGCCTTTGTCGGCCTGCTGCTGATCATGCTGATCGGGTCCGTCAACTACAACCTTGGCCTGGGCTTCGTACTGACCTTCTTCACCGGGTCCTGCGCCATTGTCGACATGTATATGACGGCCAGGAACCTGGCCTTCCTGCACCTGGCGCCGGGCCGCGCCCAGCCGGTGTTTGCCGGCGACGAGGCCCAGTTCGAACTCCATGTGCGGAACGCCACGCCGCGCGCGCGCTACGCGATCTGGCTCGGCTTCCAGGACGAGGGCGAGCCGCGCCAGTCGATCGACGTCGCCGCCAAAGGCAGTGCCGCAGTGGTGCTGTCGCGCCCCACCACGCAGCGCGGCTGGCTGGCAGCGCCGCGCGTGCGCCTGTTCACCCGCTTTCCGCTCGGCCTGTTCGGCGCCTGGTCGTACTGGCAGCCGGACCTGAAAGTGCTGGCTTACCCGCAGCCGGAAGTGGCGCCGCCGCCGCTGCCCACCACCGGCGCCGCGCGCGAAGACGGCTACGGCACCGTGGGCCTGGATAACTTCTCGGGTATCCGCAACTACCAGCCGGGCGACCCGATGCGCCACCTGGCCTGGCGCCAGATCGCACGCCTGCACCCGGCCGATGGCGGCAACCTGGTCAGCAAGCACTTTGAAGGCGGCGCCGTGTCCGACCTGCTGCTGGACCTGACCGCGCTGCCGCCGCTACTGGATATTGAAGTGCGCCTGTCGCGGCTGACGGCCTGGGTGCTGGAGGCGGAGCGGCGCGCCTTGCCATACGCCCTCCATATCGGCCATCGCGAGATTGCCCAGGGACTGGGCGAAGCGCATTGCGCCGAATGCCTGCGCGCGCTGGCGCTGCATGGCAAGGAGGGTGCATGATCGGCCGCCTCGCCGGCATCGGCCGCCGCATGACGCGCGACAAGGCCGATACCCTGCTGTTGCTGCTGGCAGCCGTGATGGTGCTGGCGCCCCACTTCGGCCACCTGCCGCTGTGGACCTCGGCCATGGTCTGCCTGACGCTGTTCTGGCGCGGCGCCATCACTTTGCGCGGCAGCCGCCTGCCGCCCATGTGGCTGCTGCTGCCGGTATCGCTGCTGGCCATGGGCGGCGTCTACCTGACTTTCCGCACCCTGCTGGGACGCGAGCCGGGCGTGACGATGCTGACCCTGCTGCTCACCTTCAAGCTGCTGGAAATGCATGCGCGGCGCGACCTGTTCGTGGTGATCTTCCTCAGCTTCTTCCTGCTGCTGACGAACTTCTTCTACTCGCAATCGATCTTCACCGCGCTGGTGATGGTGGCCACCATTATCGTGCTGCTGTCGGCGCAGATCACCTTCCAGTTCACCGGCGCGGTACCGCCGCTGGCCGCCCGGCTGAAGCTGGCCGCGCGCATCTTCCTGGTTGCCGCACCGCTGGGCGTACTGTTGTTCGTCGGTTTCCCGCGCATCCAGGGGCCGCTCTGGGGCTTGCCGGGCGATGCCGGCGCCGGCAAGAGCGGCATGTCCGACACCATGTCGCCCGGCTCCATGACCAGCCTCGCATTGTCGGAGGAAGTGGCGTTCCGGGTCCGCTTCGACGGCGCAGCGCCGCCGCAGGAACACCTCTATTGGCGCGGCCCGGTGCTGAGCACCTACGATGGCCGCACCTGGACCCGCATTGGCCAGCCGCTGTATCCCTTGGCGCAGCGGCGCCTGACGCGGCAACTGGCCTGGACCGGCCCGTCCTATCCTTACGAAGTGACGCTGGAACCGGGCCGCCGCCAGTTCCTGTTCATGCTCGAACTAAGCGAGCCTGCCGCCAATGTCGATGGCGCCAGCGCCGCCTACACCGATGAACTGGAACAACTGGTGCGGGCCGGCAGCGACAAGCGCCTGCGCTACAGTTCCATCGCACACCCGAGTTACCTCGCGCAGCCAGGACTGGAACCGCAAGCGCTGGAACGCTGGCTGCAGCTGCCGCCGGGCTACAACCCGCGCACGCTGCGCTATGCCGCGCAGATCCAGGCCCTGCGCGCCGAGCGCGGTGACGATGCCGCCATCGCCGCCGTGCTGGACATGTTCCGCAAAGGCTTCGAATACACGCTGGAGCCCGGCAAGCTTGGCCGCAACGAAATTGACGAATTCCTGTTCGATACGCGCAAGGGATTCTGCGAGCACTATTCCGGTTCGTTCGTCTACGTGATGCGCGCGGCCGGCTTGCCGGCGCGCGTGGTGAATGGCTACCAGGGCGGTGAACTGAACCCGGTCGACGGCTTTTACACGGTACGCCAATCCGACGCCCATGCCTGGACCGAAGTCTGGCTCGGCCCCCAGCGCGGCTGGAAGCGGGTCGACCCGACCGCTGCCGTGGCACCGGAGCGCATCCGCACCAGCCTGGCGCAAACCTTGCCCCAGGCAGCACCTTTCGGTTTGCAAGGCTTGTCCAACCTGGCACGCAACCAGACTTCCTGGCTGGCGCAGATACGTTTTGGCTTCGGCGCGATGAATAATGCTTGGAATCAATGGATCCTCGATTACAATCCAAACAGGCA
>CAMLSG010000271.1 GCA_946482635.1 uncultured Duganella sp.
TGCGTACATGGCCTGGTCGGCATGGCGCATGAGCTGGTCGATGACTTCCCCGTGCTCGGGATAAAGGGCGATGCCGATGCTGGCGTGCGGCTGCAGGCTGCAGCCGGCCAGCGCCAGCGGGGTGGCGATCACTTGCTGGATCTTGCCGGCCAGCGCCTCGGCCTGCGCCTGGTCGGCTACGTTTTCCAGCAGGGCGACAAACTCGTCGCCGCCGATGCGCGCCACCGTGTCGGCCTCGCGCACGCAGGAGGTGATGCGGCGCGCAATGGCATGCAGCAGCTGGTCGCCCACCACATGCCCGTGCTCGTCGTTGACCCGCTTGAAGTCGTCCAGGTCGATGAACAGCAAGGCGCCGCGCGACTGGCCGCGCCGGCAGCGCGCGATGGCAGACAGGATGCGGTCCTGGAACAGGCGCCGGTTCGGCAAGCCGGTCAGCTCGTCGTAGCGCGCCGCATGGGCCAGGTCGGCATGCAGCGCCAGCCTTTCAATCACGGCGCCGGCCTGGCCGGCGGTAAATTCCAGCAGGTCGATGTCCCTGGCCGGCAGCGTGCCGTGGCGCCCCAGGTCCAGCCGCAATTCGCCGAACGCGATGCCGGAAGCCGACAAGGTGACGTGGTGCCAGCCGGTCGCATCGGGCAGCGGCGCGCCTTCGGGCGAGCTGGCGTAAGCCAGCCGTTCGCCCGGCTGCAGCACGGCCACCATGCCGCGCAAGGGCAGCAAGCCTTGCAGGATCTGCTCGAAGGCGCGGAACAGCTCGGGCAGCGTTTCCGCGCCGTGGGCGGCGGTGGCCAGCGCCAGCATGCCGGCCTGGCGCTGTTCGGCCAGCTTGCGCTCGCTGATATCGCGCGCCACGCCGATGCGCAGCCGGTCTTCCGGCGACCAGCGCGCGGTCCACATGATGTGGGCGACGCTGCCGTCCTTGCGCAGGTAGCGGTTCTCGAACCCGAGTCCGGGGCGGCCGTTCAGCACATGTCCCATTTCGGCCACGGTGCGGGCCTTGTCGTCGGGGTGGATGAAATCGAGGATGATGCGGCCGGTCATTTCTTCCGGCGCATAGCCGAAGATCGCCCGGCAGGCCGGGTTGACGAACACGATGCGTCCGCCCTCGTCCACCATGAAGACGGCATCCAGTAACAGCTCAGGCAGGCGCGCTAATGCATCGGTCATGCAAGCAGGATACAGCACTCGGCGACCTTTTGGCAGGCGGCCTGCAGGTGCGCCGGCTCAATCGTGAGCGGCGGCAGCAGGCGCACCTGGCGGTTGTGGAAACCGATGCAGACGCCGGCCGCCAGCAAGTAGCGGGCGCAGGCCGCCGCCTGTTCCGCCGTAGGGAAAGCCAGGATCCACATGGCGCCTGCCCCGGCCAGCTTGACGCTGCCGTCCGCCAGTACCGGCAACAGGGCTTGCTGTACGGTGCGTTCGATCTCCCCTGCCAGCGCTACGGCATCGAGCGCTTGCAGGCTTGCCAAGGTTGCACAGGCCGCCGCTGCGGCCAGCGCATTGTTCGAGAACGTGCTGCCCAGCAGCATGCGCGGCGAAATCGCGATGCCGTCGCGCACCGCTACGCCGCCCACCGGGAAGCCATTGCCGCAAGCCTTGCCGAACACGATGATGTCGGGTTGAACCCCATGCTGCAGGAAGCAGAATTTCGGCCCGGTGCGATGGAAGCCGGTCAGCACTTCGTCGTACACCAGCATGGCGCCATGCCGGCTCGCCAGCGCGCGCAGCGCCTGGTAAAACGCCAGCGAGGCGCTCCAGCCGAAGGACGTGGCGTGCACCGGTTCGACGAAGATGGCAGCGACTTCGCCGCTGCGCAGGCGAGCTTCGACGGCGGCCAAGCTTGCCGCTTCGTCCACACCGGGGCCGCAAGGCATGCGGTGCACTTGCACGATGGCCAGTCCATCGCCGTTGTCCCAGGCCAGCGCCGCAGTCAGGAACGACTTGCCGTGCATGGCGCCGGCGAAGCCCAGCGCGCTGTTGCGGCCAGTCGTCGCGCGCGCAATGCGGAAAGCCTGCTCGTTGGCTTCCATGCCGGTCGAGGCAAGGCTGGCCAGCGTGTAGCCGCCGGGCAGGAAAGCATTCATGGCCGCGCGCATTTCCTGTACCATGGGCGTCGCGTAGCCGCCGGTGATCCACACCTTGCCGAGCTGGCGCTCGATGGCCTCGCGCACCGCCGGATGACGATGGCCAAGCCACACCGTGCCGTGTGCGGTAAACAGATCGATCAAGGTCCGGCCATCCGCGGTGTGCAGCAGGTCCGCTTGCGCATCGACGATGCTGAAGGAGTCCAAATTGCTTAATGCGCCTGCCGCAGTTCCAGTCATACCGAGTCCCAACTTCAATTTAGAATTTCCAGTCGCCCTGGAATTATGGCATCGGGCCGGCAGCCGGATCAGCTTTGCCATTGGCGACGTCTGTTTCACGCAATTCGATGCTGCCGATGCCGACGCGCTGTTCGGCATCCGCAACGACCCGACAGTCATTCCCTTCATGCCCGGCGCCCAGGCCGTCTCCTACCAGCGCCACCTCGACTGGGTCAGCACCGCGCTGCTGCAGAAGAACAGCAAGACGCCACTGATCCTGCTGGGCCGCACCGCCGGCCGTGCGATCGGTTTCGGCCTCCTCAAGCCGACCGCGGAAGCCGGGGTGCTGGAGATTGGCGTCATCATTGCCGGGGCGTGGCAGCGCACCTCCCTGCCGCCGCGCCTTGGTGGCGCCCTGATCGCAGCGGCGGCCCAGCTGTTCGGCGCCCACACCCTAGTCAGCTACGTCAACCAGCAGCATGACCATGCGCTGCGCCTGAACAGCGGCGCGGGCCTGCTGCAGGCGCCGGCTTCGGACAAGGCGGGCGAACACTACTTCCGCACGCCGGTCAGCGCGCTGACCGCGACGCCGATTTACCGGCGCTGCACGCGCGGCCTGCAGTTCACTATTATGGGATAAAGTCGAACAGCAGGACCACGCGGCGTTGCTGCGCCAGGTTCCATGCTTCATGCTCCAGGCGGTCGTCCAGCACCAGGGCGCGGCCCTCCTGCCAGCCCCTGGTTTCGCCGGACACGCGGATCGCGCAGTCGCCCGCCGGCACCTCAAGCCCGAGGTGACAGCGCAGGTAAGGTCCTGGCTTGCCCTGGTGCGGCTTGATCCGGGTGCCGGGCCTGAGCACGGAAAACGCCACCGCGCCATGCGACGGCACCAGTTGCTCGATCAGCGCCGCCGTGCGCGGACAGCGCTGCACGCCCGCCGCCAGCGGCGCACGGTGCGGCAGGTTCCACAGACCGAACACTTGCCAGCCCTGGTCGTAGAGATGGGGTTCGACATAGTCGATCAATGCGTCCTGCACCGCCACGAATTCGGCGTGGATGTCCTGCCACTGCCGTTCCAGTTCGGCAATGAAGGGAAAGCGCGCCGCGTCGTGGAATGGTGCGGGCGTCATGCGCGCTCCTGCCACGCCTGCAGGACCGCGCCCGCCAGCGTACGCTGGCCGCCAGCGTCTTGCGCGGCCAGCGTCGCAAAGCCGGCCCTGGCCAGGGCCGCGATGCGGCTTCGTTCGCTGCCGCTGGCGAGAAAGCACTGCAACAGTTGCAGGTACTGCGCGGTGCTGGCGGCGCGCAGTTCGCCCAGGCCGGCGCGCGACAGCAGCAGCGGGTCGACCCGCGAAGCGAGGTCGCCGCCTTCAAGGCAGATCAGCGGGATGCCCAGCGCCAGCGCATCCATCGCGGTGTTGGTGCCACCGAACGGGAAGCTTTGCAGGATCACCGACGCGCGCGACAGCCTTGCCATGTAGTCGGCATAGCTTGCCGCCGCATGCACCTGGGCGCCAGGGAATTGCCGTGCGAGCTCGCGGCGCAGCGCCAGCAATTCGACGCCGCTGGCATTGGGGAAGAAATGCACTTGCACGCCCGGCGGCGCCGGCTCCAGCGCCCTGGCCAGCAGCGCGAGGAATTGCGGCGTGAGCTTGATGCGCGCCGCATTGATCGCAATGGCCGGGCTTGCATCGGCCGGCGCGGCGGTGGCGTGCCAGCCGCCCGGCGGTGCGGCGGGCAACGCCTGCGCATCGTAAGTCGCCAGCGGCCCATATTCCGGCAGCGGCGCGCCGGCCAGGTCATGGTAGACCAGGGTGGCGTCGATCTGCTCGCTGCAGGAGGGCGCGGGATGGCCGACCGACATCAACTGCAATGGCGCCAGGCGCAGCATCGACAGCACAAACGTCCAGTAGGACATGCCTACGCTTGGGTACAGGATGACGTCCGGTGCGGTCGATGCCACCAAGTTGGCAAGGCGCACGACGTCGCGTTCGTGGGCCGGGAAATACACCTGGCCATGGCTGATCTGGCCATGCTCGGCACAGCGTGTCGGCTGGTCGGTTACCAGCGTCACCTGGAAATGTTCTTTCAGCCCCGCCAGCTGGTCCGCATAGCAGCGGAACATGGCGTGCTGGGGAAACAGCAGCTCGCCGACGATGGTCAGGCGCGGCTTGCCGTCCGCCGCGGCGGCCGGCTGGCGCTGTGCAGGCAAGGGCAGGCCGTGCAGCATGGCGCCGGCCTGGCGCACGATGGCCTTCTTGAATGCATGGCGATCCGGATCGCCCAGGTAGCTGACGAAAAATGCCGAAGACTGCAGGGGCTCCAGGTACCGCAGCGGCATCTTTACCGGCGGCACCGACATCAGCCAGCGCCCGATGTCGCCGGTACGCTGCGCGACGCCCGCGTCGAGGGGACAGGCGTCCAGGCAGGCAATCGCCGCCATCCGCGCGTGCACCGGGTCGTGGCTACTCCATTCGGCCAGCGCAGCAGCCGACAGCAAAGAGCCATCGCCAAGGGCGGCCAGCTTCAACTGTTTCCAGGCCGGCATGCGTTGCGGCTGCTGCAGCTCATCCTCACCGGCACCGAGGACCTGCGACAGGAAGTCGCGGTAGCCGGTGGCCGTGGCCTGCACCAGGTTGCGCACCACGCCCCTGACCACCAGCAGCCGCAGCATGCCCAGTTCATCCTTGACTGGCGCCTCGCGGATCCAGCGCGCCAGCAGTTCAAGCAAGACTGCTTCATCGCCGGGCGGCAGCCCGATGTCGCGCTGCCGCCACTGGCCTCCCAGCATCGATTCGAACAGGTGCTTGTGGAATTCCTCCCGGCCCGACAAACGGCGGGCCGACTGGAGGAAATCAATCCTGGGTTCGCTCATTTTTCAGCGGGAGCGCCGGCGCTTGATACCCGCCAGGCCAAGCAAGCCGAGGCCCATCAACAGCACTGAGGACGGTTCGGGCACATCGTTGGCAGGCGCCCTGATCTCCTCGATATCGAGGGTCAGGCTGGCATTGGACAGGAACAGGTCGCCGCTTACGCCCAAGTTCCAGTTCAGCGCGTGGTTGGCCAGCAGGCCGTCCAGCAGGGACAGGTCAGTGATGGTACCTGCCACCGAGAAGCCGCCGTTCCAGTCGGTGGTGCGGGTGGTGGTCTGGGTATAGCTGTCGCCGTAATAGTTGCTGTAGTTGCCGCTGTTCCAGCCGCCGCAGGTGTAATTGCCGCAGCGGTAGCTGTAGTAGTAGCCGCCATAACCGGTACGGTTTTCGAAGATGTGGCCGTTGTAGCGGCTGGCGGTCGAATCGGACTGGAACATGCTCGTCTGGCCGAAGCCGGCGCCGATCCCTTCCAGCGAGACAGCAACGCTCTCGCTTTCGCCCGTCTGGGTTACGGTTGCGTAGTTGTTCACCGTGCGCAAGTAATCCGTTTGCCAGTTGGAGCCGTCGTAATACTGGCGCTGGAAGGCATAAGCGCTTGCGCTGGAGCCGTTCGACTGGGGTTGGCCCTGGTACATGCCATCCGCGTCATCGCTGAAATTGAAGGCGAACGATGCGCTGTTGATCTTGTATTTTTGCGGCAGGATGGACGTGCCATCGAAAGTACCGGCATGGTTGCCGGCGCCCAGGTAACTGCCGTCGCCGATCGAGCCGGTCAGCGTGAAGGGAGCGGCCTGGGCTGCCTGCGACATCGACACCAGGGCGGTAGCCAGTGCTACGGCGAGAAGTTTTCGGTTCATATTCACCTAAAGTTGTCCAAAAGAATTTAGATGACCTTTGGAGCAAGAAATGTTCCATGTTGAACAAGTCATTGATTTCAAACAAAACTGTTAATTGGCATCATGCGAAGTGTAAAAAATACCGACAGTTTG
>CAMLSG010000272.1 GCA_946482635.1 uncultured Duganella sp.
CATTTGACATAATATAGATTATGCGAAGTTATGCATTATCCCCAGAAGGCCTTCAAACCACCAACCAGAACGTCAAAAACCGTTTTGCAACGCGCACTATGCCGTAGATCCGAATGCATGGTCACCCAAGTCGACATCGTCATGTGCAATTCTTTTTCAAGCACGCGCACCAGGTTCAGGTCGCGTGCTGCGAGGCCAACCTGGTAGCCGCCGATACCTGCGCCGGCACGGACCAACGCCATCTGCGCCAGATTGCTGTCGCACCGGTAAGCGAAACCTTCTCGCTTCCATCCGCCCAACTTGGCGCCGGCCGCCCTTAAGAACGGCGTCTCCAGATCGAATCCGACCAGGCTGTGGCCCGTCAGGTCGGCCAGCTTTTTCGGCTCGCCACGCGCTGCCAGATAGTCTTTGTGTGCATAGAATCCGAGGGCGACTTCTCCAACGCGCTGCGCAAGCAAAAGATCCTGCTGCGGCTGCGTCATTCGCACCGCCATGTCTACCTCTCTGCCAAGCAAATCCTGTACTGCGTCGCTCAAAACTAGCTCGATGACCAGTTCCGGGTATTTAGCCCTGAGCGGCGCCAGGATCGGCGGCAGGACTTCCACGCCTACGACTTCGCTTGCTGAAATCCGGACGGCGCCCCGAACACGGTTGTGGCCATGGGCGCTGCGTTCAATCGATGCCGCGGCATGCTGCATTTCTTCGAGCTGGGACCGCAGGTCCAAGGCAGCATCCGTGGGCTGAAGTCCGGTCTGCGAGCGAGTAAACAGGGCCAGTCCAAGGCTGGATTCAAGCTCGGATATGTGGCGTCCGACGGTCGGCTGGGTCAAGCCGAGACTTCGCGCGGCTCCTGACAGCGATTGTGCGTTCAGAACGCTTAAAAAGGTCCGGTACAGGTCCCAGGGAATCGACGTAGGCATACAAATATGTATAGCGGATGTATGGGTTTAGGGAATTTTCGTTTGGCCCAAGTTTGGCGATAATCTGCCTCATAGTCAACTTTACGGAGTCAAAGATGGATGCGAAAACGGTGTTGGTCCTCGGTGCGAGCGGCGGGATCGGTGGAGAAATGCTGCGTCAGCTGGTGGCACAAGGCTGGAACGTCCGTGCGATGAAACGCAGCCTTGGCGTGGCCAGGCGCATCGCTGAAGGTGTCGAGTGGATCGAAGGCGATGCGATGGATGCACAAGTTGTGGGCAGGGCGTCTGAAGGTTGTTCCGTGATCGTCCATGCCGTCAATCCACCGGGCTACCGTGGATGGGGACAGCAGGTTTTGCCGATGATTGACAACACCATCGCTGCGGCGGCCGCGCAAGGATCAACCATAGTCCTGCCGGGAACGGTCTATAACTACGGCCCCGATGCTTTTCCCCTGCTCCACGAACATTCGGTGCAGCGCCCTCTTACGCGTAAAGGCAAAATCCGTGTCCAGATGGAGAAGCGCCTGCAAGAAGCCAGCGAACGTGGGAATGTGCGCGTCATCGTGGTTCGCGCTGGCGACTTTTTCGGGCCGGGCGCGCGCAATAATTGGCTTTCACAAGGCATGATCCGGCCCGGCGAAGTGCCGGCGGAAGTCAGGTTGCCAAGTGCGTCAGGCGTTGGCCATCAATACGCCTATTTGCCCGATGTGGCAGCGACCATGATTGCACTGCTGGATATGCGCGATCAATTGCCGGCCTTCGCGACTTACCATATGGCCGGCTATTGGGATCGGGACGGTGCCGAAATTGGCCGTGCCATCCAACGTATCGTCGAATCGCATGGGGCCAAAAAGCCAAAACTGAAGGCGTTTCCATGGTGGCTTACCCGCCTCGCCGCGCCGTTCAACGAGACCTTGCGCGAAATGATGGAGATGCGCTATCTGTGGCAGCGTGCAGTCCGGATGGAAAACCAGCAGCTTCGGAAGGTGCTTGGCACCGAACCGAATACTCCCCTGGAAACCGCCCTCGCCTGCACGCTTAACAGCCTGGGATGCTTGCCTGTGCGCGCTTAATTCGACTTGGCGGCGGCTTTGGCACGCGCTGCGTGCAGCTTCCGGTAGCTGTCGATCTTGCGCTGGTGACGGTCGAGCCCTTCCAGCTTCATGCTGGTTGGGGTCAGGCCATAGAAGCGCACGCTGCCGTCGACCGAGCCGATCACCGCGTCCATCTTTTCGTCGCCAAACATGCGGCGGAAATTGACCACGTAGTCGTCCAGTTCCATTTCCTCGTCCAGCAGCACTTCGAGTACGGCGCTCAGGGCCTGGTAGAACAATCCGCGGTCCAGCGTGTTGTCGTTGTACTGCAGGAAGGCGTCGACCAGTTCGCGCGCGGCCTCGTATTCGTTGAGCGCCAGGTTGATCAGTAGCCTCAGTTCGAGCACGGTGAGCTGGCCCCAGACCGTGTTCTCGTCGAATTCGATGCCGATCAAGGTGGCGATGTCGCCGTATTCATCAAGCTCGCTGTTTTCCAAGCGTTCGAGCAAAGCTTCGAGGCGCTCGTCATCGAGGCAATGCAGGTTCAGGATATCGTTACGGAACTGGAGCGCTTTGTTGGTGTTATCCCAGATCAGGTCTTCCACCGGATAGATCTCGGAATAGCCTGGCACGAGGATGCGGCAAGCGGTGGCGCCCAATTCTTCGTAGACCGCCATATAGGCTTCTTTACCCAGGTCTTCGAGGATGCCGAACAGGGTGGCGGCTTCGTCGGCGTTGGAGTTCTCGCCTTGGCCGGAGAAGTCCCATTCAACGAATTCGTAATCCGATTTGGCGCTGAAGAAGCGCCAGGACACAATACCGCTCGAATCGATGAAGTGTTCGACAAAGTTGTTTGGCTCGGTTACGGCGTTGCTGACGAAGGTAGGACGCGGCAAATCGTTCAGGCCTTCGAAACTACGGCCTTGCAGCAGCTCCGTCAGGCTGCGTTCCAGCGCCACTTCGAAGCTTGGGTGTGCGCCGAACGAAGCAAACACGCCGCCGGTGCGTGGATTCATCAGCGTGACGCACATCACCGGATAGGTACCGCCAAGCGATGCGTCTTTCACCAGCACCGGGAAGCCTTGTTCTTCCAGGCCCTTGATGCCGGCCAGGATGCCGGGATACTTTGCGAGCACCTCCTGCGGGACGTCGGGCAACGCCATTTCACCTTCCAGGATTTCCCGTTTAACCGCCCTTTCGAAGATCTCCGACAGGCATTGCACCTGCGCTTCGGCCAGCGTATTGCCGGCACTCATGCCATTGCTGACGAAGAGGTTTTCAACCAGGTTGGTCGGGAAGTACACAACTTCACCGTCGGACTGGCGCACGAAGGGCAAGGAGCAGATGCCGCGTTCGACGTTGCCGGAGTTGGTGTCGTACAGGTGCGAGCCGCGCAGTTCGCCTTCCGGGTCGTAAATTTCGCGGCTGTACTCGTCCAGGATTTCGGGCGGCAGCGCGTCCTTCTTGCCCGGCTTGAACCAGCGCTCATTCGGGTAATGCACGAAGTCGGCATTGGCGATGTCTTCGCCCCAGAACTCGCCCGCGTAAAAGTGATTGCAGCTGATACGTTCAATATACTCGCCCAGCGCGGAAGCAAGCGCGCTTTCCTTGGTCGAGCCTTTGCCGTTGGTGAAGCACATTGGCGAGTGCGCGTCGCGGATATGTAGCGACCACACGTTGGGAACGATGTTGCGCCAGGATGCGATCTCGATCTTGATGCCCAGGTTCGCCAGCAAACCTGACATATTGGCGATGGTCTGCTCCAGCGGCAGGTCTTTGCCAGGGATGAAGGTGTTCTTGCCGGAAGCCGGATCAAGCGTCAGCAATGCCTGCGCATCGGCATCCAGGTTTTCGACCTCTTCGATGATGAATTCCGGGCCGGTCTGGACTACCTTTTTTACGGTGCAGCGGTCGATCGAGCGCAAGATGCCTTCGCGATCCTTGGCCGAAATATCCGGCGGCAGTTCGACCTGGATCTTGAAGATCTGCTGGTAACGATTTTCCGGATCGACAATATTGTTCTGTGAGAGGCGGATATTCTCAGTTGGAATATTGCGAGTTGAGCAATACAACTTCACAAAATATGCGGCGCACAGGGCCGACGAAGCCAGGAAATAGTCGAACGGGCCGGGCGCCGAGCCATCTCCCTTGTAGCGGATTGGCTGGTCTGCGATGACCGTGAAATCGTCGAATTTCGCCTCTAGACGAAGCTTATCGAGAAAGTTGACCTTAATTTCCATGGGAATGTTCCAGAGTAGTGCTCAAAATAGCGTAGCCCGCTATTATCGGCTCTTTTCAGGCGCGCCGCAAAGGCTGTTCGCTGGCCGTCAATAGGCCCTTTTCGCCGGCGTGCTGACGGTAATGGCTGTGCCCTCGCCCGGTTTGCTGTCGATTTCCAGGGTAGCGCCGATACATGCCGCGCGTTCACGCATGCCAACCAGCCCCCAATGGCCGGGTCGATGCCCCGATGCGGCGATGTTTTCGTCGAGACCCCGGCCATTATCGGAAATTCGAACGTCGATCGATTCGCTGCCGTAGACGACATCGAGTTCGATACGGCTGGCGCCTGCATAACGCGAGGCATTGAACAGCGCTTCGCGCGCAATCGCATACAGCTCGTCCTGCACTTGTTGGCGCAACTGCCGTGGGGTGCCGCTGACCCTTACTTCAAATGCGTGCGTACTGCGTGCGGCCAGCCCCTTGCCGAACTGCCCCAGCGTTTGCCCGAGATCCTCTTGCGACGCCGTGGCGCGCAGGTCCAGGATCTGGTCGCGCCCTTCCACCAGCAGCTTTTCGGCGAAATCCAGCGTCTGGTTCAAACAGTTTCGTTCCTGCGAACCTTCCTTCAGGTGCCGGCTATGGGCATCGAAAGAAATCAGCAAAGATTGCACGCTTTGCAGCAAAGTGTCGTGCAAGGCGCGGGCGATGCGCGAACGTTCCGCCAGGCGTTCGAGCATGCGTTCCTGCGTCAGCTTGGTCAGGTAATGCACCCGCATCGCATAGATGGCATACAAAATAAGCACAGTGACGATGATCCGCAGCGCCTTGAACCAGATACTCTCGACAAATGTCGGTGGTATATCGATCTCCAGCACGGCTGCATTGTTATTCCAGAGGCCATCCTCGTTTGAGCCGGTGACTTCGAAGCGATAGTTCCCGGGGGCCATATTCGTGTAAAACGCCTGGCGTCGCCCCACGACCTCTTGCCATTCGTGGTCCATTCCGGCGAGGCGGTACCGTAGCCGCACGCGCTCGGGAAGCGCCAGGCTCAATGCGGTGAAATCGACCTGCAGATTGCGCGTGCCTTCGGGCAGTCGCAACCCGCCATGGCCGGGAATCGCGTAGCGCTGGCCATTTGCAGTCACACCGACCACTTCTACTGGTGGAGCGATGGGATTGCGCAGGATATTTTGTGGATCGATCGTTCCCGCAGAACTTGCGGTGGCATACCAGAGAATGCCGTCGCGAGACAGCTTGAGCGATGGCACAGGACGCAATTGGGGTGCGTGTCCTTTCATACCGTCGCGTGCGTCGAAGCGTTCGAAGGCGACTGGTGTGACGCCATCCCTTTCCCAAGCCGCCAGGGATGCGGCAGTGATTCGGTAGAGGCCATCCGCACCGTTCACCCACATGTCGCCGCCCGGCAAGCGCACCACGCCTGATACACCACGAAATTCTTCGTCGTGTTCGCCGCGCAGCTTTGCAAAGCGGCCATTGCGGAACAAAGCAACGCCTTTCTCTCCGCCCGCCCACATGCTGCTGCCATCGGGGTGCAGAGTCATGACCGTACCGAGTTGCAGGCCTTCGGCAGTGCCAAGGATGCGCGCCTTGCCATTGCTCACTATGGTTACCATGCTGCGCAAGTGCGCCATCCAAAGGTTTCCATCCTGGTCGCGGGACATTGAAGTGACAAGCAAATCCGGGATCCCCTGCACGCCGCCCCATTTGATCCAACTGCCATCAACGATCTTGTAGACGCCTTTGCCGGAAGAGATCGAAACCCATATTGCACCTTCCCGATCCTGCTGGATGGCGTGAATGCGCAAGGTTTTCAGCTCGTCAGGCAAGGGAATCAGGCTGATCGTGCCATCGGCGGCACGGCGTACCACGCCGTCCATGCCGCCCAGCCACAGTACGCCGTCCGGCCCGGTATAGCTGGCGGTCAGCTTGCCCGGC
>CAMLSG010000273.1 GCA_946482635.1 uncultured Duganella sp.
GGCGGCCTGGATTACCTGAAGGACGTGATCATCAACGACAAGCTGGGCATCAACGCCGAAATGGAAGAAGACATGCAGCGCGTGGTCGATACCTACGCCTGCGAGTGGAAAGAAGCCGTCAACAATCCTGAAACGCGCGCCCGCTTCCGCCACTTCGTCAACAGCCCGGAAGCAGACAGCAACGTGGTCTTTATGGAAGAGCGCGGCCAGATTCGCCCCGCCACCGTGGAAGAACGCAAGCGCATCCCAATCAAAGCCATCGCATAAGGAGACTAGCCATGCATCGTGACCAATCCGCCTCCGCCTGGACCGCCATCTGCGACGTTGACCAGATCGTCCCGAACACCGGTGTCTGCGCCCTGCTGCAGGGGCAGCAGGTCGCCGTGTTCCACCTGAACGACGGCAGCGAGCCGCGCGTCTTCGCCATCGGCAACTACGACCCGAACTCGGACGCCTCCGTGCTGTCGCGCGGCCTGGTCGGCAACCTGGGCGAGCGCCTGGTGGTTGCCTCGCCGATCTACAAGCACCATTTCGACCTGCAGACAGGCGAATGCCTGGAAGCGCCGGAGCACTCGGTGCCGACCTGGCCCGCACGCATCGAAGGCGGAAAGGTCTGGGTCGGGGCATGAAACCCGCGCTGGTCGTCATCGGCAACGGCATGGCCGGCATGCGCACGGTCGAGGAGCTGCTCAAGCTCGCGCCGGACATGTACGACATCACCGTCTTTGGCGCCGAACCGCACGGCAACTACAACCGCATCCTGTTGTCGCCGGTGCTGGCGGGCGAAAAGACGGTCGACGACATCATGCTGAACACCCGCGAGTGGTATGAGCAGAACCGCATCACCCTGCACGCAGGCGACCCGGTCGAATTCATCGACCGCAAGCGCCGCCTGGTGCGCGCCCGCTCCGGCCTCGAGGTGCGCTACGACCGCCTGCTGATCGCGACCGGCTCGCGCCCGTTCATCATCCCCGTGCCGGGCCATGAGCTGCCTGGCGTGCTGGCCTTCCGCGACATCAACGACGTCGAACAGATGCTGGAGGCGGCGCGCAACCACCGTCACGCAGTCGTTATCGGCGGCGGCCTGCTCGGCCTGGAAGCCGCCAATGGCCTGCAGCGCCAGGGCATGCAGGTCACCGTGGTGCACGTGACCGACTCGCTGATGAACCAGCAACTGGACAAGCCTGCTGCACAACTGCTGCAAAAGGCGCTGGAAGCGAAGGGCCTGGCCTTCCGCATGGAAGCGCAGACCAGCGAAATCGTCGGCCCCGACCGTGTGACCGCCGTGCGCTTTGCCGACGGCAGCGACATCCCGGCCGACCTGGTGGTGATGACCGCCGGCGTACGCCCGAATATCGAACTGGCGAAGCGTAGCGGCCTGCATTGCGAACGCGCCATTGTGGTGGACGATACGCTGCAAAGCTTCGACCCGCGCATCTACGCCGTGGGCGAATGCGTGCAGCACCGCCGCGCCACCTTCGGCCTGGTGGCGCCGATCTGGGAACAGGCGCGCGTCTGCGCCGCCCACCTGGCAGGCAATGGCCACCGCCGTTACGTGCAGCAGGTAACGCCGACCCGCCTGAAGGTGACCGGCGTCGACCTGTACTCGGTCGGCGACTTCATCGGCGGCGAAGGCAGCGAGGACCTGGTGCTGCGCGACCCGCGGCGCGGCGTCTACAAGCGCCTGGTGCTCGACGGCGGCCGCATCACCGGCGCCGTGTTGTATGGCGACGTGCAGGACGGCCCATGGTACTTCGACCTGATCCAGAACCGCACCGACATTTCGTCGATGCGCAACCATCTTTTGTTTGGGCAGGCGCTTTGCGCGCAGGCTGCGTGAATTCATGATTAAGACGACGTGCGCCTATTGTGGTGTGGGTTGCGGTGTCACGGCGACGCCGCGTGCGGAAGGCGGGTTCGATATTGCCGGCGATGCCGCGCATCCCGCCAACCAGGGGCGCTTGTGCGTGAAGGGCTCGGCGCTGGGCGAGACGATCGGCCTCGAAGGACGACTGCTTTATCCGATGATGCGCGAGCGGGGCGGCGATGGCTCGCTGCAGCGCGTAGCCTGGGGCGAGGCGCTCGACCACGTGGCCGACAAATGGAGCGCCATCATCGACGAACACGGCCCGGATGCCGTGGCCTTCTACGTCTCCGGCCAGTTGCTGACCGAAGACTACTACGTCGCCAACAAGCTGATTAAAGGCTATATCGGCAGCGCCAATATCGATACCAACTCGCGCCTGTGCATGTCGTCCGCCGTGGCGGGCCACAAACGCGCGTTCGGCGAAGACGTGGTGCCGGTTAACTACGAGGATATCGACCACGCCGACATGGTGGTGCTGGTAGGTTCCAACCTGGCCTGGTGCCACCCGATCCTGTTCCAGCGCCTGACGCGCGCCAAGGAAGCACGCCCGAATCTGAAGATCGTCGTGGTCGACCCGCGCCGCACCGCCACCTGCGAGCTGGCCGACCTGCACCTGCCAATCAAGCCGGGCACCGACGTCTGGCTCTTCAATGGCCTGCTGGGTTACCTGTCTCGTATCGGCGCCGTCGATCCGGAGTTCGTGGCCGCGCATACCAACGGCCTGGAAGACGCTTTGGCAGTGGCCACGCTGACGCCGGAAGAAGTCGCGCGCGCCTGCCGCCTGAACCTGCAAGACCTGATGGAGTTTTACGAATCTTTCGCCGCCACGGCAAAAGTGATCACCGGCTTCTCGATGGGCGTCAACCAGTCCAGCGCCGGCACCGACAAGGTGAACAGCATCATCAACTGCCACCTGATCGGCGGCCGCATCGGCAAGCAGGGCATGGGCCCATTCTCCATCACCGGCCAGCCGAACGCCATGGGCGGCCGCGAGGTGGGCGGCCTGGCCAATATGCTGGCGGCGCACATGGACCTGGACAACGCCGCGCATCGCGACGCCGTGCAGGCATTCTGGGAATCGCCGCGCATCGCGTCGAAGCCCGGCCTGAAGGCGGTCGACCTTTTCGAAGCCATTGAAGCCGGCCGCGTGAAGGCGGTATGGGTGATCGCCACGAATCCGGTAGTGAGCCTGCCGAACGCCGACCAGGTGCGCCGCGCACTGGAGCGCTGCGAGCTGGTCGTGGTATCCGATGTGGTGCGAGATACCGACACCAATGCCTACGCCGACGTCCTGCTGCCGGCGCTGGCCTGGGGCGAGAAGGACGGCACCGTCACCAACTCCGAGCGCCGCATCTCGCGCCAGCGCGCCTTCCTGCCCGCACCGGGCGAGGCGAGGGCGGACTGGCTGATCCTGTCCCAGTTCGCACTGCGCATGGGCTATGACGGCTTTGGCTACTCCAGCGCCGCCGAGATCTTCACCGAACATGCCCGCCTGAGCGCCTGGCGCAATAGCGACAGCGAACTGCCGCGCGCCTTCAACATCGGCGGCCTTGCCACGCTGGGCGAAGCCGCCTACGACGCACTGCAGCCAACGCAATGGCCGGCGATCGCATCCACCGACGCGCCGCCTGCCAGCCGCCCGTTCGCGGATGGCCGCTTCTCGCACGCCGACGGCCGCGCGCGTTTTGTCGCCACAGTGCCGCGCGCACCGGCCAACCTGCCGGATGGCGAATTCCCGATCACCCTCAACACCGGCCGCGTGCGCGACCAATGGCACACAATGACCCGCACCGGCCGCGCACCGAAGCTGGCCGACCATATCCCGGAATCCTTCATCGACATGCACCCGCAGGATGCACTGCTGTGCGGTGTGAAGGAAGGCGAGCTGGCGCGCGTCACCAGCCAATGGGGCAGCATGATCGCCCGCGTCCAGCACGGCGGCGGCATTGCGCGCGGCAGCGTCTTCGTGCCGATCCACTGGAACAACCAGACCGCTTCCGACGCCCGCGTCGGGGCCGTGGTGAATCCTGTGGTCGACCCGGTCTCCGGTGAGCCGGAATTCAAGCACACACCCGTGATGGTCGACCGCTTCCCGGTCAAATGGCACGGCTTTATCCTGAGCCGCGACGGGCTGGAACTCGATGCGCTGGCCTACTGGACCAAGGTGCAGGGCAAGGACTTCCAGCGCTACGAACTGGCCGGCCGCAATGCCATTGAAGATTTCGGCACCTGGGCGCGCCAGCTGCTCGGCATCCAGGACGACGACGCCGACTGGCTGGAATACGCCGACCGTACTTCCGGCGTTTTCCGCGCCGTGCACCTGGTCGACGACCGCATCGCGCAGTGCATCTTCATCTCGGCCCGTCCGGACCTGCCCGCCCGCCAATGGCTGGCCAGCCTGTTCGACAAGCCGCAACTGGAACTGGCCGACCGCGCAGCGCTGCTGGCCGGGCGCCCGATTGCGGCAGGCGCCGACACCGGGCCAACGGTATGCTCCTGCTTCGGCGTCGGCCGCAATACAATCTGCAAAGCGATCCGCGAGCAGAACCTGACCACGCCGGCACAGATCACCGCCTGTGTAAAAGCCGGCGGCAACTGCGGCTCTTGCGTGCCGGAGTTGAAGAAACTGCTGAGTGAAGTACGCGTGGAGGAAACCGCGTAAAACCTGCCTGTGGTAGAGTTGTCATGGGAGCGCATCATGGCAATCCGTGACAACTTTACCTACACGGACATGGATGAGTGGCTCAACGATAAACGGGTCACCGAAATTGAATGTCTGGTGCCGGACCTGACCGGCGTCGCACGCGGCAAGATACTGCCGAGGGCTAAATTCACCGAAGTACGGGGCATGCGCATCCCGGAGGCCGTGCTCGGCATGACCGTCACCGGCAATTCGCCATCCGCCGATCCTGCCTACGACCGGGCCATCTCCCCCACCGACCGCGACATGGTCCTCAAGGCTGACCCCAGCACCATCACCATGGTGCCCTGGGCCGCCGACCCTACCGCACAAGTGATCCACGACTGCTACTTCGCCGACGGCCGCCTGGTCGACTTCGCGCCGCGCTCCGTGCTGCGGCGCGTGCTCAAGCTGTATGAGGACAAGGGCTGGTGCCCCATCGTCGCCCCCGAACTTGAGTTCTACCTGACCGACAAGAACTCCGACCCGGACCTGCCGCTGAAGGCGCCCATCGGCCGCAGCGGCCGCGCCGAAACCAGCCGTCAGGTCTACAGCATCGACGCAGTGAATGAATTCGACCCGCTGTTCGAAGACATCTACGACTACTGTGACATGATGGGACTCGACGTCGACACGCTGATCCATGAAATCGGCGCCGGCCAGATGGAAATCAACTTCCTGCACGGCGAACCGCTGGGCCTTGCCGACAATGTGTTTTATTTCAAGCGCACGCTGCGCGAAGCCGCCATCAAGCACCACATGTACGCCACCTTCATGGCCAAGCCCATGGCTGGCGAACCCGGATCAGCGATGCACGTTCACCAGAGCGTGCTTGATGCGCGCACCCGCAAGAACATCTTCAGCGACGCCGACGGCGCCCCGTCACAACTGTTCAAGTTCTACATCGGCGGCCTGCAGCGCTACATGCCCGCCGCGCTGGCGATCGCCGCGCCGTATGTGAACTCCTATCGCCGCCTGGTGCGGCATACCGCCGCGCCGATCAATATCCAATGGGGCACCGATAACCGCACGGTAGGCTTCCGCGTGCCGGAATCCGGCGTACAGGACCGGCGCATTGAAAACCGCATCATCGGCGCCGACGCCAATCCCTACCTCGCGCTGGCGGTCACGCTGGCCTGCGGCTACTTGGGCATGACCGAACAGATCGAACCCACTGCGCCAACATCCGGCAGCGCATATGATATGAAGTACGAACTGCCGCAAGGCCTGCCGGAAGCATTGCGCGCGCTAAGGGCGGAAGAAAAGCTGCACCAAGTGCTGGGTGAACGCTTCATCGACGTCTACGCCGCGGTTAAGGATCTCGAGCACCAGGAATTCATGCGCGTGATCAGCCCTTGGGAACGGGAACACCTCCTACTGCACGTTTAGCAGCAAATCGCAACGCCAAAAGAATCGCAGACAGTAGCCTTGGCGGGTCGGACCGTTGGGTCAGACCCTGCTTTATCGGTTTTGGTAGTAGCACGAAGCGCCTTGACCACCTTTTTAAACCAATGCTATATTCCGCCTTGTCGGAAAAGGCAGACTTGGTTTGGTAAGCCCAAGTCCTTTCGGTAACGAAAGC
>CAMLSG010000274.1 GCA_946482635.1 uncultured Duganella sp.
ACCGTTTCCGGCTTGATGTAGACATTGTTCTTCGTATTGAAGAACACGTTCACCTTCGGCGCCAGCAAATTGCTTTCGTGCGGTTCGACCACCACGCCAAGGCGGCCCGATTCGAGCATCACCAGGGTGCCGACCGGATAGATGCCGACGCAGCGCATGAATTCCTGCACCAGCTTCGGGTTGAAGTGGTGCTTGCTCCACTCGTAGATCTTGCGCAGGGCAGCGGCGGCCGGCAGGCCCTTGTGGTACACGCGATCGGCCGTAATGGCATCGTAAACATCGACAATTGCCGCCATCTGCGCAATTTCGCTGATGTCGTCGCCGGCCAGCTTGTCCGGGTAGCCGGTACCGTCGCGCCGCTCGTGGTGGTGGCGCGTGATGTCCAGCGCCAGTTCCGGCACGTCGGGCGACTGCTTCAGGATGTTGAAGCCATCCATCGGGTGCTTCTTGATAATGGCAAATTCTTCGTCGGTCAGCGGGCCCGGCTTGTTCAGGATCGCATCCGGGACCAAGGCCTTGCCGGTATCGTGCAACAGGCCGCCGAGGCCGGCTTCGCGGACGATGTTTTCATCCATGTTGCGCGCATTGGCGAAGGCCACCAGCAGTGCACAGACGCTGACCGAATGCAGGAAGGTGTAATCGTCCTTGGACTTGATGCGCAGCAGGCCCAGCAAGGCGCCCGGGTTGCGCAGGATCGATTCCGTAATGTTCTGCACCACGGGCTGGACGGAGCCAATTTCGATTGCCTTGCCGAGGCGCGCGTCGGCCATCACATTGCGCACCACGCCGGCGGCCTGGCTGCGGATCTGCGCCGCGCGCTGCAATTCCTCGCCCAGCGAGGTCCGTATGATGCGCGACGGTTCTTTGGCAATTTCTTCCACTTCACGCTCGGTGGCCGCCTGGGCCTCGGCCAGCGAGGGCGCATCCTCCACATCCAGCCCTTTGGATGCGTCGATCACCACATCATGGATGCCGGCCTGGATGATTTTCTGGATCTGCTCCTGGCTGGAAATCACAAAGCGGTTGCGTACAAACGGGTGAGTCATCCAGTCGCAGCTCAGGTCGTGGATATACATGCCGACCTTTAACTGCGCCGAATCGACTTTCTTTAACATGGTGAGGCTCGCGAGGTATTTGCGTGAAGAACGTTAGAATAAGTATACACAATGTTATCCTACGGGAATATGGAACTTCGCCAACTGCGTTACTTTGTAGCAATCGTCGACCACGGATCGTTGTCGCGAGCTGCCTTGGTATTGCATGTTGCACAACCCGCCCTGACCCAGCAACTACGCCAGCTTGAGGAAGAGCTGGGCGCCCAGCTTCTGCACCGCAGTGCCCAGGGCGTGGTCAGCACGGACGCCGGCAAGGTGTTTTACGATCATGCCCAGGCCATCCTGAAACAGGTGGCCGACGCCCGCTCCGCCGTCACCCAGTCGGCCCGCCCGTCCGGCAGCGTCACCATGGGGCTGCCGCACAGTATTTCCGGCGCCCTGGCGCTGCCCCTGCTGACCGCCGCGCGCGAGCAATATCCCGACATTACGCTGCAGTTGACCGAAGAACTGACCGGAAACCTGGCAGAACAGCTCAAAAGCGGGCGCGTGAACCTGGCCGTGCTGTTCGACGATGGCCAACTGACGCCGTTTTCCACCACGCCGCTGGCGGAAGAAGAACTCCGTTTCATCTGCCGCCACGACGCCGTCTGGTTCACCGACCGCGACACGGTCACCTTGCAGCAAGCCCTGAACACCACCCTGATCCTGCCCGGCCTGCAGCATGGCGTGCGGCCGCGCATCGAAGCCATGGCGCGCGCCGCCGGGCTGGTAATCGGCAATGTCATCGAAATCAACTCGATCGCCATCCTCAAGTCCGCCATCATGGCCGGCATGGGGGCGACCATCCTGCCGGTAGCCCCGGTCCTGCCCGAAATCGAGCTGGGACAGATGCGCAGCGTGCGCATCAACAGCCCCGCCATCAGCCGGACCGTGGTGTTGTGTGCTTCCCGCAACATCCCCCTGACCAACGCCGCCAACGCCATCGCCGCGCTGACGCAGCAAGTCGCCAACGACCTGTGCCAGCGCAACGCCTGGCCCGGCGCCCGCCTGCTTTCTTAGTTGAGCCGTTAGCTCAGGTTATGCCTTGCAAGGATGCGGCGCAAGGTGCCGTCCGCGCGCATTGAGTCGAGCGCGCGCTGGAACAGGGCGGCGTCTTCCTGATCGAAGTCCAGGGAACCCGCCAGCCAGGCCGTCGTGGTACGCACTGGGGCGCTGGTGTCGAACTCGCTCTTTCCAGCCCCGTGCCCTTTCAGGGACGCGGAGATGATGCGGCGCTCGCCAAATGCCGCGTCGGCCATGCCGCCCAACAGGAAGCGGTGCACTTCATCGATCGAACTGGCCTCGACAAAGCGGGTGAAGCCCTGCTCTTTGAGGATGGCGGCCTGCGCGGCGCCGCGCAGCAGCGCGATGCGCTTGTCTTTCATCTCCTCGACCGGCAGGAGCTTGCCGCGCACGGCCAGCAGGACATAGTTTTCTTCAAACAAAGGCACCAGCCAGCGGTATTGCGCCTCGCGCTCGGGCAGGCGGGTGAGAGGATAAATGGCGGTGGCCGGGATGGTGGTGGCGAGGAATTGCGCGCGGCGCCACGGCACGAATTGGGTCGCAGGCTGCACGCCGGCCCGCTTGCACAGTTCTGCCACCAGCTCCTGCAAACCGCCCGGCGGGCCGCTCTCATGCACCAGCGAGGGCAAGTGGCTGGTCACCAGTTGCATTTTGCGTGCGACACCAGCCAGCGCCAGACCAGGGCTAGCCAAAAACACTGCTGCCAATGCCAGAATTTTTCGTCGAGCCATCATTTTTTCTTATACCCCCATCCCCAAACCATATTTCCGTACACGTAAAGTAAACCTTAAACTCGCCCGTTGAAAAGGCCTGCACACCCGCAGGCGTTGTGACTTAGGCAAGGACGCGCTTACCCGGCGCCCACCAATGCCAGGCACGCACCGAATCATGATTTTGGAGACAGCCACCATGCCAGACGGCAGCAACTCGCCTGTACTACACGACGTCACCCTCGACGACAAATTCACTTCCACCACCGGTAAAGTCTTCCTGTCCGGCATCCAGGCGCTGGTGCGCTTGCCTATGATGCAACAATTGCGCGATGCACGCGACGGTTTGATCACCGGCGGCTTCATTTCCGGCTACCGCGGTTCCCCATTGGGCGGCCTGGACGAAACCCTGTGGAAGGCGCAGAAGCACCTGGAAAAGCACAATGTGCAATTCGTGCCCGGCGTGAACGAGGACCTGGCGGCGACCGCCGTCTGGGGTTCGCAGCAGGTTGACCTGATCGGTCCGGCCAAGTACGACGGCGTGTTCGCCATGTGGTACGGCAAGGGTCCGGGCGTGGACCGCTGCGGCGACGTCTTCAAGCATATGAACCATGCCGGCACGTCCAGGAACGGCGGCATCCTGCTGGTGGCGGGCGACGACCACGGCGCCTACTCCTCCACCCTGCCGCACCAGTCGGACCACATCTTCTCCGCCTGCATGATCCCTGTGCTGTATCCATGCAACGTGCAGGAATACATCGACCTTGGCATCCACGGCTGGGCCATGTCGCGCTTCTCCGGTTGCGCCGTCGCCTTCAAGGCGCTGGCCGACACCGTCGAGTCGAGCGCTTCGATCGATGCCGATCCGTTCCGCGTCGAAGTGAAGCTCCCGCAAGACTTCGTGATGCCGGAAGGCGGGCTGAATGCCCGCCTGTCCTCGATCCCGCTGGGCCAGCAGGCGCGCAACCAGGAAGCGCTGATGCAGGATTACAAAATCTACGCGGCCCTGGCTTACGCCCGCGAGAACAAGCTGAATCACACCACCATCGATTCCAAGGACGCCAAGCTGGGCATCATCGCCTCCGGCAAGTCCTACCTGGACGTGCTGGAAGCGCTGGAAGAACTGGGCATCGACGAAGCCATGGCGGCCAAGGTCGGCCTGCGCCTGTTCAAGGTTTCCATGCCATGGCCGCTGGAGCCGGACTCGGTGCGCGAATTCGCGCAAGGCCTGGACGAAATCCTGGTGGTGGAAGAAAAGCGCCAGTTCGTCGAATACCAGCTGAAGGAGCAGCTGTACAACTGGCGCGACGACGTGCGTCCGCACATCATCGGCAAGTTCGACGACAAGGGCGAGTGGGTTGCACCGCGCGGCGAATGGCTGCTGCCGCCGAAGGCTGACTTCTCCGTATCGCAAGTGGCGCGCGTAATCGCAAGCCGCGTGGCCCGCTACATCGCCGACGCCAGCATCCAGGACCAGATCAAGGCGCGCCTGTCCTTCCTGGAAGCGAAGGACGCGGTGCTGAAGAAAGCGATCGAGACCCCGTTCCGCCCAGCCTTCTACTGCTCCGGCTGCCCTCACAACACCTCGACCAAGGTACCCGAAGGTTCGTTCGCGCTGGCCGGCATCGGCTGCCACGTGATGGCGACCTCGATCTACCCTGAGATGAACAAGCTGACCACCCATATGGGCGGCGAAGGCACGCCATGGATCGGCCAGGCTGCGTTCAGCAAAGTGCCGCACGTGTTCCAGAACCTGGGCGACGGCACCTACTTCCATTCCGGCTACCTCGCGATCCGCGCCGCCGTGGCCGCGAAGGTCAACATCACCTACAAGATCCTCTATAACGACGCCGTGGCAATGACCGGCGGCCAGCCGGTGGACGGCACCGTCTCCGTGCCGATGATCGCGCAGCAGATGGCGGCCGAAGGCATCAAGCGCATCGCCCTGGTGACCGAAGACCTGTCGCGCTACACCGACCGCTCCGCCCTGCCGAATATCGTTTCCCTGCACGACCGCAAGGAGATGGATGCCGTGCAGCGCGAGATGCGTGAGCTGCCTGGCTGCACCGTCATCATCTACGACCAGACTTGCGCCGCCGAGAAGCGCCGCCGCCGCAAGAAAGGCGAGTTCCCTGACCCGAACAAGCGCATGGTCATCAACGAAGCCGTGTGCGAAGGCTGCGGCGACTGCGGCATCCAGTCGAACTGCGTGTCGATCCTGCCGAAGGAAACTGAATTCGGCCGCAAGCGCACCATCGACCAGTCGAGCTGCAACAAGGACTACTCCTGCACCAAGGGCTTCTGCCCATCCTTCGTCACCGTCGAAGGCGGCACGCTGAAGAAGACCAAGACCGGCACCGCGAAGAACGACGACTGGGGCGATATCCCGGCGCCGGTACTGCCGAGCATCGAGCACCCGTACAACATCCTGATCAACGGTATCGGCGGCACCGGCGTGATTACCGTCGGCGCCCTGATGGGCATGGCCGCGCACCTGGAGGGCAAAGGCGCCTCCGTGCTGGACATGACCGGCATGTCGCAGAAGAACGGCTCCGTGACCTCCCACGTCAAGGTGGCCAAGACCCCGGCCCACCTGCGCGCGCAGCGTATCGCCACCGGCGAAGCAGACCTGATCCTGGGCTGCGACATGCTGACCTCGGGCGCCTACGACGCCGTGTCGAAGATGCGCCCAGGCCGCACTTTCGCCATCGTCAACCAGCACGAGCAGCCGCCAGGCACCTTCGCGCAGAACGCCGACTGGCAGTACCCGGCCGAAAGCGTGGAAGCGCTGATCACCGAATCCGTCGGCGGCGCACAGTCGGTGGACTTCATCAATGCCACCAAGCTGGCGACCGCGCTGATGGGCGATTCGATTGCGTCCAACCTGTTCATGATGGGTTACGCCTTCCAGAAAGGCCGTATTCCGCTGAGCGAAGCAGCCCTGCTGCGCGCAATCGAACTGAATGGCGTGGCCGTTGAATCGAACAAGCGCTCCTTCCTGTGGGGCCGCCGCGCCGCCGTGGACTTTAAGCGCGTGGAAAAGGTCGCGACCCCAACCCAGGCTGTCGTGGTGCAGATGCCACAGTCGCTGGAAAACGTGATCAAGAAGCGCGTTGAATTCCTGACCGGCTACCAGGATGCGGCTTACGCGGCTTCCTACGAGGCGCTGGTGGCCGAAGTGCGCGCCAAGGAGACTTCCCTGGGCCTGGGCAACAAGCTGTCCACCGCAGTCGCCAAGTCGCTGTTCAAGCTGATGTCCTATAAAGATGAATATGAGGTGGCGCGCC
>CAMLSG010000275.1 GCA_946482635.1 uncultured Duganella sp.
CCGCCTGTCGACCCTTGGTGCGCCGGCCGGCAGCGACGCCCGGCAAGGTGACTTGAGCTATTACGCGCCATGGGGAAACCTCGTCATCTTCCTGAAGGACTTCAAGTACTCGGAAGGCCTGGTCACGATCGGCAGGATCGAATCCGGAATGGATGTCCTTCGAAGAAAGGGCGCCATCAAGGCTTCAATTCGCATCGTCGGGACACCTTGATGTATACCAATTAAATACCAATATGTTGAATTGATGCTAATATCACTCCCCTTGGCCGATTTGGCGCGTCACTATGGGGAGGCACATGGATCGCAGGCGGTTTCTGGAGTTGTCGGGCGGAGCGTCAGCTGCTTTGCTGGCAGGTTGTGGCGGCGGTTCGGGCAGTACCCCCTCGCCCCCGGCGCCGCCCGGGGAGGCTGGTCCGAACTGGGCCAGCCTGTCGGCGGCGCTAGGCGGCGAACTGCTGCGCCCTGGCGATACCGCCTATGCCTCCGCCAGCTTGCTGGCCAATATGCGTTTTGACGGCACCAAGCCGGTGGCCATCATCAAGTGCAAATCCGTCGAAGACGTCAGGGCAGGCCTGGCTTTCGTGCGCAGCAACCAGCTCGCAGTAACGCCGCGCTGCGGTGGCCATAGCTGGGCCGGAACCTCGACCACCACCGGGGTAGTGCTGAACGTCACACCCATGAACGCGATCGAGGTCTATGCCAACGGCACGGCAAAGGTTGGCGCTGGTGCGCGCCTGGCCGAGGTGTATGACAAGCTGATTGCCAACGGCGTCTGCATCCCTTCCGGCACCTGCCTGACAGTGGGCATTGCCGGCATCACACTGGGTGGAGGCATCGGCATCCTCGACCGGCAATTCGGGCTGACCTGCGACAACCTGCTGGCGGCGGAGGTGGTGACGGCCGATGGACGCCTTCTTAACTGCGACGCGAGTACGGAGCCTGGCCTGTTCTGGGCCCTGCGTGGCGGTGGCGGCGGCAATTTCGGGGTAGCCACGTCCTTTACGTTCAAGACCCATCGGATCGAGGACATTACCGTCGCCCGCGCCGATTTCCGTTTCCAGGATTTTGCCGCGATGTTCGATGCCTGGCAGCGCTGGCCGCAATCGCTGCCAGACAATCTCTGGGCGCAGATCTACATTCAGTTTGGCAGCGGCGGCGCGTCATGCACCGTGACGGCCTATTGCCTCGGTACTTCCGGCTTCCTGCAACCTTATTGGAACGCATTCCTCGCTGCGACTGGCGTAGCCGGCACCGATATGAGTACCGCCATCAGCCAGCTCCCTTACCGCGATGTGGCATGGAGCATGTGCGCCGGCATCCCGTTGAACCAATGCAGCTTGAGCGGCTACTCGCCCGAAGGCCGGAAGACGCGCTACGACGAAGTGCTTAGTTCGGACTTCTTTAATGAGTTGCTGCCAGCGGCCGGCATCGCGGCATTGAACCAGTCTGTGAAAGATGCCATGGCGGCGGGCATCTCCGGCTCATATATTTTCGATCACATGGGCGGCGCAATCGGCCGCGTGGCAACCGATGCAACGGCCTTTGTCCATCGCAAGGCCTTGTTCAGCGTGGAATACGCTACCTGGCAGTCCCGCACTATTTACGACACCACGTTCCCCAACCGCATGCGCAGCGTGATGTCTGCCTGGAGCAGCGGTGGCGCGTACGTGAACTATCTCGATCCGCTACTGAAGGACTGGCAGTCGGCGTACTATGGGGGCAATTATGCTCGCCTGTCGATCGTCAAGAAGCAGTATGACCCCGGCCGGGTATTCAACATGGCGCAGGGCGTGGGGCCAGCATAACGCTTAAGGGCAAGCTGGGGTGCCCGCCGCCTGGCTGCGCACAGCCTTCGCGATATCCGCCGCAACCTTGGCTACGGCGCGGCGATGGCCCATGACCAGTGCGTCGTAACCGGCGGCGACATCTTCGCGGGCGGTACTGCGGCAGGTCAGCACCCGGCTGCCTCCTGCCAGCCGCACGCTCCAGACGGCATCGAGCAGGGCGTATTTTCCCGGCGCCGATTCGAAGCGCTGCACATTGGTGCTGATGCGGTAGACCGTGGCTTTTTCCGGCGGCTGGGTGCGGAAGACGTCGATGGCGCCTAATTCGCCGGAAATGGCCAGCGACAAAGCCTGGCCGATTTCCGATGCCGGCGGCGAGGACCAGCGCTCCTGTTCCAGCAGGTCGATGCGTCCCTCGCCGGAGGTCACCACCAGCTGGCTGCGCGCCACCTGCTGCGGCACCGTCACGTTCTGCACCTCGATGTAGTAACCGGGATTGGGCACGCTGGCGGCAGGCGCCATGCCGTTGCTGAGGCTATAGAAGCGTTCCGGCGGCGAGCTGGCGCAAGCAGCCAGCGACAATGCAAGCACTAGACAAGCTGACAGGGCGGGCCGGCGCATCATTTGTTCTCCTTCGCAGGCTGGGGTTTGGCGCGGATCAGCGCTTCCGGATGGCGCTGGAGGTAGTCGGACAACTCGTTGAGCGATTGCAGCGTCTGCGTCAGCTGCTGCAAGGCTGCGCGCAAGTCGGACTGTACCGGCGAATCCTGCTGCAGCACCTGCTGCGCCGCGCCGAAGGTCTGGCGCGCTTCGCCCAGCGTGGACTGCAGCTCCGGCACCAGCTGCGAGTCGACCTTCTTGAACAGGTTGTCGGCGCTCTTCAGGGAGTCGCGCAGGTTGTTGCCGATCTGGTCGAACGGCACTTTATCGAGCTTGCGCGCGATGCTGGCGATCTGCGCCTGCAGCTCGTCCAGCGCGTTTGGCACGGTCGGCACTTCGACCGGATAGGTGTTCATATCCAGCTTGACCGCCGCCGCATTGGGGAAGAAGTCCAGTGCGATGTACAGCTGGCCGGTCAGCAGGTTGCCGGTGCGCAGTTGGCCGCGCAGGCCGTGGCTGACCATGCGCTCGAGCACCAGCGGGCCGGCATTGCGGTCCTTCTCGTCGGTGACGGTTTCCTGGAAGCGGCGGCCCAGGCGGCCCGGGTACATATCCACCGTGACCGGCATGCGGAAGTCTTTCTTGACCGGGTCGAATTCGACGCCCACCGAACGCACTTCGCCCAGCACGATGCCGCGGAAGTCCACCGGCGCGCCGGGCGAGAGCCCGCGCAGCGACTGGTTGAAGTAGAACACCGTCGTGATCGGCGCGCCATCCTGGTCGCGCATGGCGCGCGCCTGGTCGGCCGCCAGCGGGAATTCGGTGCCGGGAGCCGCGACCGTGTCCGGCTTGCGGCCGGTGACCGATTCAAAGCCGATGCCGCCCACCAGCAGGGCCGCCACCGATTGCGTGTTCAGCTTGAAGCCGCCCGAGTCGAGCTGCAAGTCGACGCCGCTGGCATGCCACCAGCGGGTGTTCTTGCCGACGTACTGGTCGTAGGGTGCATTGACGAAGACCCTGATTGCCACGCCCTTGCCGTTGTCTTCCAGGTCGTAGCCGATCACCTGGCCAACCGGGATGCGACGGTAAAATACGGGAGAGCCGGCGTCGATCGAGCCAAGCGAGTCGCCATGCAGGGTGTAGTGCGAGCCTTTCTGGTCGCCCGCCACTTGCGGCACCTTTTCCAGGCCCGTGAAGTCGTGGGCGCTTTCCTTCGACTTGCCGGCGTCGACGCCGATGTAGGCGCCGGACAGCAAGGTGCCGAGACCGGATACGCCGCTCACGCCGATGCGAGGCTTGACCACCCAGAAGCGGGTGTCGGACGCGGTGAAGCGGCGCGCGTCCTTGTTCATGTCGATGGTCACCAGCACCTTGCTCAAGTCCGGCGACAGGGAGATCGCGCGCACCTGGCCAACGTCGACGTCCTTGTACTTCACCTTCGTCTTGCCGGCTTCAAGCCCCTCGCCGCTGCGGAAGCTGACCACCACGGTCGGTCCCTCGTCGAAGTAGGACTTGGCGACCAGGCCGATGCCGATCAGCGCCGCAATCAGGGGCACCAGCCATACCAGCGAAGGCAGCCAGTGGCTTGCCTTTTCAAGCTGCGGCTCGGGCAGGGGCGCGCCGGCGGTGTTGGCTGGGGTGCCTTCGTGTTCAGGCATGTTTTTCTCCATTTGGCGGGACCGGGTCCCAGATCAGGCGCGGGTCGAACTGCATCGAAGCCAGCATGGTCAGCACCACGACGGCGCAAAACGCCAGGGCACCAGGGCCGGCGGTGATGGTGGCAAGCGACTGGAATCGTACCAGTGCCACCGTCAGGGTAATGACGAAGATGTCCAGCATCGACCAGCGGCCGACGAATTCCACCATCCTGTAAAGCACGGTGCGCTGCAAGGGCCGCCAGCGCGAGCGCCGCTGCGCCGTCCAGGCCAGCAAGGACAGGGCGGCCAGTTTCAGCAGCGGTACCAGGATGCTGGCCACGAAGATGATTACTGCCAGTGCGGGCGAGCCACTGTCCCAGAAAAACAGAATGCCGCTGATGATGGTGTCGTCTTCTTTGCCGAACAAGGAGTGCGTGTACATCACGGGCAGCAGGTTGGCTGGGATATACAGGATGGCGGCGGCAATCAGCAGCGCCCAGGTGCGACCCAGGCTGTAAGGATGGCGGTGGTGCAGGTGCGCGTGGCAGCGCGGGCAGTCCTGGTGCGCCGCGCCACTGCCTGCGGACACCAGCCCGCAGACGTGGCAGGACAGTGCGGCCTGCGCAACGGGTGGCGGCACATCCGGCTGCGGCGTCAACGCGTCGCCCAGGTTCCACAGGATTTTCGGATCGAAAGAAACCACGATGGCCAACATCAGCGTCAGGGCGGCGAACGCAAAGAGGCCGGGTTCCAGCACCACGGTGGCCAGGCTGGTCATCTTGACGATGGTGATCAGGATGCCGATCATCAGCACCTCCGTCATGCCCCAGCGCCGCGCCAGGTAAACGGCATACAGCAGGAGATTGAAGGACTTCGGCTTGTGGCCAAGCGCCAGGGCCAGCGTGACGTGCAGCAGCGCTAGCAGTTCAATCGCCGGCAGCAGGATGGTAAACAGGAAGACCGCCGCAGCCACCAGCGGCATATGTCCCTGCCACAGCACGAGGATGGAGCCCAGAAGCGTGGCCCGCGAGACGTTGCCGTTCACTTCCAGTTCAACGATCGGATAGCACTGCGCGATCACATACGCGATCAGGGCAGCCAGGACGATGGCTGCCATCCGGCTGGCGTCGGAGTGGATGCCGCGGTAAAGCACCGAGCGGCAGCGCACGCAGCGCGCCTTCTCGCGCGGACGCACCGGGCGCCGGCGATGCAGCACGCCGCAGTCATGGCAGCTAATCAGATCGTATCGATGCACTCGTTTGGCAGGAACTCAAATATGCCAGCATGATACGACATTTGACCTGAATGTCCGGACTCGTGACTATTCGATAGACTCCAGTCCCCCTGGTTAGGATAAAGTCTGCGGCCGCTTAAAGCACGAACCTTAATTAAACAGAATGAAAATACCGTCACAATCCATCCTCCTCGTTTTCCTGGCTCTTTCCAGCACCATGCTTCAAGCAGCACCCATCGAACTTAGTTGCTCGTCGTCCGACACGGAAAAAGAACAAACACGCATCCGCAAACTCGCCCCCGGGGTGGCGGTTCGAAAAGGAGCCCACCTGCTGAAGGTCACGACTGCGACGGGCGTCCAATCTTTCAAGGACCAGCCCCCTTATGATGAGCCGCTTGACGGACTTCACCATTACTTTTGCGACCGTAAGGAAGGCTTCATCCTGGTCAAAGTCGAAGACGGTGGCCTGTTCACCGGCAAGCTGGTAAACGAGCAGACCGGAGCGGTTATCGAAGGCGGAGAGAGCGTTTACTTCTCCGAAGACCGACGCGCGTATCTTGCGAGCGAACAGCCGGATGGCATGGATGGAAGCGTGTGGAAAGTGTATTCGGCGAATGGCAAATTGTCCTGGTCCGGCTATAACTTCATCCGGGCCAGCGATCCGAATGAGCGGTACGCGGACCTGGATACGCCGACCTGGATGCCCAACGGCGAGTTGGTTGCGAACGCCGCTTGCAGCTCAGACCCGGACCGCAAATGGAAGGTCAAGCTGGTCAAGAACAGGGACCAATGGGATTGGGCACCTCGGAAGAAGTG
>CAMLSG010000276.1 GCA_946482635.1 uncultured Duganella sp.
ATTGCCTCCGCCGCGTATGCCGCTGGCGCAACGCAATCCTCTCCTGCTGTGGCAAGCGATTGCGGCCTTGTCCCTGATCACAAATCTGTTGCTGATTTTCCTGATCGCCGTTTCATGATGCGATAAATGCACTCTGCTGGTGCATGCGTTTTTTGAGCATGCATTCATTCGGGGCGTAAGCGCCGTATACAAACCCGTTTCCCGCATTAACCAATTGATCCAAAAGCAAAACATGATTATGGCATTCAATTTGCTTTAATGAGAGTAAGGCGCTGTTTACTAACCACATTTGAGCTGTGGACTATTCAACTTGGGGCGCCAATTTTCAAAAGGTAATGTGGATATGAATGCAGGCAAGGTCACTCTGATAGGCGCCGGCCCGGGCGATCCGGAATTGATGACGCTCAAGGCGGTACGCGCGCTGGGTGAAGCGGATGTCGTCCTGGTGGACGATCTGGTCAATCGCGAAGTGCTGCGGCATGCCGCTGGTGCGCGCATTGTTGAAGTGGGCAAACGCGGCGGCTGCAAATCCACGCCGCAACATTTCATCAACCGCATGATGATCGCACTGGCGCAACAAGGCCAGAAAGTCGCTCGGCTCAAGGGCGGCGATGCATTTCTGTTCGGTCGCGGCGGCGAGGAAATGCTGGCGCTGCGCGCGGCCGGCATCGAAATGGAGTTTGTGCCCGGCATCACCAGCGGCACGGCGGTTCCCGCCACGCTGGGTATTCCGGTCACGCATCGCGAATACACCCACGGCGTCTCTTTCGTCACCGGGCATACACAGGACGGTACCCCGGTCAATTGGCGCGCATTGGTTGAAGGCGGCACCACGCTGGTGATTTATATGGGCATGAAAAACCTGCCGAAAATCGTGACCGGCTTGCTGGATGCCGGCATGGCAAATGAAATGCCGGCCGCAATCATCCAGCAGGGAACGCTGCCAAAGCAGAAGCAAGTAATCACTACGCTGGCATCGCTGCCGATGGCGGCACAACAGGAAAAGATGGCAAGCCCGGCGCTGATCGTGGTCGGCGATGTCGTCAGCCTAGCGCGAAGCGAAGCATTAACGGATGCGCTGAAGTATGCCGCCTGACCATGGGCGCGCAGGAACTGGATATTTAGGAGAAGCAGCATGGAAAAGATGAAACTGGTGGTGATCGGCAACGGGATGGCGGGCATGCGTACCGTCGAGGAGCTGCTCAAGATCGCTCCCGACTTGTACGACATCACCGTTTTCGGTGATGAGCCGCACCCCAATTACAACCGCATCATGCTGTCTCCGGTACTCGCCGGCGAGCAGACGGTGGACGACATCGTCATCAATACGCGTGAGTGGTACGCCGAAAACAACATCACCCTGCATGCCGGCAAGCGCGTCAACAAGATCGACCGCGTGAGGCGTATTGCGTATGCCGAAGACGGCACCTTTGCCGAATACGATCGCCTGCTGCTGGCCACCGGCTCCAAGCCATTCATCCTGCCGATTCCCGGCAAGGACCTGGAAGGCGTGATCGGCTTCCGCGACATCAGCGACGTCGACGCCATGATAGCCGCTTCCAACCAGCACAAGCATGCGGTCGTCATCGGCGGCGGCCTGCTCGGTCTTGAGGCCGCCAACGGCTTGGCAATCCGCGGGATGGACGTCACCGTGGTGCATCTCGGCGACTGGCTGCTGGAGCGCCAACTCGATAGCGTCGCCGGCAAGATGCTGCAGAAGTCGCTGGAAGACAAGGGGCTCAAGTTCCTGCTCGGCAAAAATACGGAGCAGATCGTTGGCGAAAACGGCCGCGTCAAGGCCGTACGCTTCAAGGACGGTCAGGAAGTTCCGGCCGACCTGGTCGTGATGGCGGTTGGCATTCGCCCCAATTTCGCACTGGCCGAATCTGCCGGTATCCACTGCAATCGCGGTATCGTCGTCAACGACACCATGCAGACCTACGATCCGCGCATTTATTCCGTCGGCGAATGCGTTTCGCACCGTGGCACATCCTACGGCCTGGTTGCGCCGCTGTTCGAAATGGCCAAGGTTTGCGCGACGCACCTCGCCAACTTCGGCATCGGCCGTTACACCGGCTCCGTGACTTCGACCAAGCTCAAGGTCACCGGCATCGACCTGTTTTCCGCCGGCGATTTCATGGGTAACGACAAGACCGATGAAATCGTGCTGCACGATGCGGTCGGCGGTGTATACAAGAAGCTGGTGCTGGAAGGCGACCGCTTGGTCGGTGCCTGCCTCTATGGCGATACCGCCGACGGCTCCTGGTATTTCCAGATGCTGAAGGACAGCAAGGAAATCCACGAAATCCGCGATCACCTGATGTTCGGCCAGAACCACTTGGGCGACGCCGGCCACAAGGGCCAGACCCAGGCCGCCACGATGCCCGACAATGCCGAAGTCTGCGGCTGCAACGGCGTGTGCAAGGGCACCATCGTCAAGGCGATCAAGGAAAAAGGCCTGTTCAGCCTGGACGACGTGCGCAAGCACACCAAGGCTTCCGCCTCCTGCGGTTCCTGCACCGGCCTGGTCGAGCAGATCCTGGCTTCCTGCATCGGCGGCGCCTATCAGCCGGCCGATACCAAGAACAAGCCGATGTGCGGCTGTACCGACCTCAACCACGGCGAAGTGCGCGCGGCGATCCGCGAGCGCAAGTTCCTGGATATCCCGACCGTGCAGCGCGAGCTCAAGTGGCGCACGCCCAACGGTTGCGCCTCCTGCCGCCCGGCGCTGAACTATTACCTGATTTCCACCTGGCCGCATGAAGCGCAGGACGATCCGCAAAGCCGTTTCATCAACGAACGCGCACACGCCAACATCCAGAAGGACGGCACCTACTCGGTGGTGCCGCGCATGCTGGGCGGCATCACCACGCCGGACGAGCTGCGCGCCATCGCCGATGCGGCCGACAAGTACAAGGTGCCGACCGTCAAGGTCACCGGCGGTCAGCGTATCGACCTTCTGGGCGTGAAGAAGGACGACCTGCCCAAGATCTGGAACGACCTGAGCCAGGCCGGCATGGTTTCCGGCCACGCTTACGGCAAGTCCATCCGTACCGTGAAGACTTGCGTCGGTGCCGAGCACTGCCGCTTCGGTACGCAATTGTCTATGGCGATGGGCGTCAAGCTGGAAAAGATGCTGTTCGGCATGTGGGCACCGCACAAGGTCAAGCTGGCGGTCTCCGGTTGTCCGCGCAACTGCGCGGAAGCCGGCATCAAGGACGTCGGCGTGATCGGCCTGGAATCGGGTTACGAGCTGTATGTTGCCGGTAACGGCGGCATCAAGACCGACGTCGCGCAGTTTTTCTGCAAGGTGCAGACCGACGAGGAAGTGATGGAATACTCCGCCGCTTTCCTGCAGCTCTACCGCGAAGAAGGTTACTACCTGGAACGCACGGTACATTACGTGGAACGGGTCGGCCTGGACTACGTAAAGTCCAAGGTGGTCGAGGACGCGGCCAACCGCAAGGCGCTCTATGAACGCCTGCAATATGCGCTACAAGGCTATCAGGATCCGTGGGCGGACCGTGTGGCAGAGACCCCGAAGCGTCGCCAATTCGAATTGATCAGCATTTAAGGTTTAGAAGATGAGTGAATGGAAACAAGTGGCCGCCCTCGAGGAAATCCCCCGCCTGGGCAGCCGTGTCGTCAAGACCACGACACAGGACATCGCCGTGTTCCGCACTGCGGAAGACAAGGTGTTTGCATTGCACGATCACTGCCCGCACAAAGGCGGCCCCTTATCGCAAGGCATCGTCCACGGCGACAAGGTCACCTGCCCGCTGCATGGCTGGAACATCGGCCTGTGCGACGGACAGGCCATGGCGCCAGACGTTGGCAACACGGCTTGTATCGAAGTGAAGCTGGAAAACGGGCTGGTTTTCCTCAAGGTATAAGAAACACATCCCGCGGCGAGGGCGGCGCAACGACGCGCAAAGCTTACGCCGCGGTTCCGAATGCTGCAGCGTTAACGCTGCGGCCTGTCGAAGAAACTTCAATTCGTTGCAGCGGGGCAACGCTGGAAAGCCGGAATAGCAAGCAATGGGGACACCTTGTCGCCCTGGCCGCCGCTCCGGAATTTCCGAATAACCGGCTCGCGTTTTTGCAGCCGGCCGCTTTTTAATTATATGTATGTAACCCTGTATAGGAGATTCAAATGGCAGTAATCGATCGCGTTCTGGTAGGCGAAGCCCTCGTCATTGACAACCGTCCTGACGGCAGCGGGCTGGATCTGCTGAACGTCGCCCACATCGACCTCATCATGGGTCCGCGTGGTTCCGCGGCGGAAGAAGCTTTCTGCCGCACCCTGACCGACCAGAAACAAGGCGTCAACGGCCTGCTGGCGGTGGTGGCTCCCAATCTGATGGCGAAGCCGGCGACCGTGATGTTCAACAAGGTCACCATCAAGAACGGCAAGCAGGCGGTGCAGATGTTCGGCCCGGCGCAGCGCGGCGTGTCGATGGCGGTGATGGATTGTGTCGCCGACGGCACCATCCCGCTGGAAGAAGCGGACGACGTGTTCATCTGCGTGGGCGTGTTCATCGACCACAAGGCGGACATCGACGAGCGCATCCAGGAATGGAACTACCAGGCGACCAAGCAGGCGATCAAGAGCGCTGTCGCGCGCGAGCCCAAGGCCAAGGACGTGGTAGCGCAGTACAAGCAATCCGCTCACCCGTTCGCAGCAAAGAACTAAACGGCATATCATGGAGATGGTCCCGGCGTGGCCGGGGCCGCCCTTGAACAATTTGTAAGCATTTTATAGCGACACACTATCCATGCAGGAAACACGATCCACTTGTTGCTACTGCGGCGTCGGCTGTGGGGTCATCATCCAGTCCGAGAACGACCGCATCATTGGTGTGCACGGCGACCCGGAGCACCCCGCCAATTTCGGACGACTCTGCACCAAGGGTTCCACCCTGCATCTTTCGGCCCGCAGCGAAGGCCGCGCGCTTTATCCGGAAGTCCGCCGCAGCCGCGCCGAAGCGCGCCAGCGCACGACCTGGAACGAAGCGCTGGATCATGTTGCCGAGCGCTTTGCCGACATCATCCGCGAACACGGCCCCGATGCCGTCGCGTTCTATATTTCCGGACAGCTGCTGACCGAGGACTATTACGTCTTCAACAAGCTGTCCAAGGGCCTGATCGGCACCAACAACGTCGATACCAATTCGCGCCTGTGCATGTCCTCCGCCGTCGCCGGCTACAAGGTGACGCTGGGCGCGGACGCTCCCCCTGCCTGCTACGAGGATATCGACCACACCGGTTGCCTGTTCATTGCCGGCTCGAATACCGCATTCGCGCACCCCATCCTGTTCCGCCGCATCGAGGACGCAAAGAAGCGAAACCCGGACCTCAAGATTATCGTCGTCGATCCGCGCCGCACCGATACCGCGCAATTCGCCGACCTGTTCCTGCCCATTCAGCCCGGTACCGATGTCGCGCTGTTTAACGGCATCCTGCACATTCTGCTGTGGGAAGACATGCTGGACCAGGAATTCATCCGCGCCCACACCGAAGGCTTCGATGCACTCAAGGCCACGGTGCGCGAATACACGCCCAAGATGGTCGCCGAGATCTGCGGCATCAACGAGGCCGACCTCCTCACCGCCGCCAAATGGTTCGGCCAGGGCCCGACCTTGTCGCTCTACTGCCAAGGTTTGAATCAATCTTCCAGCGGCACCGACAAAAACAGCGCGCTGATCAATCTGCATCTTGCTACCGGCCAGATCGGCAAGCCCGGCGCCGGTCCGCTTTCGCTCACCGGCCAGCCGAATGCGATGGGTGGCCGCGAAGTGGGCGGCATGGCCAACCTGCTTTCTGCGCACCGCGACCTCGCCAACCCCGAGCATCGCGCCGAAGTCGCCCGACTGTGGAATGTGGATGACGTTCCCGCCACGCCCGGCAAGACCGCGGTGGAAATGTTCGATGCCATCAAGAGCGGCGAGATCAAGGCCGTGTGGATCGCCT
>CAMLSG010000277.1 GCA_946482635.1 uncultured Duganella sp.
CTTTTTCTTCTGGAGCAGCGTCGATCTGGTCGTAAGCTTTCGCTTCGCCGCCGAATTTCTTCGACAGGACGGTTGCGATAGCAGCGGTCAGGGTGGTTTTGCCGTGGTCAACGTGACCGATGGTGCCAACGTTCACGTGCGGTTTAGTCCGCTCGAACTTTTCTTTTGCCATTTTAATTCTTCCTCAGAACTTTAGATTTAAGGTCAATTCCGGACGGGAGGATCTCCCCCGCCCGGGTAATTATTTATTTTACTTCGCTTTAGCGGTGACGATTGCGTCGATCACGTGCTTAGGAGCTTCAGAGTAGTGCTTGAACTCCATGGTGTAGGTCGCGCGGCCCTGGGTCGCGGAACGCAGGATGGTCGAGTAGCCGAACATCTCCGACAGAGGTACCTCTGCCTTGATGATCTTGCCGCCGCCGCCTGGGATCTCGTCCATGCCCTGCACCATACCGCGGCGGGACGACAGGTCGCCCATCACGGTACCGGCGTAGTCTTCCGGAGTCTCGACTTCCACAGCCATCATTGGCTCCAGGATCACTGGGCTGGCGCGACGGCACGCTTCCTTGAACGCCATCGAACCGGCCATGCGGAATGCATTTTCGTTCGAGTCAACGTCGTGGTAGGAACCGAAGGTCAGGGTGACTTTGACGTCAACCACTGGGTAGCCTGCCAGAACACCGTTGTTCAGGGTTTCGCGCACGCCTTTTTCCACCGCAGGGATGAATTCGCGAGGAATCACACCGCCCTTGATCGCGTCGACGAATTCGAAGCCCTTGCCTTGTTCCTGTGGTTCCAGGGTAACAACAGCGTGACCGTACTGGCCGCGGCCGCCGGACTGCTTGACGAACTTGCCTTCAACATCGGACACCGACTTGCGCACGGTTTCGCGGTATGCAACCTGTGGCTTGCCAACGGTTGCTTCCACGCCGAATTCGCGCTTCATGCGGTCAACGATAATTTCCAGGTGCAGCTCGCCCATACCACCGATGATGGTCTGGCCGGATTCTTCGTCGGTCTGCACGCGGAACGATGGATCTTCTGCAGCCAGGCGCGACAGGGCGATGCCCATCTTTTCCTGGTCGGCCTTGGACTTGGGCTCCACGGCCTGTGCAATCACGGGCTCGGGGAAGACCATGCGTTCCAGCACGATGGGAGCTTCGACGGCGCACAGCGTTTCGCCGGTCGTCACGTCCTTCAGGCCCACGCAGGCAGCGATGTCGCCGGCGCGGATTTCTTCGACTTCCACGCGCTCGTTGGCCATCATCTGCACGATACGGCCGATGCGTTCCTTCTTGCCCTTGACCGAGTTGAACACGGTGTCGCCCTTGGTCAGGACGCCCGAGTACACGCGCACGAAGGTCAGCTGGCCGACGAACGGGTCGGTCATCAGCTTGAAGGCCAGGGCCGAGAACTTTTCACCGTCGTCTGCCTTGCGGCTGAGCTTGGTTTCTTCGTTTTCGGGATCGGTACCGGTGACGTCAGGGATGTCCACAGGCGCCGGCAGGTAGTCGATCACGGCGTCCAGCATGCGCTGCACACCCTTGTTCTTGAAGGCGGTACCGCACAGCATGGGCTGGATTTCGGTAGCCAGCGTACGAGCGCGCAGGCCGGCCTTCACGTCTTCTTCGGACAGAGTACCTTCTTCCAGGTACTTGTTCATCAGGTCTTCGCTGGCTTCGGCAGCGGCTTCCACGAGGTTTTCACGCCACTTGTTGGCGGTCTCCACCAGCTCGGCGGGGATTTCGTGGTATTCGAACTTCATGCCTTGCGAGGCCTCGTCCCAGATGATGGCCTTCATCTTGACGAGGTCGACCACGCCCTTGAAGTTTTCTTCGGCACCGATCGGGATCACGACGGGCACGGGGTTGGCCTTCAGGCGCAGCTTCATCTGCTCGACGACCTTGAAGAAGTTGGCGCCGGTACGGTCCATCTTGTTCACGAAGGCCAGACGAGGGACCTTGTACTTGTTAGCCTGGCGCCATACGGTTTCAGACTGTGGCTGCACGCCGCCCACTGCGCAGTAAACCATGCAAGCGCCGTCCAGAACGCGCATCGAACGCTCCACCTCGATGGTGAAGTCAACGTGCCCTGGGGTGTCGATGATGTTGATGTGGTGTGGCTTGAAGTTGTTGGCCATACCATTCCAGAAGCAGGTGGTCGCTGCCGAGGTAATGGTAATGCCGCGCTCTTGTTCCTGCTCCATCCAGTCCATGGTGGCGGCGCCGTCGTGCACTTCACCAATCTTGTGGTTCACGCCGGTGTAGAACAGCACGCGCTCGGTAGTGGTGGTCTTACCGGCGTCGATGTGAGCGGAGATACCGATATTACGGTAGCGCTCAATGGGGGTCTTGCGGGCCATAATTGATCCTAAATCTTTGAATGGACAAAACCGAGCAGCATTTTTTCGAGAAAAATGTGCCCGGCTTGAACTAGGCCGGCCATTACAGGCCGGCCAAACGTATTAGAAGCGGAAGTGCGAGAACGCTTTGTTCGCTTCAGCCATACGGTGGACTTCGTCACGGCGCTTCATTGCACCGCCACGGCCTTCCGCGGCTTCCATCAGCTCGCCGCCCAGGCGCTGTGGCATGGACTTTTCGGAGCGCTTGTTAGCGGCTTCACGCAGCCAACGCATGGACAGGGCCAGGCGGCGCACTGGGCGCACTTCGACCGGCACCTGGTAGTTCGCGCCGCCAACACGGCGGGACTTCACTTCAACCAGTGGCTTGGCGTTGTTGATCGCTGCGGTGAACACTTCCAGCGGGTCCTTGCCGGACTTCGATTGGATGTGGTCGAAGGCACCGTAGATGATGTTTTCTGCAACCGACTTCTTGCCGGACAGCATCAGAACGTTGACGAATTTAGCGACTTCGGTGCTACCGAATTTTGGATCCGGCAGAATTTCGCGCTTGGGTACTTCACGACGACGTGGCATGTCATTTCCTTTTCTTCAGTTGAGTGCCTCGGGCACTCGCGGAGGCCATCATAGCCTTCCACTTACTCGGTCTCGCGACCGCCTCAACTCAGTTAAATTGCAAATTACTTCTTAGCGGCCTTAGCACGCTTCGCACCGTACTTGGAACGAGCCTGCTTACGGTCTTTCACGCCCTGGGTATCCAGAGAGCCACGGACCATGTGGTAACGCACACCTGGCAAGTCTTTTACACGACCGCCGCGCAGCAGAACAACGCTGTGTTCCTGCAGGTTGTGGCCTTCACCGCCGATGTACGAAATCACTTCGAAACCGTTGGTCAGACGCACTTTTGCAACTTTACGCAGTGCCGAGTTAGGCTTCTTAGGAGTGGTGGTGTACACACGGGTGCACACGCCACGCTTTTGCGGGCAGTTTTCAAGTGCCGGCGATTTGCTCTTCACGACCAGCTTGGTACGTGGTTGGCGAATCAATTGGTTGATGGTTGGCATCGTTTTAAATCCAACAAAATTACAGCATTGACAACCCGGGCAGCCTTGCCCGGGGGCTAAAACGGTATCTCTCAGAGTGCGCTGAACGTCGCTCAAACAAACGCGTATACGATGCGCAGACTAAATTGAGAACTCGCGAGTATATACCTGGTTAACAGCTCAGTCAACTTGATTTGCTGAATAAAGTGGCAGCATTCCGACGCCAGCCGGCATGGCATTTCCAGCATAATAGCGTTCACCTTTTTATTTCCCGATTGCAATGCCCGCCCTGCCACGCCCTTCCCGGCTATTCCTGCTGTTCAGCTACCTGGCGCTGTCGGCGGTGCCCGTGCTGCCCTTGCTGCTCGGCAGGCCGGTGCAGCATGCCGGACAGCTGCTGGCGCTTGAACTGATGGCCTGGGCGGCGCTCTGGTCCATATTCAAGCGGCCAGCCGGCTTTCATTGGCTGCTGTTGCCTGCTTTCCTGTTGCTGCCCGTCGAGGTGTACCTCCAGGTTTTCTTCGGCCAGCCGCTGGCGCCGCATCACCTGGGCATCATGGCGGAGACCTCGCCCGGCGAAGCCATCGAATTCCTGGGGGGCAAGGCGTGGGGAGTGGCGGCCGTCGCCCTGGCCAGCCTGCTATGGTGGGCACTCACTTACGCGGCAGCCCTGCGCCAGGAATCCCTGGCATGGAATGGGCGCTCGCGCACGGCCACGCTTGCATTGAGCGCGGCGCTGGCCGCGGTGGCCGCATACTGCTATGAATTCGGCATCGAGGGTGCGCACCCCGGCCTGAAAGAAGGCTGGGGGGCGCCTTACACCGGGGCGCACCACCTGGGAAAAAGCGGCCTGCCGCCCTTCCCTTATGTCGTGCGGATGGCCGCAGACGCCGGGTTCGAGCATACCCGGCCATTCGGTTTGACGGCGGTATTCGCGAGCTATATTCAGGCAAGGCGCGACCTGGCCGCCCTGGCCGGGCGCGCGGCCAGCTTCCGCTTCCACGCCAGCCAGCGCCCCGGCAGCGCGCCGCAGACTGTCGTCGTGGTCATCGGCGAGTCGTCGCGCTTCGACCGCTGGAGCCTGAATGGCTACGCCCGCCCCACCAACCCCTGGCTGTCGCAGCAAGACAACCTGGTGATGCTTTCCAATGTCGTGAGCCCAGTCTCGGCCACGCGCCTGTCGGTGCCGCTGATCGTCACGCGCAAGCCGGCGGCGCAAAGCATGCAAGACGGTTTCGCCGAGCGCTCGTTGGTCGGCGCCTTTCGCGAAGCGGGCTATCGCAGCTGGTGGTTGTCCAACCAGCTGGTCGTGGGCGAGTTCGACACCCCGGTGTCGGCCATTGCGCGCGAAGCCGACGACGTGCAGTTCCTCAACCTCGGCACCTACAACGAGCAATCGAGTTTTGACGACGTGCTGCTGGCGCCGCTCAAGCGCGCGCTGGCATCGCCGGCCCAGCACCAGCTGGTGGTGCTGCACACGCTGGGCAGCCACTGGAACTATGGGCGCCGTTATCCGGCGCAATTCGACCAGTGGCGGCCGTCGCTGCATGGGGTCGAGGGGCCGCAACTGGAAGACAGCGCCAACCAGCTCCTGGCCAGCAATAGCTACGACAACAGCATCCGCTACACCGACTGGTTCCTGTCCCAGGTGATCGGGCAATTGAAGCAGCAGGGCCGCAGCAGCGTGCTGCTCTATGTGTCCGACCACGGCGAAACCCTGCGCACCGAAGGCTGCCGCAAGTTCCTGCACGGCCAGGGCACGCGCAACGAATTCCACGTGCCGGCCCTGGCCTGGTATTCCAGCCAGTACCGCGAACGCCATCCGGAAAAGGTCGCCCAGCTGGAACGGCACCGGGCGGCGCCGCTGGTCACCAGCGACTTTTTCCACACCGTGCTGGACGCGGCAGGCATCCGCTACCCCGATGAACATCTTGAGTGGAGTTTCCTGCAGCAGGGCTACACCCCGCGCCAGCGGCTGGTTTCCAATAATGACGGCGCCTGGATCGACTATGACACGGCGGAGGGCAAAGGCGCTTGCCAGGTGCTGGTCGCGCCGGCACGCATCAAACAAGCCAGTTCGACCCCAAAAGACGGGATAATACGCCCTTGATGAATCTTTCCTGTATGCAATGTCAATGCTGCGCCCTTCACACTTGTTCATCCTGCTAAGCTACCTGGCCCTATCTGCGGTGCCCTTCCTGCCTTTGCTGTTGGGCAAGCCGGTGGAGCAGCCCTGGCAATTGCTGGGGATCGAGTTCGTCGCGTGGGTGACGGTGTGGGCGCTGTTCAAGCGGCCCGCCTATTTCCATTGGCTGCTGATCCCGGCCTTCCTGGCGCTGCCGACCGAGATTTACCTGTTCGTATTCTACGGCCAGGGCATCTCCACCCACCATCTTGGCATCCTGGCCGAAACCAGCCCGCAGGAGGCACTGGAATTCCTCGGCCGCAAAGTGTGGACCATGCTGGCGGTGATGGTGGGGGTGGCGGCGTGGTGGGTACTGACCTTCCGTGC
>CAMLSG010000278.1 GCA_946482635.1 uncultured Duganella sp.
CCCTTGCCGAGGTCAGTGTTCGGCGCCAGGCCGACGGCGGCGGGATTGCCCAGGTTCGGCGAGCCGGCCAGGCCGAGGTAGGTGCGCTTGTAGATGGAAGCTTCGCGCTCGTCGTCGGTCCAGCGGCCGCCCACGCTCACATTGAAAGTATCGGACACGCTGTAGCTGGCGTCCGCATACACTGCCCAGGTCTTCGAATCGATGTCGTCGCGGGTCAGCAGCGACAGGCCGCCGGCAGCGTTGTACAGCACGTCGAATTCGTTGAAGGCATTGGTCTTCATATAGAACAGGCCCGCCACGCCTTGCCATTTGGAGCCGGTGTAGGTGAACTGGAATTCCTGGCTGTCCTGCTTGTCGCTATAAATGGCAGGGGCTTCCCACAGCGGCGCGTTGAGGGAGTCGAAGTCGATTGGCGCGTAGGACCTGGAAGAGCGGTGCGCGGTGACCGACTTGAACATCGTTTCGGCATTGATGTTGTAGTCGATCGTCAGGGAAACCCCCTTGGTGGTCACTTGCTGCTCGTGGCCATTCACCTTGTACAGGTTGGCGCGTGTGTCGTAGGCGCCTTCCAGTGGCGGCTCATTGCCCGGCGGCGGGCCATTCAGCAGGCGGTAGCCTTGCTTCGGCTCGGAATCGTCCTTGGTGTAGTCGCCGGCCAGGCGGATGAACAGGTCGGTGTTGGGCACCAGTTCCGCGCTGATGCGGGCGGCGTTGACGTCCTTGTTGTAGTTCTCGCGGCCGTTGATCACATTCTTGCCGAAGCCGTCGCGGTTGAAAGTGCCAACCGTGCCGCCGATGCGCAGGATGTCATTGATCGGCGTGCTGCCCTTCAGCACCAGGTCGCGCTGGCTGTAATTGCCCAGCGCTCCCTTGATTTCGAAGGTTGGGTTAGGGGACAGCTTGCGGGTCACGTATTTGACGGCGCCGCCGATGGTGTTGCGGCCATACAGGGTGCCTTGCGGACCGCGCAGGACTTCGATGCGCTCCAGGTCGTAGATGTCGGTCAGGGCGCCTTGCGGGCGGGCCAGGTAGACGTCGTCCAGGTAAATGCCGACGCCTTGCTCGTAACCGGCTACAGGGTCTTGCTGGCCGATGCCGCGGATGAAGGCGGTCAGGGTGGTGTTGGTGCCGCGCGAGGCTTTGAGCGTGGTATTCGGTACGATGTCGGTCAGCGCGGTGATGTCGGGCAGCGCCTTCTTGTCGAGCTGCGCGCCGGACAGCGCGGTCACGGCGCCTGGCACGTCCTGGATCAGCTCTTCGCGCTTGCGGGCGGTAACGATCACCCGGTCCATCTCGCCTTCGGCCTTCTCACCGCCGGCGCTTTGCGCCAGGGCAGGGTGGGAATACATGGCGGGAAGCGTCATCATCACTGCCGCCACCGAGCGGCGCAGCAGGAAATTGTGTTTCGACACACGCATCAAAGTCTCCTCAGGTTTTGTTATGCGAGGAGTGTGCATGTTTTGCCAACTGTGCGAAACTGACAGGGTTGCACTCACGTTGTGCAATTTTGCACAGAATCGCGACTAGTGATATTTCAAATTCATAAAGAACTAATCCGTCCTGATATAGCTTCGTTATAGCTGCCCGCCCGCTTGATATGCTCAGCCAAAACAAACAGCGGAGGAGTCAGATGAGGGGCACGAATGAAACCAGGCGCAAGGTCTTTCTCAGCTTGCTGGGCGGCGCTGCCGGCCTTGCAGTTGGCGGCGGCGCGGCGGCCCGCGTGCTGGTCGACCACGAGGCCAAAGTATTCCGGCTGGATGGCGGCGGCGCCACTTACGCGTTCGGCGTCAATGAACTGGGACAATTGCAATCGCTGTACTGGGGCGCGGCGCTTGCCGCCGGCGACAAGCTGCCGGCGCCAGTTACGGTCGAAGGCAATTCCTCCAACGAAGTACCGATTGCAATTTCACCTTACGAGTTTGCCGGCTTTGGCGGTGGACTGACCACCGAACCTGCGCTGAAGGTACGCTTTCCCGATGGCGTGCGCGACCTGGACCTGCGCTATGTGAGCCATGAATCGCGGGATGGGCGGCTGGTTCTGCGGCTAAAGGATGTGAAGCGCGAGGTGCACGTTTCGCTGGTCTATGCGATGGACGAGGCGAGCGGTATCCTCGCCCGTTCCGCCACGGTGGAAAACCGGACCGGCAACTGGATCCAGGTCGACCAGATGGCGGCAGCCTGCCAGAATCTTCCCTACAGCGACGATTACCAGTTGTCCTTCCTGTCCGGGCGATGGGCCGGGGAGTTCATGCTCCAGACGCGACCCGTCACGCCGGGTGCATTCGTGCTGGAAAGCCGCAAGGGCGTGACTTCCCACCAGGCCAATCCATGGATAGCATTGAGCCGCACCGCCACCGGCGAGGAAGCCGGGCCGGTATGGTTTGGCGCCCATGGCTGGAGCGGCTCCTGGCGCATCAATGTCGAAATGGACGCGATGGGCGGCGTGCATGCAACTGCCGGCTACAATCCATTCGATTTCAATTACCGCCTGAAGCATGGGGAAAGCCTGGCATCGCCCGTCTTCCACGCAGGATTTTCCAACGAAGGCTTTGGCGGCGCCTCGCGCATTTTCCACCGCTACCAGCGCGAGCGGATCTTGCCGCACGCACCGGCGCCACGCTTGCGGCCAGTCCTATACAACTCGTGGGAGGCGACCTTCTTTGACGTGACCGAGGCCGGGCAGATCGCGCTGGCTGAAAAAGCCGCACGCATCGGCGTCGAGCGTTTCGTGGTAGACGATGGATGGTTTGGCGCGCGGAACAGCGACAAGGCCGGCCTTGGCGATTGGGTGGTCAACCGGAAGAAATTCCCGAATGGACTCGGGCCGCTGATCAAGCGGGTCAACGAATTGGGCATGCAATTCGGGCTGTGGGTCGAACCGGAGATGGTGAATCCGGACAGCGACCTGTATCGCGCGCATCCCGACTGGGTCATCAACTTCCCCGGCAGGCAGCGTTCCGAGGCGCGCAACCAGCTGGTGCTCAACCTCGCCAGGAAGGATGTGTACGAATACTTGCTGAAAAAGCTGGATGAACTGGTCACCGGCAATAACATCGAATACCTCAAGTGGGACCATAACCGCACGTGGTCCGAGCCAGGCTGGCCGGAGGTGGGGCCAGATCAACAGCAGCGGCTTTACGTCGACTATGTGGACAACCTGTACAAGCTGCTGGCAGAACTGCGCCGCCGCCATCCGAAACTCGAAATTGAGTCCTGCGCCAGCGGCGGAGGACGCGTCGACCTGGGCATCATGAAACTCACCGAGCAGGTCTGGACGTCCGACAATACCGACCCGTACGACCGACTCGTCATCCAGGATGGATACAGCCATGCTTACGCCCCGGCGGCGATGATGGCCTGGGTGACCGATTCGCCCAATTTCGTGAACAAGCGCGTTACATCGCTGGAGTACCGCTTCCTGTCCGCGATGCAGGGCGGGCTGGGAATCGGCGCCAACCTCAATCATTGGAGCGAGGAAGATTTCGCCAAGGCCCGTCGCATGGTCGAGGAGTACAAGCGCATCCGCGCCACGGTGCAATTGGGGAATCTCTATCGCCTGGTATCGCCTCGGAATGGCTCGCCGCGTTCGGCCACGCTATCGGTGTCGCAAGACCGTCGGCAAGCAGTGTTGTTCGCCTTCCTGCACTCGAGCATGATGCGTGCCGCGCAGCCCGTGATCCAGTTGCGCGGCCTGGCGCCAGACACGGTCTACGCCTTGCGCCAGATCGCCGGCACTGCAGCGCCGCGCGCCCCGGCCAAGGCTAGCGGCGCTTACTGGATGGGGAATGGCCTGAAAGTGGCCCTGGAAGGCGACTTCCAGGCGGCAGCCTTCGTGTTGGAGGCCTTGGAAGCGTGAATTTTGAGTTCAGTCCGGAGTCTGGACCTGATAGACGATATTAAGAATGGGACGGTAATCTTCTTTAGCCATGAAGAAAAAGGTTTTTTCTGTGCCGTTCGATATCCAGGTTGCGGCCTTGCCCTTGATTTTTCCGTTGCTTTCGCGTCGATGGGCCTCCTTGCCTGATTTGGAAACTTCGGATGCGTAGAGCTCGTCCCAAGCATCAGCTGCATCCTTGGCGGAGAGATCGTTGCTTGATTCAAGGGTCACTTGGGTCAATCGGGAATCTTTGAAGTAAAAGCGCGCCGTGAAAGAGTTTTTTCCAAGCTGGATGCCAGGAAGCTCAAGCTGTTCGCTGGCGCCATTTTGAAGTGTGCTCGGTTTAGCAGGGTTGGAAGCCTCGGGATAAATGCTACGCACTTCGGCGATGGACATCCCGTAAGCGCTGTTACGCCAAAGCGACTGGGCAACACATGAAAGCGACACGAAGGAGAGTACTAATGCAAGCACTGAGCGGATCGCACGCATAAACAGCCTCTGAGTTCAAAGTACGCGTTTATACCATGGCTGGCCTGGCGAAAGGGGCTCGTAGCTGCGAGCCAGAGCTTCGCCTGCATCCAGCTCCCGGTCCAGGCCGAGCGTGCCGAAGGGGACCAGGCTTTCGTGGAATAGCTGCAGTACGCGCTGGCGCAGCAAAGGGCCGAAGTCCGGCAGCGCGCGCTGGCAGGCGATCAGGTTGAATTCGTTGAACGAGGCGTCGGTAACCAGGTTGTACTGCGCCCAGGTGATATGGCTGCGCAGCGAAGGCACCAGGATAGCGCGGCCGCCGTGCAGGTTGAAATAGTCGGCGAGGCGGCCTTTGCCGCCGGCGGCCACGTAATTCTCCTGCGCCTGGTCAAGGTCGGCTTCAGGCAGCCAGGCTGCTGCCGCTTCGTCCAGCATTTCGTCGCTGGCGACCGTGGCGTGGATTTCGGCGTGGGACAGCAGGCCCATTTCAGCGAGGATGATGGCGAGCGTCCAGGCCTGGCCCGCGCCGGCGCAATCGGCCAGCCAGATGCGAGGCAGGGCGGCGCCGCGCAGGGAGTGCTCGGCGGCTTCGCGCAGCATGAGCGCTTCTGCAGGGTTGTCGAACAACGCTGCTGGCGGCACGTGCAGGGCCCGCAGCAAGGCGCTGGAAGTGGCGGGATCGTGCAGGACCTGGTCCTGAACCTGCGACAGCGTAGCCAGGCCGCACTGCTGCATGAAGGCGAGCACCTTTTGCTTCAACGGCGCCCGCTCGTGCAAGCGAAAGTCGAAACCGAAGCGGCGCACCAGCGCCTCCAGCAGTAGTTCCAATTCGAGCTCTTCCAGCTCCGGCGCCGTGTTGCGGCGCAATTCCCCGTTGGCGCCCATCAGTGCAGCCAGACGCGCATCAGCGACAGGAGCTGCGCTACATCCACCGGCTTGGTGATGTAGTCCGAAGCGCCGGCGGCAATACACTTGTCGCGGTCACCCTTCATCGCTTTCGCCGTCAGCGTAATGATTGGCAGCGAACGGAATTTCGGGATGCGGCGGATGGCGCGCATGGTGTCGTAGCCGTCCATCTCCGGCATCATGATGTCCATCAGGACGATCTCGATGGTCGGGTCGCGCTCCAGCACTTCGATGCCGTCACGCCCGTTCTCGGCGAACGACACCTGCATCTGCTGGCGCTCCAGCAGCGATGACAAGGCAAAAATATTGCGCAAGTCATCGTCGACGATCAGCACCTTGCGGCCTGCCAGGCCGGCATCGGCGGCATGCACTTCCTCCAGCATGCGGCGCTGGGCTTCCGGCAGGTTGGCTTGCGAGCGGTGCAGGAACAAGGCCGTTTCGTCGAGCAGGCGCTCCGGCGAGCGGGCATCCTTGATGACGATGGTCTT
>CAMLSG010000279.1 GCA_946482635.1 uncultured Duganella sp.
TGACCGGCGCCAGCATCGTCAACAAGCAACTGGTACTCAACTACCTGAGCGATGCGCATAGCGCCGTCAAGGTGTTTGACCTGAAAGGCAAGCCGGTGCGCGAGATCGCCCTCCCGGGCCTGGGAACCGCATCCGGCTTCGGCGGCAAGGCCAGCGACACTGAAACGTTCTATGCCTACACCAGTTTCACCACGCCGACCACGATCTACCGTCTCGATATGAAGAGCGGCAAATCGAGCGTTTACCGCCAGCCGAAAGTCGATTTCGACCCGAGCGCCTTCGATACGCGCCAGGAGTTCTTCACCAGCAAGGACGGTACAAAAGTCCCGATGTTCATCGTCTCCAAAAAAGGCATGAAGCTGGATGGGACCAATCCGACTTACCTGTACGGCTATGGTGGCTTCAATATTTCGCTGACCCCGAGTTTCTCCGTGTCGAACCTGGCATGGGTTGAAATGGGCGGCGTGTATGTGGTGGCCAACCTGCGCGGCGGCGGCGAGTACGGCGAGGCATGGCACAAGGCCGGCACCAAGCTGCAGAAGCAGAATGTGTTCGACGACTTCATCGGGGCGGCGGAATGGCTGGTGGCGAACAAGGTGACCTCGCCAGCCAAGCTGTCGATCGGCGGCGGCTCCAACGGCGGCCTGCTGGTGGGCGCTGCGATGACCCAGCGTCCGGACCTGTTCGGCGCAGCGGTGCCTGCTGTGGGCGTGATGGACATGTTGCGCTTCCAGAAGTTCACCATTGGCTGGGCATGGGCTTCGGACTACGGTTCGTCCGACAACGCGGAGGAATTCAAGGCTCTGGTGAAGTACTCGCCGCTGCATAACCTGAAGCAGGGCGGCTGCTATCCGGCCACCATGGTAATGACTGCCGACCATGATGACCGAGTGGTGCCGGCCCACAGCTTCAAGTTCGCTGCTGCCGCACAGGCGGCGCAAGCTGGCGCTGCTCCGATCCTGATCCGCATTGACTCGAAGGCGGGCCATGGCGCCGGCAAGCCGACCACCAAGCAGATCGAGGAAGTGGCCGATCGCTGGGGCTTCCTGACCCGTGCGCTGGACATGCATCCGGCCGCTGCGGCAAGCGCCACCGGCGGGCAGTAAGCCATGCGCGCGCTCCTGCTGCTGTGGACAGCCTTGCTTGCGCCGGCCACGGCGGCGGAAGCGCCTAAAACTTTTACCGAGCAGACCCGCTCGCTCGCCGCGCAACCAGGCTTTATCGAGGTCTGGCGCGATGCGGCGAAGGGCCGGGTACTGCTCTCCGTGCGCGAGCTGGACCAGCCCTTCCTGCTGCTCTCGTCGTTGCCGTACGCCTTGGGCTCGAACGATGTTGGCCTTGATCGCGCGCAGCCTGGCAGCCCTAAAATGGTGCGTTTCCAGAAGTTTGGGGAGCGCCTGTTCCTGGTGCAGGAGAATACCCGTTACGTCGCGCGCTCGGCCGATGCCGACGAGCGCAACGCCGTGGCCGAGTCGTTCGCCGGCGCCGTTCTGTGGTCGGGCGACATTCTCGCCACCGAAGGGACGCGTTACCTTGTCGATTTCTCCAGCTTCCTGCTGTCCGACCAGCACGGCATAGCGCAGCGCCTGGAGGAGACAAAGCAGGGCGCATACCGCGTGGACGACAAGCGCAGCGCCGTGCTGGCCAGCGAAGCCAAGGCGTTCCCGGACAATATCGAACTGGAGGCTTTGCTCACATTCGCTGGACCCGGCGGCGGCGAATTCGTGAAACAGGTCGCGGCCGATCCGGCCAGCCTGTCGATGCGCCAGCATATTTCCATGGTGCGGCTGCCGGATGACGGCTACAAGCCGCGCCGCTACCACCCATTCTCCGGCGGCTTCGACACCGGTTACTATGATTTCGCGACACCGCTCGCCAGCAGCCTTGACGTGCGCTGGCAGGTGCGCCACCGCCTGGAAAAAGGCGGCAAGCCCATTGTCTATTACCTTGACCGCGGCGCCCCGGAGCCGGTGCGCTCGGCATTGCTCGAAGGTGCGCGCTGGTGGACCAGCGCGTTCGAGAAAGCGGGATTCAAGGACGGCTTTCGCGTCGAACTGATGCCCGAAGGCGCGGACCCCGCCGACGTACGCTACAACGTGATTACCTGGGTGCACCGGGCCACGCGCGGCTGGTCGTATGGCAATGCAATTTCCGATCCGCGCACGGGCCAGATCATCCGTGGCGCCGTGACGCTCGGCTCACAGCGCGTGCGGCAAGACATACTGATCGCCGAAGCCTTGCTTGCGCCGTATGGCAAGTCCGCGCCCGCAGAACGCCGTAAGCTTGCCGAACAAATGGCGCTGGCTCGCTTGCGCCAACTGGCGGCCCATGAAGTCGGACACACTCTCGGCTTCGCCCACAACTTCGCCGCCAGCCGCCAGGGCAACGGCTCGGTGATGGACTATCCGCACCCAGTGCTGAAGCTCGGCGCGGATGGCGCAATCGACCTGCAGGATGCGTATGGCGTCGGTGTCGGCGCCTGGGACGATTACGTCGTGAAGCATGTCTACGGCGACTTTGGCGGCAGTGAAGCCGAAGCCGCTGCCTTGGCGAAGCTGCGCAGCGATGCCCGCGCCGCCGGCCTGCAATACGTTTCCGATGAAGACTCGCGTGCACCCGGCGCATCGCATCCGAATGGCTTGTTGTGGGACTTTGGTCCCGATACATTGAAAACCTGGGACCAGCTAGGGACCATCCGCCGCCGCGCGCTGGACAACTTTTCGCTCGACGTCCTGCCTGACGAACGCCAGGCGGGAGAACTGGAAGCGCGCCTGGTGCCGGTATACCTGCTCCAGCGCTACCAGGGAGAAGCTGTAGCGCGCCTGCTTGCCGGCGGCGAATACGAATCGGCCACCAGCGCAGACATTCGCGCTGGCCGGGCCGCCGCCGGCGTCAAGGTGACGCCCGCCGCAACCCAGCGTGCAGCGCTGGCACGGCTGGCCGACACGCTGCGCGCTGAGTACCTGGCCTTGCCGGCAGGAGTGCTCGACCAGTTGTCGCCGCCGTCGACAGGTTTTGAGCGCAACAAGGAATACTTCGGTACCCGCATGAACGCGGTATTCGATGCATTGTCTGCCGCCGAATCGGGCGCGGCGCAAACTGCCAGCTTTCTTTTTGACGCAGGGCGTCTGAATCGCCTGTACTGGCAGCACGCGCGCGACGCCGTTTTGCCCGGTGCCGACGAAGTCATCGATGCTGCGCTGTCGCGCAGCTGGAAACGTAGTGCCGTTCCTGCCAATGTGGCCGGCGGCGAAGCGGTCCAACTTGCCGCCAACTGGGTCGTGCTCGATGCTCTGCTCCAGGCGCTGGAAGGCGGCAAGCTGCATGCCAACGTTGACGCAGACCTGCGCCAGCAATTGCGCACTTTCGCCGGCTGGTTGAAAGCGAACCCCGGCAAAGGCACCACGGCGTCCAGCCGCGCGCAGGCTGCCGATCACATATTGCGATACCTCGCCGATCCGCGTAGCGTCAAGCTCCGCGCCTTGCCGATAATCCCGCCGGGCGCACCAATCTGATTGTTATTGACCATGACAAGGAACTTCAATTTACCGCTTGGCCTGATTTGGGCGTGCATTGCTCTGTACACGCCTTTTGCCAGCGCGGAGGCATCAATGCCAACCCATTGCAGGAAGGATGAAGTTACGTTCCTTGATGCGTGGATGGGACCTATTGACGGTGAGCTCGACGGCGAGGAGCGCTATGAAGCGGGCGGCAAGCTGCTTTCGATTTGCGTGGTACCAGGCAATAATCGCATCGCAAAGCTCACCTACCGCTTTGGCAAGTTGCGGCACCCAAAGGTCGAAGTCATCGCTAGCCGTCACTCGAAGTTTGGGGTTTACAGCAGGCAGGACACGCCGCATACAGGGCAGGACATCGTCTTTTTCAAAAGAGGGCAGTTCACCTACTATGTCGTGATCGCGATAGGCCAAGGTCACGGCGTCACCCTGTACGAATTCAAGGGCAATCGAAAAATGGCCACGTATCATTCCGCTTTTGAAGAGGGCGTAGCCTATCAGGTGGGGCCGATGGCCGATGACGTCTTTCTTCATCGCGTGAACACTCCCTTCACCGTTTGGGCGAAGCCGCCGCATAGGTACGAGCCGACGCTCGCTGAGCGTGTCCGCCAGGCTGCGCGGTCTCGGAATTGAAGTAATCGAGCTTTCGGATACACATGTTGCCGATGTCGTTTAACACTTTAGTCGGAAAGTCGCTGGATCGCCTTTTCCAGGAAGTTCCGGAATGTGCGCCATTTACAAAGCAAAAGGGAACCGGACCGCATTTGCGGAGGTTCTATCACGCGACTGAAAGTACCCAGCGGGAAATAGTCTTTTATCGAGATAAGCTGTGGACGGCTACCGGTGGAGTCTTGTATGCGGAGATCTACTGCCTTGTTCAGGAACTTCAATACGCCCTGCACGGAAGGGCACAATCCCTGCTCACTCCGGATTTCAGCATCCCATTCAGTCATTTTCAATATGTTCTATCTGAGCGGAATCCAAAGCGCAGTTGGGCGCTGAATTCGCTTGATGATGTCACCGCGTTTGAGCAGGAGATGAAAGACTGGCTCCCATCGATCGCACTGCCGTGGTTAGGGCAGTTTGAATCGCACGATGGTGTTGCCCGCCACCTGCAACTACAGCGGCAGTTTGTTAAGCTGGCGGAATATCTGGCACACAGAGGTGACGAACAAGGCGCATCGCTCGCCGTCGCCGAATGGGTTGGGAGTTTGCCGCGGCGAACGGAGAACAGTCTCCGTAAGCTCGCTAGCAAGGGACTGATTTCGACGGCCGATGAAGAATTCCTCGCCAAGGCATCGATTCAAAGCGAAGAAGACTACCGGCGGCAGACGGCTGATTGGCTGGCGCGCCGTGCGATCCGAACAATCTGAAAAATAGAGAGTATGCGTATTTCGATTTCAGGCGTCATTACGAGGCCTGCCGAAGAGTTGTTCTGGCTGTCGCAGGATTATTCACGCCGCCTTGAATGGGATGAATACCTTTCCGATGCCCATTTGCTTGATGGCCACGCCGCCGCAGCAGTCGGCGTGCAGTCGTTTTGCAAAAATCATGGCGGCTCCGTCCTCGTCTCGCGGTATATTACATTCGCTCCGCCCACTCATGCTGCTGTCGAAATGGTCAAGGGACCGTGGATATTAAGGAGCTTCGGCGGAACGTGGCGGTTCAAAGCGTTAGAGGACGGAAGCACTGAAGTCCGCTTTATCTACAATTTCAAGACGCGTCCCGCTTTTCTGGGATGGTTGCTTGAGCCGATCGTGGCATCGTTCTATCGGCGCGACATGCGCCGCCGGTTGGCTGCGTTCAAGAAGTGGACTGAGTCCAGGAGTGTTGAGGAATGCAAGACTTTCGCATCACCACAGAAGTAGGCGAACTCGATGCCGAGCTCGTGCATCGTTTCCTTTCGCAAGAGAGCAGTTGGGCCAAGGGCATTTCACTCGCCCTGGTGGAGCGTTCGATGGCCAATTCGCTTTGCTTTGGCGGATTTCTCGGTAAGGACCAGATCGCGTTTGCGCGAGTAATCTCGGACAACGCAACCTTTGCAAACCTGGTGGACGTGTTCGTCCTGCCACAGCATCGTGGCAAGGGTTACAGCAAAGCCTTGATGGCAGCGGTCTTTGCACATCCACAGCTCCAGGGGCTGCGCCGGTTCACGCTGGCCACTGGCGATGCCCATGGCTTGTATGCGCAGTATGGATTTACGGCGCCG
>CAMLSG010000280.1 GCA_946482635.1 uncultured Duganella sp.
AACCCGCTGAACCCGAAGTACCAGCTTTTCATCAAGCTGTGGAAGGCAATGCCGCTGCCGCTGGCCAACGCGCTCGGCCCTTTCATCGTCAAGAACCTGGGGTAAATCGTGGAAGACCTGCTGCTGCTGGTGCATCGCATGCCCTATCCGCCGAACAAGGGCGACAAGATCCGCTCCTGGCACTTGCTCAGGCACCTGGCGCAACGCTATCGCGTGCACCTGGCCACCTTCGTCGACGACCCCGACGACTGGCAGCATGTGCCGGCCGTGCAGGCGCTGTGCGCCTCCTCGCATTTCGCGCCGCTGTCGCCGCGCGCGGCGCGCGTGCGCAGCCTCGGCGCGCTGCTGCGCAACCGTTCGCTGTCCTATGACTACTACCGCAACGCCGGCCTGCAAGGCTGGGTGAACCAGGCCATGCAGCAGCACGGCATCGGCCGCATCGTGGTGTTTTCCTCGCCGATGGCGCAGTATGCCGAGGCCTGGCCGCAAGCGCGCCGCGTGATCGATTTCTGCGACGTCGACTCCGACAAGTGGCGCCAGTACGCCGAGCGCAAGCCATGGCCTGCCAGCGTGCTGTTCGGCTACGAAGCCAGCCGCCTGCTGCGCTATGAGCGCCAGGTGGCCGCCAGTTTTGACGCCTCGCTGTTCGTATCGGCGCCGGAGGCCGAATTGTTCCGCCGCCTGGCGCCGGAAAGCGCAGCGCGCACCGGCGCCTTCAGCAACGGCGTCGACACTGCCTTCTTCGCACCGGGCGACTATGCCAATCCCTATGCGCCCGGCGAGAAAGCGCTGGTGTTCTGTGGCGCCATGGATTACTGGCCGAACATCGATGCCGTGCAATGGTTCGCGGCCGAAGTGCTGCCGGCCCTGCGCGCGCGCGACCCGGCGGTGCGCTTCGTGATCGTCGGCGCCCGTCCCTCGCCCGACGTGCAGGCGCTGGCGGCGCAGCCAGGCATCACGGTCACCGGCACGGTGCCCGATGTGCGCGCCTACGTGGCGCATGCCGCCCTGTCGGTGGCGCCGCTGCGCATCGCGCGCGGCATCCAGAACAAGGTGCTGGAGGCGATGGCGATGGGCAAGGCCGTGCTGGTCACGCCGCAGGCGCTGGAGGGCATCGATGCCGAGGCGGGGCGCGAACTGCTGCTGGCCGAACCGGCGGCGCAATGGATCGCTGCCGCGGCGCAGGCGCTGGCTGGCCCGCCAGCGGCGCGCGAAGCCCTGGGCCGTGCGGCGCGCGCGCGCGTGGTGGCCGATTACAGCTGGGACGCCCGCCTGGCGCCGCTGGACCGCATGATCGAAACTCCTGCTGCGCAAGACGCTGGCGCGGCCCAAGCCTTATGGACCCCGGCATGAATACCGTACCTTCCCCCGGAGCCGGCGCCGTTCCCGGCGCGGCGCCAGCCCATGGCCCGCTGGCGGGCAGCCGCAATGCGCTGCTGGTGGCGCTGGTCATGCTGCTGCCGTTGCTGGTATTCCATGAGACGGCGCTGAGCGTGGCCGAAATCTGGCAGCGCTCGGAGACCTTCGCGCATGGCTTCCTGATCCTGCCGATCAGCCTGTGGCTGGTGTGGCGCCAGCGCGCAGCGCTGCAGCAGATGCCGCTGCAGCCTTGCTGGCCTGCCTTGCTGCTGCTGGCGGCCTGCGGCGCGGCCTGGCTGCTGGCCGACCTGGCCGAGGTGGGCATCGTGCGCCAGTACGCGCTGGCCGCCATGCTGCCGCTGACCGTGCTGGCCGTGCTGGGCAAGCGCCTTGCCGGCGCCCTGCTGTTCCCGCTGGCCTTCATCCTGTTCGCGGTGCCGGTCGGCGAAAGCCTGGTGCCGCCGCTGATTGACCTGACGGCCAACTTCACGGTCGATGCGCTGCGCCTGACCGGCATCCCGGTCCTGCGCGACGGCAATAACTTCTCCATTCCAAGCGGCAACTGGTCGGTGGTGGATGCCTGCAGCGGCCTGCGCTACCTGATCTCGTCGATCACCCTGGGCTGCCTGTTCGCCTACCTGAGCTACCGCACGGCCTGGCGCCGCAGCGCCTTCGTGCTGGCCTCGATCCTGGTGCCGATCGCGGCCAACGGCGTGCGCGCCTACATGATCGTGATGATGGGCCACCTGAGCGGCATGACCCTGGCGGTGGGCGTCGACCACCTGATTTACGGCTGGGTGTTTTTCGGCATCGTGATGCTGCTGCTGTTCTGGGTCGGCAGCTTCTGGCGCGAAGATGGCCAGGCCGCGGCCGGCGTGCCGGCTGCCGCTGGTGCCGCGCTGCCCCTGCCATTGCGCCCGATGGCAGGCAGTGCCGCCGCCGTGCTGGCGGTGCTGCTGGCCTGGCCGGCACTGGCTGCCCGCGCCGACCAGGCCCAGCCGGCCGCGCCGCCCGCCAGGCTGGTGCTGGCCTCGCCCACGCCGCCGGGCGAACCGTTCACGGCCTGGGAACCGGACTACGCTCCGGCCAGCAGCACGCTGCGCCAGTTCCATGCCGGCGCCCAGCCCGTTGGCCTGACGGTGCTGTTCTATCGCGACGTGCCGGGCGGCTCCAGGCTGGTCAGCTCGACCAACCGTTTCAGCCAGTCCAAGGGCGCCTACCGCGAAAACAGCGCCGACCTGCGCGACGAAAGCTTCGGCGGCCGCCACATGGCCGTGCGCGAAGCCATGCTGGGCGTCGAGGGCCGGCGCCTGCTGGTGTGGCAGTGGTACTGGGTCAGCGGCAGCATGACCAGCAGCAATTACGTGGGCAAGCTGCTGCAGATCAAGGGCAAGCTGTTGGCTGGCAACGGCGATGGCGCGGCCGTCATGGTGTTTTCGCCCTACGATGAAGACCCGGCTGCGGCGCGCGCCGCCATGCGGGCCTTCCTGGATAGCAACCTCGAGCCGCTGGACCAGGCCCTGGCCAGCACGCGCCGTCCCTGATTGCCTGCCATGAACGACATCCCACTGATCGTCCACCTGACGTATGCGCTCGATTTTGGCGGCATGGAAAACCTCATGGTCGAGCGCATCAACCGCATGCCGGCCGAGCGCTACCGCCACGCCATCGTGTGCCTGACGCGCGTCAACCCGGACTTCGTCAAGCGCATCAGCAAGCCCGGCGTGGCCGTGCACACGCTGGGCAAGCAGCCCGGCCTGTCGCCCGCCACCCACGGCGTGCTGTGGCGCCTGTTGCGCGCGCTGCAGCCGGCCGTGCTGCACACCTATAATTTCTCGGCCATCGAATATGCGCCGACCGCGCTGCTGGCCGGGGTGCCGGTGCGCGTCAACGGCGCCCATGGCCGCGACCACACCGATCCGGACGGCAGCAACCGCAAGCACAATTTCCTGCGCCGCCTGATGCTGCCGTTCTATGACGTGTGCTACGCCAATTCGGCCGCCATGGAGCAGTGGAACCGCGACGTGATCGGCGTGCCGCCTGCCAAGAGCCGCATGCTGGCCAACGGCATCGACGCCGAGCGCTTCCGCGTGCGCGGCGAAGGCGAGGCGCGTCCCTTCTTCAACAATGGCGAGATCGTGATCGGCAGCGTCGGCCGGGTGCAGGACGTGAAGGACCACGCCACCCTGATGGATGCCTTCCTGCTGTTGCGCGACATGCTGCCGCAGCAGCGCGAGCGCCTGCGCCTGGCGGTGGTCGGCGACGGCCCGCTGCTGCAGAAGCTGCGCGACAAGGCGGCGGCGGCCGGCATTGCCGACGCAGTCTGGCTGCCGGGCGCGCGCAACGACGTGCCGGACATCCTGCGCAGCTTCGACGTGTTTGTCATGTCTTCGATCGCCGAAGGCACGCCTGGCTCCGCGCTGGAAGCGATGGCCAGCGGCCTGCCCGTGGTGGGCACGCGCGTGGGCGGCATTCCGGAAGTGATCGACAACGGCGTCACCGGCCAGCTGGTGCCGCCGTCGAATGCGGCGGCGATGGCCTGCGCACTGAAACACTATGTGGAAGCGCCTGCGCTGGCGCGCCGCCACGGCCAGGCCGGGCGCGAGCGCGTGCTGCGCAAATACAGCATGCCGGCCATGGTGGCCGGCTACCAGGACATGTACGACAGCTTGTGCGAACGCAAGCTCAAGATAAGAAAGCCGGTACCATCATGTGCGGAATAACGGGGATCATGGATGCGCGCGGCGCGCGCGCGGTGGACGAGGCGCTGCTGCGCCGCATGAACGACACCCAGCACCATCGCGGGCCCGACGAAGGCGATACCTACGTCGAGCCGGGCGTGGGCTTCGGCCACCGCCGCCTGTCGGTGATCGACATTGCGATGGGCCAGCAGCCGCTCGGCAACGAGGACGGCAGCGTGATGGTCTGCTACAACGGCGAGATCTACAACTACCGCGAACTGACCGCGCAGCTGAAGGCGCTCGGCCACACCTTCAAGACCAAGAGCGACACCGAAGTGATCGTGCACGCCTGGGAAGAATGGGGCGAGGACTGCGTGCACCATTTCCGCGGCATGTTCGCCATCGGCCTGTGGGACCGCAACAAGCAGGTGATGTTCCTGGCGCGCGACCGCCTGGGCGTCAAGCCGCTGTACTACGCCATGACGCCGGACGGCTGGTTCGCCTTCAGCTCGGAACTGAAGGCGCTGCGCATGCATCCTTCGCTGCCGCGCGAGATCGACCCGCAGGCGGTGGAGGATTATTTCGCCTACGGCTATGTGCCGGAACCGAAGACCATCTACAAGGGCGCGCTGAAGCTCTCGCCCGGCTTCCGCCTGGTCCAGAAAGTCGGCGCGCCGCTGGCCGCGCCGGAGCAGTTCTGGGACGTGCCGTTCAAGCTGCACGAAAAGATGACCGAGAGCGACGCCCAGGGCGAGCTGGTGGAGCGCCTGCGCGAGGCGGTCAAGATCCGCCTGGTGGCCGAAGTGCCGCTGGGCGCCTTCCTGTCCGGCGGCGTCGATTCGTCCGCCGTGGTGGCGATGATGGCCGGCCTCGACGAAGGCGCCGTGCATACCTGCTCGATCGCCTTCAAGGACAAGGCTTTCGACGAGTCGGAATACGCGCAGCAGGTGGCGCAGCTGTACCAGACCGACCACTTCGTGGAAACCGTCGACACCGACGACTACGGCCTGCTCGACACCCTGGCCCACCTGTACGACGAGCCGTACGCCGACAGCTCGGCGATCCCGACCTACCGCGTGTGCCAGCTGGCGCGCAAGCGCGTCACGGTGGCGCTGTCGGGCGATGGCGGCGACGAAAACCTGGCCGGCTACCGCCGCTACCGCTACGCGATGGCGGAGCAGAGCGTGCGCGGGCGCATCCCGGAAGCGCTGCGCAAGCCGGTGTTCGGCACCCTGGGCCGGGTGTATCCGAAGGCCGACTGGGCGCCGCGCGTGTTCCGCGCCAAGACCACTTTCGAAGCGCTGTCGCGCGACCTGGTGGAAGGCTATTTCCACGGCGTGTCGATCATGTCGGACGCCATGCGCGCGCGCCTGTTCTCGCCGAAGTTCCGCGCCGGCCTGCAAGGGTACAGCGCGATCGACGTGATGCGCGGCCATGCGGCCAGGTCGCCGACCGACGATCCGCTGTCGATGATCCAGTACCTGGACATGAAGACCTACCTGCCGGGCGACATCCTGACCAAGGTCGACCGCGCCTCGATGGCGCACGCGCTGGAAGTGCGGGTGCCGCTGCTGGACCACAAGCTGGTCGAATGGATTTCCGGCCTGCCGCCGGAGATGAAGCTGAAGGGCAGCGAAGGCAAGTAC
>CAMLSG010000281.1 GCA_946482635.1 uncultured Duganella sp.
TCGAACTGGTCCATGGCCCAGCATGCCAGCCCAGCGGGCAGGGGGCTTTGCGCGCCATCAGTAAACCTTGAGCCGGCCGGCAAAGTCTGCTATGCTTGCGGGCTTACCTCTTCCCACACCCGTCTTGACGCCGGGGTGGGCTATATTCACAGTCCTTAAGGGAGTTATTAATGCGTCACTACGAAATCGTATTTATCGTCCACCCGGACCAAAGCGAGCAAGTGCCCGCGATGATCGAACGTTACAAGACCAGCGTGACCTCGCGCGGCGGTAACGTGCACCGTGTTGAAGATTGGGGCCGCCGTCAAATGGCTTACTCGATCCAGAAACTGGCCAAGGCACACTACATCTGCCTGAACATCGAATGCGACAACGAGACCCTGGTTGAGCTGGAAACCGCATTCAAATTCAATGATGCCGTGCTGCGTCACCTGACCGTCAAGATGAAGAAAGCGGAAACCGCTCCTTCGCCAATGATGAAGTCGGTTCAGCGTGAAGACGCGGCCAAGAGCCATCGCGCCGAAGCCCCAGCAGCTCCTGCAGCGGCCTAATTCCTGACAGGAGACGGTCTGTACAACCAGCTCCGGGTTACCGCCCTGATCGCCGAACGGGATGAAATTCGTTACACCCCGGCCGGCCTGCCGATTGTGAATGCAAGCTTGCAGCACAGTTCGCAGCAGACAGAGGCAGGCATTGCCCGACTGACCGAGTTTGAGATCCCTGCCGTTGCGGCAGGCGAGTTGTCAAAACGATTCAGTCAGGCGCCCCTTGGAGGCTTGTACGAGTTCACCGGTTTCCTGGCCAAGAAGAACCGCAATAGCAGAACCCTGGTGTTTCACATCATTGATTTTCGTGCTGTTTAAACAGCGCAATTTTTAAATACAGGAGCCTAAAATGGCATTCGGTAAAAAGTTCGACAAAAACAAGCTCAAGCTGAAAGAAAAGCGCAAGCAACAAAACCCACTGTTCAAGCGCAAGAAGTTCTGCCGCTTCACCGCCGCTGGCGTTGAGCAAGTGGACTACAAAGACGTAGACACCCTGAAAGATTTCATCCAGGAAAACGGCAAGATCATGCCAGCACGCCTGACCGGCACCAAGGCGCACTACCAGCGCCAAGTTGACACCGCGATCAAGCGCGCCCGCTACCTGGCCCTGCTGCCATACACCGATCTGCACCACGCTTAATTAGCGATCAGATCAGAGATCCTGGAGAATTAATATGCAAATCATCCTGCTGGAAAAAGTTGTTAACGTCGGCAACCTGGGCGACGTGGTGAAAGTGAAAGACGGCTACGCCCGTAACTTCCTGATCCCTCAGAAACTGGCACGCCGCGCTACCGCTGCTGCTGTTGCTGAATTCGAAGCCAAGCGCGCCGAACTGGAAAAAGCTGCTGCCGCCAAGCTGGCCGCTGCCCAAGCCCAAGGCGAAAAGCTGAACGGCATGACCGTGACCGTTTCGCAGAAAGCCGGCGTTGACGGCCGTCTGTTCGGTTCCGTGACCAACTTCGACATCGCTGAAGCCCTGACCAAAGCCGGCTTCGCAGTGGAAAAGTCCGCTGTGCGCCTGCCAACCGGTCCTCTGAAGACCACCGGCGAGTTCCCAGTGGCTGTTGCCCTGCACACCGACGTGGTCGCAGAAGTGACCGTGGCTGTTGTTGGCGAAGCTGCTTAATCAGCGTCGTAAATACAGCAAAAAAGCCGGGTTCGCCCGGCTTTTTTTATTTTCAGGGATTATTACGGCGTTGCCGAAGCAGGTATAATGCGCGCCATGAACGCCGCACCCCAGTCCGACCCACAAGTCGATTCCCTCCGCATCCCGCCGCACTCGATCGAGGCAGAGCAATCTGTCATCGGTGGTTTGTTGCGTGACAACGCGGCGTGGGACCGTATTGCGGACTTCATGAATGCGGAAGACTTCTATCGCTACGACCACCGCATCATCTTCGAGCAGATGGTTCGCCTGATTAACTCGGGCAAGCCGGCCGACGTGGTGACCGTGTTCGAGGCCCTGAGCATGCTGGGCAAGGCGGAAGAGGTGGGCGGCATGGCCTACCTGAACGCCATGGCACAGAACACCCCTTCGGCCGCGAATATCCGCCGCTATGCGGAAATCGTGCGTGACCGCGGCGTGCTGCGCAAGCTGATTACCGTGGCCGACGAAGTGTCGGGCAACGCCTTCAGCCCGCAGGGCAAAGACGTGAAGCAGATCCTGGACGAGGCGGAAGCAAAGATTTTCGCCATCGCCGAAGCCGGTTCGCGCGGCGCCGCCGGCTGGCTGCCGGTGCAGCCGCTGCTGACCCAGGTGGTGGAGCGTATCGACGAACTGTATTCGCGCGATTCCAGCTCCGAGATCACCGGCGTGCCGACCGGCTGGACCGACCTGGATAAAATGACATCGGGGCTGCAGCCGGGCGATATGGTCGTCGTGGCCGGCCGTCCTTCCATGGGCAAGACCGCCTTCTCCATGAACATCGCCGAAAACGTGGCGGTGGAAGCCGGCCTGCCGGTCGCCGTGTTCTCGATGGAGATGGGCGGCGTGCAGCTGGCGATGCGTATGCTCGGTTCCGTCGGCCTGCTGGACCAGCACCGCCTGCGTACCGGCAAACTGATCGACGAGGATTGGCCGCGCCTGACGCACGCCATCCAGAAAATGAATGAAGCCCAGGTCTACATCGACGAGACCCCGGCACTGAACCCGATCGAGATGCGCGCCCGTGCGCGCCGCCTGGCCCGCCAATGCGGCAAGCTGGGCCTGATCGTGGTCGACTACCTGCAACTGATGCAGGGCAGCCAGCCGGGCGACAACCGCTCGGCCGAGATCTCCGAGATCTCGCGTTCCCTGAAGGGCCTGGCCAAAGAGCTGCATTGCCCCGTCATTGCGCTTTCCCAGCTGAACCGCTCGCTGGAACAACGTCCCAATAAACGTCCCGTCATGTCCGACCTGCGCGAATCCGGCGCTATCGAGCAGGACGCGGACGTGATCATTTTCCTGTATCGCGACGAGGTCTATAACCCGGACTCGCCGGATAAAGGTACCGCCGAGATCATTATCGGCAAGCAGCGTAACGGTCCAATCGGTGCGGTGCGCCTGACCTGGATCGGTGCGTACACCAAGTTTGGCAATTACACCGGTAACCTGTCGATCTACCAAGGCGACTGATTACCAGGCGGGCCACGCTGGGTGGCCATGCTGCAGTATCTACGAATCAACCAACGGAGAACAAAAATGTTTGGACGCTTGATGCCCTCGGAGGGCAAATTCTTTGACATGTTTAACCAGCATGCCGAACTTTGCGTGAAGGGCGCCAAAGAGATGCTGGGCCTGATGGCCAATTTCGACGACCTGGAAAACCGTGTCCATGCCATCGAAAGCATCGAAAAACAGGCTGACAAGATCACCTACCAGGCGGTAGACCTGCTGCACAAGACCTTCATCACCCCGCTGGACCGCGACGATATCCACAAGCTGATCACCAAGATGGACGACATCCTGGACCTGATGGAAGACGCCGCCCAGACCGTGTCGCTGTACGACCTGCATTCCGTCACCCCGGAAGCCAAGCGCCTGGCTGAACTGGTCCTGGCTTGCACCGAAAAGGTCAAGGATGCGGTGGCCCTGCTGTCGAACATGGACAACGCCTCCAAGATCGTCGGCATCTGCGAAGAAATCGACCGCCTGGAATCGGACGCCGACCACGTGATGCGCGCCGCCATGTCCAAGCTGTTCCGCGACGAGCCGGACGTGCGCAACCTGATCAAGATGAAGGCTATCTACGAGATCCTGGAAACCGTCACCGACCGCTGCGAAGATGTTGCCAACATCATCGAAGGCATCATCGTCGAAAACGCATAATTTAAAAGATCATTTCATGAGCAACCTCGAAATTAGCATCTGGGCGCTGGGGGCATTGGTCTTCCTCGCACTGGTGTTCGACTTCATGAACGGCTTCCACGACGCCGCGAATGCGATCGCCACGGTGGTGTCCACCGGCGTGCTGAAACCGCAGACCGCCGTGATGATGGCTGCCTTCTTCAACTTCATTGCCATCTTCGTGGTCGGCCTGAAAGTGGCGACCACCATCGGCAAGGGAACCATCGAACCCTCGGTGATCGACCATTACGTGATCTTCGGCGCGCTGATAGGGGCGATCGTCTGGAACGTGATCACCTGGTATTACGGCATTCCTTCCTCGTCCTCGCACGCCCTGATCGGCGGCCTGGTGGGTGCAGCGGTGGCCAAGTCCGGTACCGGCGCGCTGATCTCCGGCGGCCTGATCAAGACCGTGGTGTTCATCGTCGTGGCGCCGCTGCTGGGCTTTGTGCTTGGCTCGCTGATCATGCTGATCGTGTCGTGGGTCTTTGTGAAGTCGACCCCGCGCAAGGTGGACGGCTGGTTCCGCCGCCTGCAGCTGCTGTCCGCAGCCGGCTACTCGCTGGGCCACGGCGGCAACGACGCGCAGAAAACCATGGGCATCATCTGGATGCTGCTGATCGCTTCCGGCCACGTGGCTGCCGGCGACGCAGCGCCGCCGGTGTGGGTTATCGTGGCCTGCTACGGCGCGATCTCGTTCGGCACGCTGTTTGGCGGCTGGCGTATCGTCAAGACCATGGGCCAGAAGATCACCAAGCTGAAACCGGTGGGCGGCTTCTGCGCCGAAACCGGCGGTGCGATCACCCTGCTGATGGCATCCTTCTGGGGCGTGCCGGTTTCCACCACCCATACCATCACCGGCGCGATCGTCGGCGTGGGTTCGGCACAGAAGATGTCGGCCGTGCGCTGGGGCGTGGCGGGCAATATCGTATGGGCCTGGATCTTTACCATTCCTGCTTCCGCCTTCGTTGCGGCGGTGGCGTGGTGGGTCGGCAAGCACATCATGTAATTCCCGAAGGGGCGCTGCGGCGCCCCTTTATTTTGCTTACAAGTTCTCAAATTTGGGATATATTCCCATTTATGGGAAATTCATTCGACGGCCGCCTGGTGCGGCGCCTGGCCGGTTTGCGCGAAGAGCGCGCGCTGTCGCTGGAAGAACTGGCGGCGCAAAGCGGCATCAGCCGCGCCACCCTGTCGCGCCTGGAGCGCGGCGAAACCAGCCCGACCGCTGAAATGCTGGGCAAGCTGTGCGCTGTTTATGGCATGCCGATGTCGCGCCTGATCGCCGAGGTGGAGCAGGCGCCGGTACAGTTGATCCGGCGCGGCGAGCAGCCCGAGTGGCACGACCCGGCGACCGGCTTCGTGCGGCGCATGGTGTCGCCGCCGGCACGCGGCTTCAAGGCGGAGATGATCGAAGGACGGCTGCCGCCCGGCGCCGTGATCGACTACGCGCAAGCGCCGGTGCGCGGCCTGGAGCAGCATATGTGGATGCTGTCCGGCGTGCTGGATTACACCATCGACGGCAACACGCACCGGCTGCAGCCGGGCGACTGCCTGCGCTTCCACCTGCATGGTGCGACGCGCTTTTCCTGTCCCGGCCCCGACGCGGCCCATTACCTGATTGCGATATGCGAACCATAGAAGAACTGGATGGCGCCGGGCTGCTGGCGCATGCCGATCAACTGGCGGATGTATTGCGCGCGTGCGTGCTGGCCGGCGCCAGTGTCGGCTTCGAACTGCCATGCCCGCATGAGGAGGCGCGCGCATTCTGG
>CAMLSG010000282.1 GCA_946482635.1 uncultured Duganella sp.
AGACAGGAGCATGACCTGCCTCAACAAAATAATAGCAGGATTAAATCAGTGGCATGAGGGACGCAACGTGCGTCAGCGCACCAAAAGAAACATAAATATTCCAATGGGAAGCGTGAGCACGATAGGTTCGTCAGGATACTTTGCGATTCAACAAGCGCATGATCATTACGCGCTCGTTGTCGCTGCCACAGCCATTCTTGCACCGGCCCTTTGTGCGACAAGGCGCGTACCGATTCATCTTGTGTAGTGCTGACGAAGTGGGGACTGCATCAACGGTCATCACAGTTTGCTTTCGGTTCATGCCCTTCAATGGCCGCTGCCAAGCGTTCCCGCTTCCCGATAGCGCTCGATGCAACCGTCGCGCCCTTTCGAAATCGGCGACGCGGGCCTTCATCTCGTCCACGCGCCATAGCTGCGCTTACAGCAGCATCCATAGGGATGGCACAAGTCCATGACAATTTCATTCATCGCAAGAAACGGCTATGATGCTTTCGAACTTTTTCCAGGTAGCAAAAATGTGTTGGCAGGGCTGGGCTGGTTACGACCAACAGCTACTGCCGATGTGCTTATCTGCGCTGGAATTGCCTTTGCGCTTCCATTTATATAAATAATGCTAAGCGACATAAATCTACAAAATCGCGAATAGAAGTAGGGACATTTAATATGCATCTTGTGCTAACTGCATTTTTAATATTTTTCTCAGGATGGACTCTTACCAGTCATCTTGGCTCATTACTAGGTTATGGTTTAAATGTAGGCCTGCTGATATTCCCCATTTTATTGTTCGCCCTGTCCGCCTTTTACTTGAGGCTAAGGGAGAATCGCTACGCCATGAGTGATGGCTCGTCTGCCATGCACGGGGTGGCACGGCCGAAAATACCGACATATATGCTGGGAGCACTGGTTGCTATCCCTGTCATCTTACACCTCTCGTGGAATGCCTTCTGGGTTTCGTCCCTATTACTACTGGCCATATGTCTTTATCGTAAAAATGAAGGCGTTAGTGGCGAATACAGGGTAGACGCTTCACGAGTTAGCAGAGTTGACTATTTAATTGTTACGCTGACCGTATTGGCGATGGTGGCGTTATCGCTTGCCATTTCCAGAAGCGACCTGGACGACTCGTATTACGCTGCAGTTGCGGCATTTTCCTCGTCCCATCCTGCCCAGGCATTTACCTTGGGCGAACCCATGCTAGGTGAGGCGACACTGCCGTTAGTGTTTCCAAGCTATCGCTTTGCTTCATTCGAAGTACTCTCAGGGGCTGCTGGCCATCTATTTTCAGTGCCTGCCATTGATTTCTACTATATCTTCTTCCTGCCACTTTGGATGACGGTCAGCGTTTTGGCCAATTTTCTACTGGCGAAAGAAATCACTCCGAAACATTGGGTCTTAACCGGTTGCCTTGCTATTGCACTTATCCTATTGCTCGGGGAAATGCATCGTAGCCCGGCCAATTTCTCATTCGGACGTATTTTTCAGGGCAAAGCAGTATTCTTGTCGGCGCTTGTTCCAGCAATTTTTTATCTGACCGCACGATATTGCTCTGGCCGCGGAACAAAAGCCGACCTGTTTTTGCTCGGCTGCTGCCAGGTTTCTTCTATCGGCCTGACGAACTTCGGCATGCTGATGGGGCCGGTGGTTGGGTTCACGGCGCTAATGTCAAACATTTTGCTGGTTCGAAACGGCAATTCCAGGAAGTTTCTGTATGCGCTGGGAGTATTATTGATACCCCTGCCTTATCTGATAAACGTTGCCTTGACTGCCAAAGGATACTTTACGGAAGTTGCGGAGACTGATCCAGCATCGGGAGTTTGGCTATCGGTATTCGGCAAACATCAACAATACCTGGTCGGATTCCTGTTACTGGCCGGCCCGGTCCTTGCTAAAGACACTATAACGCGATGGCGCCTTGCTGTCCCTGCCCTGCTGTTATTTGCCGTCTATTTGAATCCATTCTTATCGGATTTTATATCGCGGCATATTACTACCCCGCTCGTCTATTGGCGAGTAGTCTGGGCATTGCCGATTTTGATCTTTGCGGGCATAGCGCTGGGAATGATTGTGGCCGAGCTTTTTGAACAACGTTTATCGTTGTTGGTGCGTCTGCCATTGTTCCTGATTGTTGTATTACTGGGAATCTATTCGCTGCCGTTCAATACTCTTCGAAAAGAAAATATTGGTGAAATTACGAGTTTTGCGAAATGGAAGCTTTCTGCGGACGAATTGGCCGTCGTAAAAGCCACAATGAGTTTGAGCGATGAAGGACGCGTTCTGGCGCCAGATGAAATAGCCGGCATCATTTCCCGATTCGAGAATCATTCACGCTTAATCAGCACAAGAAGAATGTATCTGGATATGGAAAGGCTAGCATTCGGCGAGGCTGAATACGCCTCCAGGTATGCCTTGAACGGCTTTGTTACCAACAATGCGCCCCAGGATCTTGCTAAAGTGCGTGTCGCTCTCCACGAGCTCGATGTTTCGGTCGTTGTGCTGAAAGACAGTATGGAGAGCCAGGATCGTCGCGATTTGCTGCTCGCCGAACAGTATAAATTGCTGAACGTGGTAAGCGGCTACCACATATGGGCAAGAAATCCGCGAGAGCGCCAGTGATGGAAGCGCCCTCTCGGCCGTATTGCCATTATTTGCCGATGCAGAAGCGCGAGAAGATCACGCCCAGCAGGTCGTCTGAGGAGAACTCGCCGGTGATGGTGGAGAGCTGCACTTGCGCCAGGCGCAGTTCTTCTGCGAACAGGTCCAGCGACTGGTCGGTTTGCGCGGCGTGCTGGCCGGCGTAATCGAGATGCTTTGCCGCGTTGCGCAAGGCGATCAGGTGGCGTTCACGCGCGAGATATAGCGACTCGCCGGTCTGCTGCCAGCCGGCGATGCGCAGCAGTTCTCCGCGCAGCAGGTCGATGCCGGTTTTCTCGTTGGCGGACAGGTAGATGTGCGTTGCATCCGGCATCTGGTCGACCGATGCCTTGTGGCCGGACAGGTCGATCTTGTTCCAGATGCGCAGCACCGGCACGCCTTGCGGGAAGTTGGCGACGATGGTTTCGTCATGCCGGGTCGGGCCGTGATCGGCGTCCAGCAGGTGCAGGATGACGTCGGCCTTGCCCACTTCGCCCCAAGTGCGTTCGATGCCGATGCGCTCCACTACGTCCACCGCTTCATCATGGCCGCGGATGCCGGCGGTGTCGATGATGTTGAGCGGGATGCCTTCGATCTGGATGGTTTCGCTGACCTTGTCGCGGGTGGTGCCGGCGATTGGCGTGACGATGGCGACTTCGGCGCCGGCCAGTGCGTTCAGGAGTGAGGACTTGCCCACGTTCGGCTGGCCGACCAGCACCACGTTCAGGCCTTCACGCAGCAGCGCTCCTTGCGAGGCTTGCTTGAACACGTGGTCGAGGGCTTCGACGATGCCTTTCAGTTGGCCGCGCGCGTCGGACTTTTCGAGGAAGTCGATTTCTTCTTCCGGGAAGTCGAGCGTGGCTTCGACCAGCATGCGCAGGTGGGTGACGCGCTCCACCAGCGCGTGGATGGTTTGGGAGAAGGCGCCGCTCAGGCTTGCGCTGGCGGATTTTGCTGCGGCTTCGGTGGAGGCGTCGATCAGGTCGGCCACGGCTTCGGCCTGGGCCAGGTCCAGCTTGTCGTTCAGGTAGGCGCGGCGGGTGAATTCGCCGGGCTCGGCCAGGCGCAGGCCATGCTCGGCGCCGGCTTCCAGTACGCGTTGCAGAAGCATTTGCAGGACGATCGGGCCGCCGTGGCCTTGCAGCTCGATCACGTCTTCGCCGGTGTAGGAGTGCGGGGCTTTGAACCAGATCGCGATGCCCTGGTCGATCACGGTGCCGTCGGCTTGCGTGAAGGGGATGTAGGTCGCGTGGCGGGGCTTGAGGTCTGTGTCTTTGAACAGAGCTTTTGCCAGTGCCTGCAGGTTCTTGCCGGATGCGCGCACGACGCCGATGCCGCCGCGGCCGGGGGCGGTGGCGATTGCTGCGATGGGGGAGGAGTCTAGGTTCATTTGATGATTTTATTCTCTAAAACCGGTAAACCTGTGTCAGACCCACAGGGTCTGACACTGTCTGCTCCGCGGCCTGGGGCTTCGGCGGTTTACCGGTTTAAAAAAAGCCCGCGTCTGGCGCGGGCTTTTCGTTACTTACTTGGCGACGCCAACTTCAAGTTTTTTGGTAATCACCCACTGCTGCGCAATCGACAGCAGGTTGTTCACCACCCAGTACAGCACCAGGCCGGACGGGAAGAAGAAGAACATGACCGAGAAGGCAATCGGCATGAACATCATCATCTTGGCCTGCACCGGATCCGCAGGCTGCGGGTTCAGGCGGGTGGTGATGTACATCGAGATCGCGTACAGGATCGGCAGGATCGCCCACGGATCGTGCTGGGTCAGGTCGGTGATCCACAGCGCCCATGGAGCGCCGCGCATTTCAACCGACGCGTTCAGCACCCAGTACAGGGCGATAAACACCGGCATCTGCACCAGGATCGGCAGACAGCCGCCGAGAGGATTGATCTTCTCGGTCTTGTACAGCTCCATCATGGCCTGGTTCATCTTCTGCGGATCGCCTTTGTAGCGCTCGCGGATGGCGGTCATCTTCGGCGTCACGGTCTTCATCTTCGCCATCGAGCGGAAGGAAGCGGCGGACAGCGGGAAGAACAGCAGCTTGATCGCCACGGTGAAGGCGATGATGGTCCAGCCCCAGTTGCCAACCACGGAGTGGATGGCGGCCATTGCGGCCCACATCGGGCGTGCCACGATTGCCAGCCAGCCGTAGTCCTTGACCAGGTCCAGGCCTTCGGTGACTTGCTTCAGGGTGTCGGTGTCTTGCGGGCCGGAGTACAGGCGGGCATTGTTGGTCACAGAAGCGCCTGGCGCCAGGGTGCCCAGCGGCTGCACGACGCCGATCGAGTACAGGTTGTCGCCTTCTTTCTTGGTAAAGATAGTGCGCTCCAGCTTATCCTGCGGCACGAAAGCGGACACGAAGAAGTGCTGCGCAATCGCGACCCAGCCGTCCTTTGCCTCGGTCACGTGGCCAGGCTTGAACTTGGGATCTTCCGCCAGCGACTTGGCATCTTTCTCGATCTGCTTGAACTCGTACTTCTTATAGTGGCTCTCCGAGGTGTACATGGTCGGGGCGATGAACGATGGGTTCATGAAGCCCGAACCTTCCGGCGGCGTGCCGTCATGCTTCAACTGCAGGTAGAGCTGAGGGCTCACCGGCGCGGCGCCGGTGTTGGTGACGGTATGCTGCACGTCCACCACGTAGTCGCCCTTCTTGAAGGTGAAGGTCTTCACCAGCTTGACGCCGCCCTGCTCCGCTTCCAGCACCAGTTTGACCTGGTTGGCGTCGTTCAGCACGCGCGCGCCCGGCTGGGCCACGAATGGAGTCTGGTGGTTCGGCAGGTTAGGCGCGTTCACCAGGCCGGTTTCGCCCAGGTAGATATGCTTGCCGTTCTCGCTGAACAGCACTTCGGTGTTGTTGCCACCCTTAGGTTTGCAGAACTCGAACAGGCCGAAGCAGCCATTCAGCCAACCCGGATCGGCGCTGCCCTTGTGCTTCAGCAGTTCCAGGCGCTTGATGGTGCCGC
>CAMLSG010000283.1 GCA_946482635.1 uncultured Duganella sp.
GGTCGTCGGGATGGATGGCCTCAAGCCAGTCCTCGCCGTCCTTGCCGCTGGCATCAGCTTCCCAGCATACTTTGGCGATCCCGCGCAGCAGGTCGCGCAGGCGGTTTTCGCTGGCGAGCAAGGCGGCTTGCGAGCGGGCCCGCTCGAATTCCACGCCGATGCGGGCAACCGCCTCGGCGAACAGACCGATTTCTGTCGTACTCCATTCACGCGCAGCCGCCTGGCATGCGAGGAAAAAGCCCAGCCACTGCTCTCCCTTGCGGCAGGCGGCCCCCAGCAAAGCGCCGCGCCTGCCGGCAAGCGCAGCCAGGTCACCTTCGACGGCATGCGACAGGTCCGCTTCCACCGTTGTTTCGCCGGCGCGCCAGCATGCCAGCGCCTGCTGCCCCAGCGCCTCCACCGCTCCCGCGCCGTGCAGCGCCGGCACACCCGCCGCATGGCCCGGCAGCACGGTGTAGCGGCCGGACTGGATCCTCGCGAAAGCCAGTTGCGGCACCGCCAGCCGCTCGCCCAGCATGCGGCAGCCGAGTAGCAGCACCTGCATCGGGTCCGCCTGGGGGCGTAGGACGTCGCCCAGCTGCAGCAGAAATTCCTGGTCGCCGGCCATGGCGCGCGCCTCCTCCTCGGCTGCACGGCGGCGACTGATGTCGAAGAAAGTCATCACCGCGCCAGCAATCACGTCGTCCCCGGTGCGGTAAGGCCGCACCCGGACGATATAGTGGCGGCCATCGGTGGCGGCCACCTCCCGCTCCAACGGCTGCAGGTTGCCAAATGTGGCGGCTACGTCCTCCTTGAGCTGGGGATATTCCAGCCGGTGCGTAATGTCCAGCAGGCTGCGGCCGACGTCGCGCGGGATCAGGTTGAAAATGCCGGCAGCGCGCGGCGTGAAACGCTTGACTGTCAGGTCGGGGCTGACAAAGATGGTGGCCAGGTCGACTGAAGCGATCAGGTTGGCCAGGTCGTCGTGCGCCCGTCCGCTATCGTCGAGCCGCGCCTTGAGCTCGGCGTTGACGGTGGATAGCTCCTCGTTATGCGACTGCAGTTCTTCGCAGCCGCTTTCCGCTTGCGAAAGTCGGTCACGCAACTCGTCGAGCGAAAGGTGGTGCGGCTGTGCGGCGCCGGCACCGGTTGGCACGTGGGCGAAGCTGACGCGGTGGCGCAAGGCCGGCATTTGTGCTTCTGCCGTAGCGAGTGCCTCGGTGCCGGGCTCCGCCACCTGCGGGCGTCCTTGAATGACACGCGCGCGGTAAATCCGGTGCGTGCGATCAAGCTGCGAAAACAGTTCCGGCACGCTCCCTGCCGTCTCAGCATTGCCGAGGAAGAGGATGCCGCCGCGCCCCAGGCTGAAGTGGAAGCGTTGCAGCACATGCCGCTGCATTGCCCGATCCAGATAGATCATGAAGTTGCGGCAACTCACAAGGTCAAGGTCGGAGAATGGAGGATCGCGCAACAGGTTATGGCTGGCAAAGGTGATCAGTTCGCGCAAGGTTTGGCGCACGCGGAATTGCTTACCGGAGCGCACAAAATACCGCTCCAGGCTGTCCTGCGGCACCTCGTCCTGGATGGTCGCCGGATACAAACCGGCTCGTGCCACGCCCAGCGCCTGCTCATCGATATCGGAAGCAAAAATATGGATGCGCGGCGGATCGCTCATATTGCGTGCCGCATCGGCCAGCAGCATCGCCAGCGAATAGGCCTCCTGCCCGGTCGAACAGGCGGCAGCCCAGGCCCGGAAATCGCCCTTGGCGCGCGCCTCCAGCATGGCCGGCCGCACCGTCTCGCGCAATTTTTCAAACGCCAGCCGGTCGCGGAAGAAACCGGTCACGCCGATCAGCAAGTCCTTCATCAGCCTGCGCGCTTCGTCGCCATCATTGGCCATCAGCGTGCGGTAGGCCGCCACATTGTGCACCCCGTGCAGGTGCAGGCGGCGCTCCAGGCGGCGCTGGATGGTCGGCCGCTTGTAGTGGCGGAAATCGTGCCCGGTATGTTGATGCACCATTTCCAGCACTTCCTGCAAGGCTTGCGCCTCGGCTTCCGCCTCCGTGCCGTCGCCCACCAGGACGGGGCTGGCAGCGGCATCGCACAGCATCAGCAGGCGCGCCGAGATATCGTTGGCCGGCAGGATGATGTCGGCCTGGCTGGCCTTGATTGCCGCCTGCGGCAAAGTGCCGAATTGCGCATCTTGCGGCAACTGGACAATGGTGGTGCCTCCCTGCTCGCGCAAGGCCGCAAGGCCGCCGCAACCATCATGCCCCATGCCCGACAGCAGCACGCCCACGGCGCGCTGGCGGTGCGACAAGGCCAGTGAATGGAAAAAGTAATCGATGGCGCCCAGCGTGGTGTGGCCGGCATTTGCTTCGTCAATGAACAGGTAGCGGTCTTCCACTTTCAGCAGCGTGCCGGGCGCAATCACGTAGATGTGGTTGACCAGCACCTCGGTGGGGTGCTGCGTCACCTGCGACACCGGCATCTTGCTGAAGCGCTGCAAGGCTTCGGCGCACTGGCTGGGGTGGTCCGGCAACAAATGCATGATGACCACAATGGAGAAACCGGGTTGTGCCGGCAAGCCCGGCAGCATGCGTTCCAGCGCCGCCAGGCCTCCCGCCGACGCACCAATCCCGACTAGCGGAAAAGTGACGCTGGCCATGCCCAACTCAGCCTTCAGGGTGTTCGGCGCATTCATCGGGATCTCGGCTCCTGACCCATTCTAGCCCTTCCTGAAAAATTAGCGTTTCTTCTATGGATCTAGTATTCTTCCGGCAACTTCTTTCATAAAAAGGACACCCCGATGAAGTTGAAACTTCTGGCAGCGGTGCTGGCCTACGCGGCCGCTTCGTACGCCCAGGCCGCATTGACGGCCGACCAGGTCAAGACCTTCACGCTGAACAACGGCATGAAGTTCATTGTGCTGGAAAGTTCAAGCATCCCGAATGCGACCATGTACACCTTCTACAAGGTCGGCTCGCGTAACGAAGCGCCTGGCACCACCGGCCTGTCGCACTTCTTTGAACACATGATGTTCAACGGCTCGAAGCACTACGGCCCGAAAATGTTCGACCGCACCATGGAAGCCAACGGCGGCTCCAACAACGCCTACACCAACAGCGACGTGACGGTGTACCAGGACTGGTTCCCGGCCTCTTCGCTGGAGACCATTTTCAAGCTGGAAGGCGACCGTATCGCGCACCTGTCGATCGACCCGAAGATGGTGGAGAGCGAGCGCGGCGTGGTGCTGTCCGAACGCAGCACCGGCCTTGAGAATTCCAACGTCCAGATGCTGGTGCAGGAACTGGACAGCGTCGCCTTCGTGGCCCACCCTTACGCCATCCCGACCATCGGCTGGGAATCGGACATCAAGGCCTGGACCCAGCAAGACCTGCAGAACTACTTCCGCACTTACTACGCGCCGAACAATGCGGTGTCGGTGATCGTCGGCGACGTCAAGGTCGACGACGTGAAGAAGCTGGCCACCAAATACATGGGCAGCATCCCGAAACGCGCAGCGCCGCCGGCCGTGCGTACCGTGGAGCCAGAACAGAAAGGCGAACGCCGCCTGTTCGTCGCCAAGCCGTCCGCGACCTCCGCCAACCTGATCGTGGCGTACAAGGTGCCGGAACGCGCATCCGCCGATACCTACGCGCTGGATGTGCTGCAATCCGTGCTCACCGAAGGCAAGACATCGCGCCTGTACAAGGCCCTGGTGGAAACCCGGCTGGCGACCAGCGTCGGCGCCAACAGCAGCGACGGTTTCGACCCGGGCCTGCTGTACATCATGACCGTGGCCGCCGCCGGCGTGGAACCTGCGACGATCGAAAAAGCCATGCTGGAGGCGATCGACAAGGTTGCGAAGGAAGGCGTGAGCGAAGAAGAACTGCAGAAGGTGAAGAATTCGCGCCTGCTGGGCATCTACCGCCTGCAGGAAACCATCAACGGCAAGGCGCAATTGCTGGGCAACTATGAGGTCTTCAACGGCGACTTCAAGAAAGCCTTTGACGCCCCGGCCGCCTACGAAAAGCTGACCACGGCCGACATTCAGGCCGTCGCCGCCAAGTACCTGAAAAAATCGACGCGCACCATTGGCGTGCTGGCCGCGAAGGAGGACTGATCAATGAAGAAACTGATTTCCGTAGTACTCACCGGCGCAGCCGCAGCCACCGCACAAGCGGCCGAATTCAAGCTGCCCGCCTTCGAAACCGCCAAGCTGGCGAATGGCCTGACCGTGTACATGATGGAGCGCCACGACGTGCCGCTGGTCGCCGTGCGCGCCGTGGTCAAAGCCGGCGCCGTCAACGACGGCAAGCAAGCCGGCCTGGCCAACCTGACCGGTGACGGCGTGCTGCTCGGTTCCGCCAAACATAGCAAGGCCGAAATCGACCAGGCCTTCGACTTCCGCGGCGCCGTACTGGCCGGCGGCGGCAGCGTCGAGCAATCGACCGTCGCCGCCAACTTCGCCCGCAAGGACACCGACACCCTGCTGCCGCTGTTCGCAGAGCTGGTCCAGGCGCCAAGCTTTGATGCGGCCGAGCTCGACAAGCTGCGCGCGCGCAAGGTGGACGGCCTGAAGCAAGCCAAGGAAAGCCCGCGCCTGGTGGTCGGCAATTATTACCGCGCCATGCTGTTCGGGAATGCGGCGTACGCCAATCCATCGTCGGGTACCGTCAACAGCCTGACAGCGCTCAAGCAGGACGACGTGAAGGCCTTCCACCAGCGCTACTTCCGCCCGGACAACGCGGCGCTGGTGGTGGTCGGCGATTTCGATCCAGCCGACATGCGCAAGAAAGTGGAAGCCCTGTTCGGCCAATGGAAAGCCGAAGGCCCCGCCCCGCAACGCGCCAACTACGGCACGGTGCTAGCGGACAAGGCACGCGTGTGGGTGGTCAACAAATCCGACGCGATCGAAACCACCTTCCTGATCGGCGGCCCCGGCATCGCGCGCAATGACCCCGACTACGTGCCGCTTCAGGTACTGAACACGGTGCTGGGCGGACGCTTCACCTCATGGCTGAACGACGAACTGCGCGTGAACTCCGGCCTGACCTATGGCGCCAATTCGGGCTTCAATACCCTGTCGCAAACCGGCACGTTCTCGATCTCCAGCTTCACCGCGCTGCCGAAAACGGAAGCCGCGCTGGACCTGGCGCTGAAGACGTACGACCGCCTGTGGAGCAAAGGCATCGACAAGGCGACGCTGGATTCGGCCAAAGCCTACGTGAAGGGCCAATTCCCGCCGCGCTACGAAACCAGCGAACAACTGGCCTCCCTGCTGGGAGACATGTACGCCAACGACGTAGGACGCAGCCAGATCGACAACTTCATGAAAGACGTCGACAGCCTGACGCCGGAGCGCGCCAAGCAACTGGTAGAAAAGCACTTCCCGCGCAAGAACCTGCAGATGGTCCTGGTCGGCAAAGCGTCCGAGATCGGCAAGATCGCCACCAAATATGGCGAAGTCACCAACCTCGAAATCACCGCCGACGGCTTCCAACCATAACAAAAGTCGGGGTCGCAATAAAAGGGGACGTGACCCGTAAAATGGGGGGGGCCCGGGTTTTGGGACCCCCACGGTGAAAAAACACGGTGTGAAGCGCGGGAGAGCGGGTGGGG
>CAMLSG010000284.1 GCA_946482635.1 uncultured Duganella sp.
CAACGCCCAAGCCGGATAACACGCTGTCAGTATGTTCGCCAAGCGTCGGACCTTGCCAGCGTACTTCGCCCGGCGTTTCAGACAGCTTGGGCACAATGCCCGGCATTTTCACATGCACGCCATCCGGCAGCTCGGTATCCAGCAGCATGTCGCGCGCCTGGTAGTGCGGGTCGGCGACGATATCCTTGACCGAATAGATCCGGCCCGCCGGCACTTCGGCGCGTTCCAGCACTTCCAGCACTTCGTCAATCGTATGCGCAGAAGTCCAGCCGGCAATCGCAGCATCGATCAGCTTTTCCTGCGCCGCGCGGCCATCGTTTTGCGCGAATTGCGGGTCTTCCGCCATGTCGGCGCGGCCAATTGCGTGCATCAGGCGCTTGTAGATCGGGTTGCTATTACCGGCGATGACCACGTACGAGCCGTCACGAGTCGGGTAGGTATTGGACGGTGCAATGCCTGGCAGCGCACCGCCGCTGCGCTCGCGTACATGGCCCAACAAGTCGTACTCCGGCACCAGCGATTCCATCAGGTTGAACACGCTCTCGACAAGCGATACGTCGACCACCTGGCCGTCGCCGTTGCCCATCTTCACGCGCAGCACCGACATCAGCGCGCCCATCACAGCGTGCAAGGATGCCAGCGAGTCGCCAAGGCTCACGCCCACGCGTGCCGGTACGCCGCCCGCCTCGCCCGTCGTATAGCGGATCCCGCCCATCGCCTCGCCGATGGCGCCAAAGCCAGGGCGGTCCTTGTAAGGGCCGGTCTGTCCATAGCCGGAGATCCGCACCATGGTCAGCTTGGGATTCAGCGCATGCAGCACATCCCAGCCCAGGCCCAGCTTTTCCAGTGCGCCCGGCTTCATGTTCTCGATCAGCACATCAGCGTCAGCGCACAATTGCTTGACTAGCGCGATGCCTTCCGGCGCCTTCAGGTTGATGGAGATGGACTTCTTGTTACGCGACTGCAGGTACCACCACAATGAGGTCCCCTTGTGCAGCTTGCGCCATTTGCGGATCGGATCGCCCTCACCCGGCGCCTCGATCTTGATCACTTCCGCCCCGAACTCCGCCATCAGCCGCGCCGCAAACGGCGCCGCAATCAGCGTCCCAATCTCGATAACTTTGATTCCCTGCAACGGACCCGCCATTTCGCCCACTCCTCTTGCAATTACATTATCATTAGCTCCAAGCTAATCATTCTAACCGGAGGCGAAAAATGCTGTACAAGGGAAGCTGCCATTGCGGCAATGTGAGATTCGAAGCAGAAGGCGCTATCGAAGGGCTGGTAGCCTGCAACTGCTCGATCTGCCAGCGCAAAGGCGCATTGATGTGGTTCATTCCGCGCACCAGCCTGAAGCTGCTGACGCCCGAAGAAGACCAGGCAACCTACGAATTCAACAAACATGTGATCAAGCACCGCTTCTGCCCGAAGTGCGGCATCCACACCTATGGCGAAGGAATTGCGCCCGGTGGCGGCTTCATGGCAGCGGTCAATGCCCGCGTGCTGGAAGACATTGAGCTGGACTCATACGCGGTCCAGCATTACGACGGACGCAAACTGTAAGGAGCGAACATGGCGCAAGAACTCGTCTTCGACAACCAGACCCGATCCGCAAAAGACTGGGCCTTCTGGCTTTACCTGGGCCACGGCCTGAGCATCTTCTTTACGCTCGGCGCGGCTTCCTTCATCCCGCTGATCCTGAATTACGTCAAGCGCGACGACAGCGCCGGCACCTTCGTCCACAGCCACCACGGCTGGATGATCCGCTCATTCTGGTGGTACCTGGTGTGGATCGCGGTAGGCTGGGCGCTTTTCATCACCTTGCTCGGAATTCCGCTTGCGTGGATGGTCTGGGTCGGCGCCTGGCTGTGGAAGATTTATCGCCTGATCCGGGGCATCACTGCCCTCAACAACAACGCCCCGGTCGGCAACTCATAAGGTACGCAGGAAGGCCACCAGGTCGGCCTTCTCTGCCGCTGTCATTTTCGTTTCGAGGATAAGGTTGAAGAATTCCACCGTATCCTCGAGCGTCAGCAAGCGCCCATCGTGCAGGTAGGGCGGCGACTCCTTGATGCCCCTTAGCGGGAAAGTCTTGATCGGGCCGTCGCCCACCATCATCGCGCCCTTCACTTCGTGCGGCTTGAAGAAGCGTTCCGTATGCAGGTTGTGCATCATGTTGTCGCTGTAGTGCGGCGGCATGTGGCACGTTGCGCATTGCGCTTTGCCGAAGAACAGCGCTTGCCCGCGCAACTCCTGCTCATTGGCCTTGCGGGGATCGAGCTTGCCGGTCACGCCCAGCTTGGGCGCCGGGGGAAAGTCCAGCAGCTCCTGGAATTCGGCCATGAAATGCACCTGGCTTCCGCGCTCAAGGACATTCACGCCCTTTTTGGTGGCGATCACGGGGTCGCCATCAAAGTAAGCCGCACGCTGTTCGAATTCAGTGAAATCCTCCACCGATTTCAATGCGCGCTGTGAGCCGAACAGCCGTTGCAGGTTCACGCCTCGCAGTGATGGAGTATCGATCCGGTGCCGGAACGCCTGCGGCCGCGCATCGCCGGCCAGGTGGGTTGATGCGTTGGTGTGGCCGTTCGCATGACAGTCGAAGCAAGTCACGCCGCGGCTTGGGCGTTCCGAGCGCCGATCCTCTGTCTGGTTGAATTGCTGCTGTGGGAATGGCGTCAGCAACAAGCGCAGGCCTTCCAGCTGCTTGGGATTGAGGATCCCGTTGAACATCTGGTGGAAATTGTCGATGGTCAGCAGCTTGCCTTTCGATACGTCGCCCAGGTCCGGACGCGTAGTCAGGAACATCGGCGCCGGGAATTCAGGCAGCAGGTGATCGGGGAAGTCGAAAGCCAGGTCGAAGCGATTCAGGTCGCGCTGCTCCTGCTTCTTGATTTCGTCGATATGGAACTGCGGGAAGAGCATGCCACCTTCCGGATGATTCGGATGCGGCAGCGGCAGGAAACCTTGCGGATACAGGCCCTTGTCGCGGATTTCCTCCGGGCTCATTGCGCCCAGCCTGTCCCAAGTGGTGCCACGTGGCAGTTTGACCCGTATGCCTTCCTGCACTGGCTTGCCCCGGAACATGGTGACGCCATTCGCAGGCCGGTTCGCCAGGTCATACCGGCTTTCCAGGAAGGCCGCCTGCTCCCGCAGCAATCCAGCCCGCGCCGCCTTCATTCGTTCGAACGTCGTCTGGAAATCTTCCTTCGCCACCACGGGCATGTAACTGGTTGGCGGCGCCGCGGAAATCAAACAAGTAGCGCCACACAGCACGGCGCCTGCTGCAATCTTGAGAATTTGCATGACGGTCTCCCCTGCTTAATGTCCGACCAATGTAAGCAAGTAGAGAGCATCGATCAATACGCGCACGCCATAGTATTGATCAATCGCATAGATAGCTAACTAGCTACATGGTTGCCAACGCGCGCTGGATGTCGGCGATCAAGTCGTCTGGATCTTCGAGGCCAATGTTGAAACGGACCAGGGTGCCCTTCTCTTTCCAGTTCTTGCGCATGGCCTGGATGCGGTAGGGAATGCACAGGCTGTGCGCACCACCCCAGCTATAGCCGATGCCGAACAGTTCGAGCGAGTCGACGAAGCGGTCAGTTTGCTCCTCGGTGTATTTCTCATCGAACAGCACGGAGAAAAGGCCGCCGGCGCCAGTGAAGTCGCGCGTCCAGTTGTCGTGACCAGGGCAGTCATCGAAGGCGGGATGCAGGACTTTGCGGATTTCCGGGCGGGCTTTCAGCCAGCTCGCCACCTTGCGGGCGGAGGCGTCATGGGTTTCGAAGCGGATCTTCAGCGTAGGCAGGTTGCGCAGCACCAGGTACGTATCGTCCGCGCTGACGCCCATGCCCAGGCGCATATGGGCCATGCTGAGGCGCTCGTGCAACAACGGATCGCGCGTGACCAGGGCGCCCATCAGCACATCAGAGCCGCCGGACTGGTATTTGGTCAGGGCTTGCATCACGATGTCGACGCCGAGGTCGAACCCACGTAAGGCAAGGCCGGCGGACCAGGTGTTGTCGAGTGCGACCAGCACGCCCTTCTGCTTCGCAGCATCGCAGATGGCGCGCAGGTCTGGCACTTCCATCGATACAGAGCCGGGAGCTTCGGTCCAGATCAGTTTCGTGTTCGGCTGGATCAGTTCTGCGATGCCGGCGCCGATCATTGGATCGTACAGGCGAGCGGTGATGCCGAAATCGGCGGTCAGCCAGCGGCCCAGGTCGCGGTTGGGACTGTAGACGTTGTCGGGCAGCAGGACATCGTCGCCGGCGCGCAGCAAGGCGAAGTCGCACATGGCGATGGCGGCCAGGCCGCTCGGGGCCAGCAGGCAGTGCTTGCCGCCTTCGATCTCGGCCAGGCGGGCTTCGAGGGTGAAGGTTGTGGGCGTGCCGTGCAGGCCGTAGGTGTAGGCGTTCTTTTCTTTCCAGTCGCCCGAGCGCATGGCGGCGACGTTCTTGAACAGGACGGTGGACGCGTGGTGGATCGCGCTGGGGAAGGCGGCGAAGCCCTCTGGCGGCACGTAGTCCGTGTGGATGATTTGGGTTTGGAGGTGCTTTTTGGAGGTCATGGCACCTATTCTAGCCAAAACCGGTAAACCAGTGTCAGACCCAAGGGTCTGACACTCTTAGCTCAGCCGACCCGGGGCTCGGGTGTGCGCCCGCGGCCGCCGAGCAGACAGGGTCTGACCCTGCGGGTCAGACCCTGGTTTACCGGTTTTTACTGAGCCTCGCCCCACAAGTCGTGCGCATCGGCAGTGGTGATCTCCACATCATAGAACTGGCCCACCGCCAGCTTCTTCTTCGGATCGAACGGACGCTTCACATGCACCACGCCATCAATCTCCGGAGCATCCGCAGCCGAACGGCCAATCGCACCGCTAGGCGTCAGCTCATCAATCAGCACCTTCACGGTTTTGCCAACCTTGGCCTTCAGGCGATTGCGCGAAATTTCCTCCTGCAGCAGCATCACGCGGCCGCGGCGCTCTTCTCGCAGTTCTTCCGGCACAGGGTTCGCCAGTTCGTTTGCGGTTGCGCCTTCCACTGGCGAGTAAGCGAAGCAGCCCAGGCGGTCGATCTGAGCCTCTTTCAAGAAGTCCAGCAGATACTCGAATTCCGCCTCGGTCTCGCCTGGGAAACCAGCGATAAAGGTCGAACGGATCGTCAGGTTCGGATTCATTTCGCGCCACTTCAGGATGCGCTCCAGGTTCTTCTCGCCGGACGCCGGACGCTTCATGCGCTTCAGCACTTCCGGGTGCGCGTGTTGCATCGGGATGTCAAGGTAAGGCAGGATATGGCCGTCGCCCATCATCGGGATGATTTCATCGACGTGCGGGTAAGGGTAAACATAGTGCAGGCGCACCCATGCGCCGTACTGCTTGGCCAGTTCGCCCAGGGCCTGGGTCAGCTGGGTCATATGGGTTTTCACCGGACGGCCATTCCAGAAGCCGGAACGGAACTTCACGTCCACGCCGTAAGCGGAGGTATCCTGCGAAATCACCAGCAGTTCCTTCACGCCGGCCTTGAACAGGTTCTCGGCTTCCAGCATCAATTCAGCGATCGGGCGCGACACCAGGTCGCCGCGCATCGAAGG
>CAMLSG010000285.1 GCA_946482635.1 uncultured Duganella sp.
TGCTTGATGCCGTCGGAGACCGTCGACCCGGCGGGCACAGTCTTCAACGCCTGCAACGCCTCCTTGTCGGAGTAGCCCAGCGCCAGCAATGCGTTCAGGATATCGGCCTGCGAATCGTGGACCGGATGCGCGCCGGCGGCACCGATGTCGGCGCCCAGCTTGCCCTTCAACTCCAGCAGCAGGCGCTCGGCGGTTTTCTTGCCGATGCCGGGAATCTTCACCAAACGGCCGGCTTCCTGCAGCGTGACCGCTTGCGCCAGGTCGGCGATCGACAGCCCGGACAGGATCGATAGCGCAGTACGCGCGCCGATGCCGCTGATCTTGATCAGTTGGCGGAACACCGCGCGTTCTTCGGCGTTGCCGAAGCCGAACAGCAGGTGGGCGTCTTCACGGATCGTCAGGTGGGTGAACAGGCTGACTTTCTCGCCCACGCCGGGCAGGTTGTAGAAGGTTGACATCGGCACGTCGACTTCATAGCCGACGCCTTGCACGTCTACCAGCAATTGCGGGGGATTCTTTTCGAGCAGGATGCCGGTGAGACGTCCGATCATATGGTTCCTTTAGGTGCGGTTAGCCGACCAGGCGGCCGCGCTTCATGCGCAGTCCGGACAGGGCGGGATGGGCGTTGGTGACGACGGCCAGCGTAGCCTGGCTGTTGGCGTGGCAAATGGCGATGCCGAGGGCGTCGGCGGCGTCGGTGCCGGGCAGGCCGGGCAGCGCCAGCAGGCGCGCGACCATGTCCTGCACCTGCGCCTTGGTGGCGCGGCCGGTGCCGACGACAGCTTGCTTCAGTTGCGTCGGCGAGTACTCGGCGACTTTGAGTTCGTGCGTCACCAGGGCGCAGATCGCGGCGCCGCGGGCCTGGCCCAGCAGCAGGGTGGATTGCGGGTTGACGTTGACGAAGACTTTTTCGATTGCGGCGCAATCGGGCTTGTAGGTGGCCGCGATTTCGGCGACGCCGTCGAGGATGACTTTCAGCCGCTGCGGCAGGTCGCCCTCGCCGCTCTTGATGGTGCCGGAGGCGATGTAGCGCAGCTTGTTGCCCACTTTTTGGATGACGCCAAAGCCAGTGGTGCGCAAGCCGGGGTCGATGCCGAGAATAATCATTCCGGGATTTTACGGCAGAAACCGGTAAACCGGTGTCAGACCCGAGGGTCTGACACCTGCACGCGACGGTCGCGTACCAGTGCCTGACCCTGCGGGTCAGGCACCGAACCACCGGTTTTTAGTGACGGAAGTGGCGGGTGCCGGTGTACAGCATCACCACGCCGCGCTCGTCGGCGGCGTCGATCACTTCCTGGTCGCGCATCGAGCCGCCCGGGTGGATCACGCAGGTCGCGCCCGCATCAACCACCACATCCAGGCCGTCGCGGAACGGGAAGAATGCGTCGGAAGCCACGGCGGAACCCTGCAGCGACAGGCCGGCATTCTGCGCCTTGATCGAGGCGATGCGCGCGGAGTCGATACGGGACATCTGGCCCGCGCCCACGCCCAGGGTCATGTTATTGCCGCAGAAGACGATGGCGTTCGACTTCACGTACTTGGCCACGCGCCATGCGAACATCAGGTCCGCCAACTGCTGCTGGGTAGGCTGCAGCTTGCTTACGACACGCACTTCGGAAGGCAGCACGTTCTTGGAGTCAGCCGACTGCACCAGCAGGCCGCCGCCCACGCGCTTGAAGTCCATCGCGTTCACGCCTTCGCCCAGCGGAATTTCCAGCAGGCGCACGTTCTGCTTGGCCGACATGATCTGGCGCGCTTCAGCGGTGAAGGAAGGAGCGATCAGCACTTCCACGAACAGCTTGGCCAGTTCGGTGGCCGCTGCGCCGTCCACTTCCACGTTGAAGGCGATGATGCCGCCGAAAGCGGAGGTCGGGTCGGTCTTCAGCGCGCGCTGGTAGGCGTCCAGTGCGGTCGCGCCCAGGGCCACGCCGCACGGGTTGGCGTGCTTGATGATCACGCAGGCGGTGGAACCCATGGATTTCACGCACTCCCACGCTGCATCGGCGTCGGCGATATTGTTGAAGGACAGTTCCTTGCCCTGCAGCTGGCGGTAGTTGGCCAGTGCGCCGGCTACTGGAGCCAGGTCGCGGTAGAAGGCTGCCGACTGGTGCGGGTTTTCGCCGTAGCGCATGTCCTGCACTTTTTCGAAGGCCACGTTCAGGGTTGCCGGGTAGGCGGAACGGGTTTCGTGCTTGCGGTCCGGACCCAGGCTGGAGAAGTAGTTGGTGATGGCGCCGTCGTACTGCGCAGTGTGCGCGTAGACCTTCTTGGCCAGGTTGAAGCGGGTTTCGTAGGAAACGTAGCCAGGAGCGTTGTCGGTGCCCTTCATCTCCGCCAGCACCACGCCGTAGTCGCTCGGATCGCAGATCACCACCACGTCCTTGTGGTTTTTGGCGGCGGAGCGCAGCATGGCCGGGCCGCCGATGTCGATGTTCTCGATCGCGTCTTCCAGCGAGCACTCGGCCTTGGCCACGGTCGCCTGGAACGGGTACAGGTTCACCACCACCATGTCGATGGTCGGGATGCTGTGCTCTTCCAGCTTGGCGACGTGCTCAGGGAAGTCGCGGCGCGCCAGGATGCCGCCGTGGACTTTCGGGTGCAGGGTCTTCACGCGGCCATCCAGCATTTCCGGGAAGCCGGTGTAGTCGGCCACTTCGGTGACCGGCACGCCGTTATCGGCCAGCAGTTTCGCGGTACCGCCAGTGGACAGGATGTTGACGCCCATGGCCGACAGGGCCTTGGCGAAATCCAGCACGCCGGTCTTGTCGGATACGGAGATGAGAGCTTGTTTGATCATAGCTGTGGGGGGAAGGTTACGGAAATCTGTACAAACCAACCGGCCCCACGGCCCGTCGCGGCCAATAGGGACCGGGACGCGGAATCAGCCTTACAGCAGGCCGTGTTCCTGTAATTTCTTGCGCAAAGTATTGCGGTTAATACCCAGCATCTGGGCTGCGTGCGACTGGTTGCCGTCGGCGCGGCCCATCACCACTTCGAGGATCGGACGCTCAACGGTCATCACTACCATGTCGTACACGTTCGATGCTTGCTGCTCGCCCAGGTCATTGAAGTAGTCTTCCAGGCTTTTCTGGACTACTTCCTGAATGCTTTCTTTGCTCATTTTTTTATCGATCTTGCTAAATTTTTGCCAATGCAGGCGCGGTTCACGCAGCCAGCGGTTCTTCGGCGAGGCGGTATTGTAACCGCTCGCCGTACTTCCATTGGGATTCGAAGAAACTGTCGACTGCGCGCAGTTGTTCTGCGGTCGACTCGAGGCGGTTCATCTCCTGACGGAACTCCTCCCCGCCCGGGAGGTCGCGCACGTACCAGCCAATATGCTTGCGCGCGGTGCGCACGCCCAGGAATTCGCCGTAGAAGGCGTAATGGGCCTGCAGGTGTTCGTCCATCAGCTTGCGCACCTCGGCCACCAGCGGCGCCGGCAGGTGTTCGCCGGTGCGCAGGAAATGGTCGATTTCGCGGAAGATCCATGGGCGCCCCTGGGCGGCGCGGCCGATCATGACGGCGTCGGCGCCGGTCTTGTCGAGCACATAGCGCGCTTTTTCAGGGGTGGTGATGTCGCCGTTGGCGACCACCGGAATGCTGACTGCGGCCTTGACGGCGGCAATGGTGTCGTATTCGGCGTCGCCGGTGTAGCCGTCGGCGCGGGTGCGGCCGTGCAGCGTCAGCATCTGGATGCCGGCTTGCTCGGCGATGCGCGCAATGCGCAGGGCGTTCTTGTTCTCGCGGTTCCAGCCGGTGCGGAATTTCAGGGTGACCGGCACGTTCACGGCCGGCACCACCGCTTCCAGGATGCGCTGGACCAGGTCTTCGTGCTGCAACAGGGCGGAACCGCACCAGTTGTTGCACACCTTTTTCACCGGGCAGCCCATATTGATGTCGATGACCTGGGCGCCGCGGTCGACGTTGAACTTGGCGCATTCGGCCAGTTCTTCCGGCACCGCGCCGGCAATCTGCACGGCTTTCGGCTCCATCTCGCCGGTGTGGTCGGTACGGCGCGAGGACTTCTCGCTGGCCCACAGGCGCGGATTGGAAGCGGCCATCTCGGACACGGCGTAGCCCGCGCCCAGTTCCTTGCACAATTGGCGGAACGGGCGGTCCGTCACGCCAGCCATGGGCGCGACAAAGACGTTATTGCGGAGCTCGTGAGGTCCGATATTCACTTAACAAATCCGTAAGACAGTGCGGGAAAGGGGGCTATTTTAACCGATGCGCTGCCCAAAAACTAATCACTTTTTTAAACAATGTCGTCCAGGCTGGCGGACAGGTGCGCAACCTCGCCCCATTGATCAAGCGACAACACCCCTTTATCAAAGGTAAATCGATTGATGCTGGCGTTTTTGACCTGGAAATCGCGCGGGCCGTCGATCGACAGGCCGCGGGCAGCGCGGTAGGCGCATTCCAGCACGCCGCCGTGGGCGACGATCAGGATGGATTGCTGCGGGTAACGCTCGGCCCAGCGTGCGATGCCGTCCTGGCAACGTTGGAAGAACTGGCGGAAGCTTTCGGCCACGCGATCGCCGGCCGGCATCACGGCATCCACGTCGCGCGCCTGCCATTCGGCAAATTCCACGGGGTAGCGTTCGGCGATCTCTGTATATAAGAGGCCTTCAAACGCGCCGTAGCCGCGCTCGCGCAGGCCGGGGTCGGTATGCAGCGGGAGGTGGGGATGGTGCGCCGCCACCGCTTGCGCGGTTTGCAGGGCACGTCCCAGGTCGCTGGAAATGATGGCGTCCAGCGGCTCGGCCGCCAGCGCACGCGCCAGGGCTTCGGCCTGGCGTTCGCCGGTAGGACTAAGGGGGATGTCGATGTGGCCTTGCAGGCGGCGCACAGCGTTCCACGCGGTTTCGCCGTGGCGGATCAGCAGGATTCTTGTCATTCAAATAGCGAGTAGCTGCCGATCACCTGCGCCTCGTCGAGGATATGGCCGTGGATGGCGTCCAGCACGTCCTGGCAGGTGAAGCGGCCTTCCAGCTCCAGGCGCGGGGTGTCCAGCGCGTACAGGCGGAAAATGTAATGGTGGGTGCGCTCGTCGTTCCATGGCGGGCATGGGCCGTCGTAGCCGTAATAGTCGCCGGCCATGTCCTTGTCGCTGGCGAACCAGCCTGTGTAGTCGTTGATGCCGTGGCGCAGGGGCGCTGGCAGGTCGGCCGGCTTGCCCTTGGGCGTGACTTCTTTCGAGAATTCACCGGCGGCGATGCTGGTGCGCCTGGGTGGGATGTCGACCAGGGACCAGTGGTAGAAGTCGGCGCGCGGCATCGATGCGGGCAGGGTGTGGCCTTCCTGGTTGACGTGGGTGCCGTCGGTGGGGGCGTCGCCGTCGATGCAGAGCAGGACCAGGGATTCGGTGCCTGGCGGGACTTCGGACCAGGCCAGGTGGGGGTTCTTGTTGGCGGACAGGCGCACTTTGGTGGCCTTGTCGCGCACCGCGAAGGCAAACTCGCCGGGGATGGCGGCGCCATCCTTGAAGGAATCGCTCCAGATTTTCATCTTTATCTCCCAGCTTGCTTT
>CAMLSG010000286.1 GCA_946482635.1 uncultured Duganella sp.
TTTCGGTCCATTCATATGGGGCCGCGGTGCTGACGGTCTGCGCCAGGTCCATGCCAGACAGGCCGGGAAAGCCGCGCGCCAGGCGCAACGCATCGTCCGCGGTGCCGCCGGCAACGATGGCGCCGGATTGGGCGCCCCTCTCGCGCAGGATGCGGGTCAGCTTGCGGGTATCGATGCCTGCGATTGCCACCACGCCTTGCTCCGCCAGCCAGGACGACAGGTCCTGTTCGCTGCGGAAGTTCGATGCCAGGAATGGCACATCCTTCACAATCAGGCCGGCCGCATGGATCAGCGGGGCTTCACCGTCTTCGCGGTTGACGCCCGTGTTGCCGATGTGCGGATAAGTCAGGGTGACAATCTGGCGGCTGTAGCTTGGGTCACTCAGGATTTCCTGGTACCCGCTCATGGCGGTATTGAAGACGACTTCGCCAGCCGTGGAGCCGTTGGCACCGATCGCGGTGCCTTCAAACAGGGTGCCATCAGCCAATGCGAGAATAGCGCGCCCGGCATTCCCATGGGGATGCTTGAGTGGGTGTTTCATCAGGGGTTCTCCTGGGGTCCGTATCGTTATAAAACCAACAAACAGAATTACTCAGCAGTAATTCCTAGCGCGCTGGAAGCTACGATACGCCGCCACACCGCCGTCAAAACTCTCCAATGGTCACAAGGCCCCGTTTCAAGGCCAAAATAAATTGCGGTGGCGCAATTCCGCAACGTGACCGAATTGCAAAGTGCTCCGATATATAATGTCGGCCATGACAAATTTGACCATCATCGTTGCCACTGATTCCAGCAATGGCATAGGCATCAACAACACTCTTCCGTGGCACTTGCCGGAAGACCTTGCGCACTTCAAGCGCCTCACTTCCGGCCACCCGATTATCATGGGCCGCAAGACCTTCGATTCGATCGGCCGTCCTTTGCCGAACCGCCGCAACATCGTCATCAGCCGCAATGCAGATTGGCGGCACGAGGGCGTGGAGCGCGTCGGTTCGCTCGAGGAAGCGCTTGCGCTGGTGGCCGGGGACGGTGAAGCATTCGTGATCGGCGGCGGCCAGATTTTCGAGCAAGCCTTGCCGCTGGTTGACAGGCTTGTAATCACCCGCATCGACCGCACTTACGAATGCGATGCGTTCTTCCCGGTGCTGGCCGAAGAAGCATGGCGGGAAGCAGCGCGCGAGGATCACGTTTCGGCAGCCGGGCTGCCCTATTCATTTATCAGCTATACCAGGAAATAAAACATGTCCGGACACGGTTTCCACGTCCACGGCCCGCATGACCACGCCGTGGAACACGCAGCACACAGCAACGACAAATTCTCGGGCAATATCGCCGTGACAACGGCCATCCTGGCTACCGTGGGCGCCATCTTCGGCTACCAGGGCGGCGCCACGCAAAACGATGCGGCGCTGTTCAAGAACAATGCCGCCATCGCCAAGACCGAAGCGTCCAACCGCTGGAACTACTACCAGTCCAAATCGTCCAAGCAGAACCTGGCCGAACTGGCCATGCTGCTGCCGAACGCCGAGGTGGAAAAGTACAAGGCCGAAGTGCTGCGCTACAAGGAAGAGAAAGACGCTATCAAGAAGGATGCCGAGGAATGGGAAGCCAAGTCGGCCGAGTGGGACCATAAGTCCGACCACGCCCTGCACAAGCACCACCAATGGGCGCTGGCCACCACGGCGGAACAAATCGCGATTGCGCTGGCTGCGATCACCCTGCTGACCAACCGTAAATGGCTGATGTATGCCACCTACGGCGTGGCTGCCGTCGGCCTCGGCCTCGGCGTGTTGGCGATGCTGTAAATATTTTCACCCCCGGCCGGGAATTTCTGCGATACTCCCGGTCTTATTTTTTTGAGGCGCTTGGTCGCGCCTGGAGAACATCGATGAAATTCCGCTTCCCCATCGTCATCATTGACGAGGATTTCCGTTCCGAGAACACGTCCGGCCTGGGCATTCGCGCCCTGGCCGCGGCGATGGAAAACGAAGGCATGGACGTCCTGGGTGTGACCAGTTACGGCGACCTGGCGCAATTCGCACAGCAGCAGTCGCGCGCCTCGGCCTTCGTGCTGTCGATCGACGACGAGGAATTCGGCGGCGGCACCCCGGAAGAAACCGACTTCGCGCTGGCTTCCCTGCGCGCCTTCGTTTCCGAGATCCGCCACAAGAACGCCGACATCCCGATCTACCTGTACGGCGAAACCCGCACTTCGCGCCATATCCCGAACGATATCCTGCGCGAGCTGCACGGCTTCATCCACATGTTCGAGGACACGCCGGAATTCGTGGCGCGCCACATCATCCGTGAAGCCAAGTCCTACCTGGACAGCCTGGCGCCTCCGTTCTTCCGCGCCCTGGTGCACTACGCGAACGACGGTTCCTACTCCTGGCACTGCCCGGGCCACTCGGGCGGCGTCGCCTTCCTGAAGTCGCCGATCGGCCAGATGTTCCACCAGTTCTTCGGCGAGAACATGCTGCGCGCCGACGTCTGCAACGCAGTGGAAGAACTGGGCCAGCTGCTGGACCACACCGGCCCAGTCGCCGCGTCCGAGCGCAATGCCGCCCGCATCTACAACGCCGACCACGCCTACTTCGTCACCAACGGCACCTCCACCTCCAACAAGATGGTGTGGCATTCGACCGTGGCGCCTGGCGATATCGTCGTGGTGGACCGCAACTGCCACAAGTCGATCCTGCACTCGATCATCATGTGCGGCGCGATCCCTGTGTTCCTGATGCCGACCCGGAATAACCTGGGCATCATCGGCCCGATCCCGCTGGAAGAATTCTCGATGGAGAGCATCGAGCGCAAGATCGCCAACAACCCGTTCGCGCAAGCTGCCTCCAACAAGAAGCCGCGCATCCTGACCATCACCCAGTCGACCTACGACGGCGTGGTGTACAACGTGGAAACCCTGCGCGAAATGCTGGACGGTAAGATCGATACCCTGCACTTCGACGAAGCCTGGCTGCCGCACGCGACCTTCCACGACTTCTACAAGAACATGCACGCGATCGGCAAGGACCGCCCGCGCGCCAAGGAGTCGATGATCTTCTCGACCCAGTCGACCCACAAGCTGCTGGCCGGCCTGTCGCAGGCTTCGCAGGTGCTGGTGCGCGACTCCGAGACTGTGAAGCTGGACAAGGACGCCTTCAACGAGGCTTACCTGATGCACACCTCGACCTCGCCGCAGTATTCGATCATCGCCTCCTGCGACGTGGCAGCGGCCATGATGGAAGCGCCGGGCGGCACCGCCCTGGTGGAAGAATCCATCCTGGAAGCGCTGGACTTCCGCCGCGCGATGAAGAAGATCGACGAGGAATGGGGCCAGGACTGGTGGTTCAAGGTCTGGGGCCCGGACAGCTTCGCCGAAGAAGGCATCGGTTCGCAGGAAGACTGGATCTTCACCGAAGAGAGCAAGAAGTGGCACGGCTTCGGCGACCTGAAGCCAGGCTTCAACATGCTCGACCCGATCAAGGCCACCATCGTCAACCCGGGCCTGTCGCTGGACGGCCAGTTCGGCGAGACCGGCATCCCGGCGTCGATCGTGACCAAATACCTGGCGGAACACGGCGTGATCGTCGAGAAGTGCGGCCTGTACTCCTTCTTCATCATGTTCACCATCGGCATTACCAAAGGCCGCTGGAACACGTTGCTGACCGCGCTGCAACAGTTCAAGGACGACTACGACAAGAACGCCCCGATGTGGCGCATCCTGCCGGAGTTCTCGGCCGCCAACCCGCGCTATGAACAAATGGGCTTGCGCGACCTGTGCCAGCAGATCCATGACTTCTACAAAGCCTACGACGTGGCGCGCCTGACCACCGAGATGTACCTGTCGGACATGGTGCCTGCAATGAAGCCGTCGGACGCTTTTGCCAAGATGGCCCACCGCGAAATCGAGCGCGTGGCACTGGACGACCTGGAAGGCCGCATCACCTCGATCCTGCTGACGCCATACCCACCGGGCATCCCGCTGCTGATCCCGGGCGAGCGCTTCAACAAGACCATCGTGGACTACCTGCGCTTTGCACGTGATTTCAACGAACGCTTCCCAGGTTTCGAGACCGACGTGCACGGCCTGGTCAAGCGCGAAGTGAACGGCCGCAAAGACTACTTCGTGGACTGCGTCAAGCAGTAAATTTGTACTGTGGATCGTGCGCCGCACTGCGGCGCACGATTGAGCCGAGTCAAGGCAAGCTCTCCTGATTTCGGACTATAGTTGACCTCCAGTCAATCCGGAGGGGCGACTAAAATGGCGCTTTCAGCTTGCATCCTGGCGGCCGGCAAGGCGCCGGCAAATGCCAGCAACAGGCTGCGGATCGATCTATCCGACGCTGGCGTATCCCTCATCGAAGCACCGCAAGACAGCGACGCCTCCATCTTCATATTCAAACAGTGGGACGGCGAACTGGCCGCCAACCTGCAAGCGGCCGGCGCGCGGCAAATGCTGGCCATCTGTTGCGATCCCGGCGAAATGGCTGCCGACGCCATGTGGGAAGTGCTCGCTGCGGGCGCCTCCGACCTGCTTCTGTGGCGCAACGGCGAAGTGATCCTGCCCCAGGTGCTGGCGCGGCTGGAGCGCTGGCACGAGGTGGCGCGGCTTATGTCCTCCGAACGCATACGCACATGCCTTGTCGGGCAAAGCTCGGCGTGGCGGCGCATGCTGCAAAGCCTGGTCGAAGTTGCGGCCTTCACCGATTCCCCCGTCCTGATTACCGGCGAAACCGGCACCGGCAAGGACTTGCTGGCGCAGGCCATCCATCGCCTGCAAGGCGGCCCGGGCCCGCTCACGGTCGTCGATTGCACCACGCTGTCGCCGGAGCTGGCCGGCAGCGAACTATTCGGGCATGAACGCGGCGCCTTCACGGGCGCCTACAGCGCGCGCGACGGCGCCTTTGCCGCTGCCAACGGCGGCGTGCTTTTCCTCGATGAAGTGGGCGAACTGCCGCTGCCGCTGCAGGCGCAGTTGCTGCGCGTAATCCAGGAACAGCAGTACCGCCGCGTCGGCAGCAATGACTGGCATCCGACGCGCTTCCGCCTGGTATGCGCCACCAACCGCGAACTTGAGGCGGAAGTCCAGCGCGGCGCCTTTCGCGCCGACCTGTATTACCGCATCGCGGCCTGGCGCTGCCGCACGCCGCCGCTGCGCGAACGCCAGGGCGATATCCTGCCGCTGGTGCAGCACTTCCTGCGCCAGCTTGGCGGGCACGATGTCGACCTCGACCCAGCCGTGCGACAGTACCTGCTGACGCGCAGCTATCCGGGCAACGTGCGCGACCTGCGCCAGACCGTGGCACGCATCTGGCACCGGCATATCGGGCCTGGCCCGCTCACCATCGGCGACGTGCCGCCGGAAGAGCGGCCGGCCGCAGGCGGCGCCAACTGGCCCGATGCCGCGTTTATCAACGCCATCGGCCGCGCGGTCGACCTGGGCGTCAACCTGTCGCGCATCGGCCAGGCTGCCACCGATACCTCCCTGCCGGGCCCGCCCATATAGGCGAACGACGGCACGCAAGGGCCTAACGG
>CAMLSG010000287.1 GCA_946482635.1 uncultured Duganella sp.
GGAAGGCATGGTCTACGCGGCGGTGCGCATGTCGCCGGTGGTAGGGGGCAAAGTCGCCGGCGTTACCCCGGGCGAAATAGTGAAGATGCCGGGCGTGCTGTCCGTGATCGATTTTTCCAACGCCATTGAAGAAAATTACGGCGCCGGTGCGGGCGTTGCCGTCCTCGCCAGCAGCTACTGGCAGGCGAAGCAGGCCGCGGCTGCGCTTCCGATCCGCTGGGACGATGGCGCCAATGCCAAGCTGTCGAGCGAAGCAATTTATGCATCCCTGACGACTGCCCTCGAGACCGAGGACGGCGACAATTACCATGAACGCGGCGACATGGCGCAGGCGGCGAGCGCGCTACGCACCATCAAGTCGGTGTATCGCGTGCCCTACCTGGCGCATGCCTGCATGGAGCCGATCAACTGCACGGCCCAGGTCAAGGATGGCAAGGTCACGGTGTGGGTCGGCACCCAGGCGCCAACCTTTGCCCGCGCTGCGGCGGCCCGCGTGGGCGGCGTCAGCGAAGCCAACGTGATTTTGCATGAATACCTGCTGGGAGGCGGCTTTGGCCGCCGGCTGGAAATGGACATGGTGGCGCAGGCCGTCGCCATCGCGCGTGAAGCCAAGGGCCTGCCGGTGCAGGTGATCTGGACGCGCGAAGACGATACCACGCACGACGTGTACCGTCCGGCCGCGGTGGCGCGCATGACGGCCGGCCTGGACGCGGCCGGCAATATCATCGCCTGGGAAGCCAAGACGGCTGGCGGCGCGCTGACACACCAGTTCACACAGCGCAACCTGCGCATGCCCGCTGCCGGGCCGGATCGCTCGACCGCCGAAGGCGTGTACGACATGCAGTACGAAATTCCGAACCAGCAGATCAACCACGTGGTGGTGGACTGCCCTGTCCCGTTGGGGAACTGGCGCTCGGTGGGCCATTCGCAGAACGCTTTCTTCAAGGAGAGCTTTGTCGATGAAATGGCCAGTGCGGCCGGCAAGGATCCGGTGGAATTCCGCCGCACCATGCTGCTGAACCACCCGCGCCACCTGGCGGTGCTGAATGCAGCCATCGCCAAGGCGGGCAAGGCGCCGGAAGGGCGGGCGCACGGCGTGGCGCTGCATCAGTCGTTCGGCGCCATCGTCGCGCAAGTGGCGGAGGTGTCGGTGCAGGATAAGCAGATCCGCGTCCATCGCGTGGTATGTGCAATCGACTGCGGCATCGCCGTCAATCCCAACATTATCGCGCAGCAGGTCGAATCGGGCGTGGTCTACGGCCTGTCGGCGGCGCTGGGCGGCGAGATCACCATCAAGGACGGCAAGGTCGTGCAAAGCAATTTCGCCGACTATCCGGTGCTGCGCATGAACGAGGTGCCGCTGGTGGAGACGGTGATCGTGCTGAGCGCCGAACCGCCGGAAGGCGTGGGCGAGCCGGCTACGCCGCCTATCGCGCCGGCCGTGGCCAACGCGGTGTTCGCGCTGACGGGGCAGCGCCTGCGCAGCCTTCCTTTACGCTTGGCCTAACAGCGCGCGCAGGTTGCATTCCTGCTGCCATTGGCGGCGTTCCGGGGTGGACGCTGCCTGGCGTTCCAGTTCTTCGTCGGAGAGTTCGGCCTGGGTTTCGATCAGGCGGTGCGCCACGTTCGGGTCGGGCAGCATGGTGCCGAAGAAGGCCACATGCTCGTGGCGCTGGATCAGCAGGGTAGGGAAATTCTCGACATCCAGGTCGCCAACCAGGTCGGCGTGGTCCTCGATATCGACCCACAGGAAGTATTTGTCCGGGTGGCGGCTCGCCAGTTCCTCGAATACCGCGCGATAGGATGCGCAGGTGCCGCACCAGGCTGCGCACAGGCAGGCCACGACCAGGTGGTCCTGCGCCAGTGCGGCGGCTACTTCGGCACGGTTGTCGGCATGTAGGGTGGTGCTGTGCATGGGGTGCTATTGTACATGCCCACAGGGTAAAATACCGGCCATGGCTACCATTCTTGCAATCGAAACATCCTCTGAAATGGCTTCCTGCGCCTTGCTGCGCGGGGAGCGCGTGTATTTCCGCGAATCGTCCGGCGTGCGCACCCATTCCCAGGCCGTGCTGCCCATGATCCAGGAATTGCTCGCCGAGGCGGGCATTGTCCTGCGCGATTGCGACGCCATTGCCTATGGCGCGGGCCCCGGTTCCTTTACCGGCGTGCGCACCGCCTGCGGCATCGCCCAGGGGCTGGGATTTGGCGCCGGCCTGCCGCTGCTGCCGGTGGTGACGCTGGACGCCATGGCGCTGGCTTGCCGCGAGCGCCACGGCTCCGAACAGGTCCTGACCGTGCTCGACGCGCGCATGAACGAAGTCTATTGGGCGCAGTACCGCTTTGAAGGCGGCCAGCCGGTCGCTATCCTGCCGCCGGCCTTGTCGGCCCCCTCGGGCGTCGCTCCGGCCGGCCCGGCCCGCGCATGCGGCAACGGCTTTGCCGCCTATGCGGAGGCGTTTGCCGGCAAGGACTTTGCCGACGGCGCCGATGGCGCGGTCATGCCGCATGCGGTGCAGGTTGCACAACTGGGGCGCGCTGCTTTCGCTGCCGGGCACGCCGTGCCGGCAGCCCAGGCGCAGCCGCTGTACCTGCGCAACAAGGTCGCCTATACCAAGGCTGAACGTGAAGAAATGAAGGCGTCGCAGGCATGATGTACGAGTTATGGGATCTGGCGCGGCTGATTTACGAGCCGATGCAGGAAAGCGACCTCGACGAGGTGGTGGCGCTGGAGCAGGAGGTTTACCCCTATCCGTGGAGCCGCGCCAATTTCTCCGATTCGCTGTCGCAGGGTTATCACGCCTGGGTGCTGCGCGCCCAGGACCGGCAGTTGATGGGGTATTTCCTGGTGATGGACATTGTCGACGAGGCGCACCTGCTGAACGTCGCGGTGTCGCGCAATTGGCAGGGCAGGGGCGTGGGCCGCCTGCTGGTGAACCAGGCCGTCGCCTTGTCGCGCGGTCACGGCATGGAGTCGATCCTGCTGGAAGTGCGGCCTTCCAACGTCCGCGCGCTGGAGATCTACCAGCGTTACGGTTTTGCTGAAATCGGCCGTCGCAAAGGCTACTATCCTGCTGCAGATTCAACCCGCGAGGACGCAATCGTGATGCGTTATGGCTTATGAGTGACCGTCGATCCGCAGTATTCCTGGAGGAGATGGGCGTAGGGCCGCAGTGGCGCCTGCGTAATCGTCCTGCAGCCGCCGATACCGTCGATGCCGCTGGTCCCGTGCCCGCTGCCGACGCTCCGCAGGCTGCGCCCGCCGCGCAGGAGCACGGCCAGTTCGCGGCTCCGGCCGCCGGCATGCAGCGCCCGCCAGGTGGCGCGGCAGATGCATTCGCCGACACCAGCCCCTCGCCTGCATTCGCGCCGCAAGCACCGGACAATTCGCGGCCTGTGCAAGCCGCCGCGCAGGCCGCCCCTTCCGCGCAGCAGCGCGCCCCTGCCAATGCGCCATCGCCGGCAGCGGCTGCGGCAGCGGCAGCGCGGGCAGCTTCCGCAGGAGCTGCGGCGCCCGCAGAAGCGCGCCAGGCACCGCCAGTCGCCCCCGGCGCTCCCGGCGCGCCAGCGGCTCCCGCTGCGCCAGCCCGCGTACCCGGCACGCCAAGCATCGCATCAACCGGCGAAGACATGTCCTGGTTTGACGACGCCCCAACGCCTGAATACAAGCCGCAGCGCAAGAAAGTGGCAGCACCCGAGGAACCGTCCGGCGCGCAGCCGCAGCGCTCCGCCCCGGCCGCACCGCCATCGCGTCCGCCGCAATTCGGCCAGGCCGCGCCCGCACCAGCCAGCCGCCCGCCGATGCAGCCGCGCGCTGCATCGGCGCCGTCCGGCAGTGCCCCGCCTTCCGCCATGGGCTACGACGTTCCAGCTTACGACGATATCCCGATGGACGAGCCGCCAACCTGGTTTGACGACGACCAGCCTGCCGCGCCGGCTGCGGCACGCGCACCGCAGCCAGGCAAGGTGACTGACGAAGAAATTGCCCAGATGGACTGGCCGGCGCTGCAAGCGGCAATCGGCGCCTGCACTCGCTGCGGCCGTTGCGAAACCCGCCAGCAAGCGATTCCTGGCCGTGGCGACGAACAGGCGACCTGGATCGCCCTCGACACCGCGCCAGGCCAGGCGGAAGACAGCGAAGGCTACCAGTTCGCCGGCGACCCCGGCTACCTGCTCGACAATATGCTGAAAGCCGTCGGGCAGACAACGGAAAAGGGCGCCTACCTCACCAGCCTGGTGAAGTGCCACGCCCCCAACGCGCCTGGCGCCGAAGAGCTGCAAGCCTGCCGCCCATACCTGCAGCGCGAGCTGGAGCTGACGCAGGCAAAAGTCATCGTCGCCTTCGGCCATACTACCGGCAAAGGCCTGCTGGGCGGCGCTGCGCGCGGCCGAATCATGCTGCACGGCAGCTTGCCGGTCGTGGCCACCTATCACCCGGCGGACCTGCTGAAAAAGCCGGAAGAAAAGGCCAAGGCATGGCAGGACTTGTGCCTTGCCAAAGCCGCCCATGCCGGCCGACGCTAGGACATTCCACCGCAAATGGGGCCACCTCGCGCGGCCCCATGTCCGCGCGCTGGCGTGGCTGCTCGATTCGCCCGACCTGCTCGATCCGGACAGTCCGCACTGGCAGGGCAAGATCGCCACGCTGGGTCCCATCACGCCGGCCGTGGCCAACTGGCTGGACGACCTTGATGCCGATCCGTCGCCGCTAGACGCGGCCCTCGGTAACCGTTTCTACTCCCGCCTTGGCCTGTACGCCGAAAAGCTGATGGCCTTCTACTTCGCCGAGCAAGGTGCGCTGGCCGCCCATGGCCTGCAAGTCCGCGACGGCAAGAATGGCACCATCGGCGAATTCGACTTCCTCCTGCGCGAGGAGGGCAGCGAAAACCTGCGCCACATCGAATTCGCCACCAAGTTTTACCTGCTCGACGGCGACCCGGATCACGGCAATTACAACCGCCTCGTCGGCCCCAATCTCGCCGATACGCTTGGCCTGAAGATGCGCAAGATCTTCAATGCCCAGTTGCAGCTGTCCCTGCATCCCATTGCTCAAAAGGTCGCGCCGGCACCGGTCACCAAGGCCCAGGCCCTGGTCAAGGGCTGGCTGTTCTACCACGCCACCGAAGCCGCACCGCAGATCGAAGGCATCTCGCCCGACCACTGCCGCGGTCATTGGCGGACCATCAGCGAACAGGCCGCCGCGCAAGGCGAGCAGTTCGTTGTAATGCCGCGCCTGCAGTGGCTGGCGCCCCTGCGCACGCCGGCCGTGCGCAGCGAAAGCGCGCCGACGCCAGCGCCCCTCACGCGCGCGGCATTGCTGGATGTCCTGGCTGAGAAATTCGTTACCGACCCAAGCCCGGTGCTGGTCGCAACGGTGCGCGAAGAGGGGGGCTGGCTGGAAGAGATGGAACGCGGCTTTGTAGTGCCGGATGACTGGCGCGCCCGTGCCCAGGCGCGCCGCAGTGGCGGGGCTTTGCCCGC
>CAMLSG010000288.1 GCA_946482635.1 uncultured Duganella sp.
TTTACCAGGTTGTGCTGGAAGGCCCGGCGCCAGGCGTGGAGCTGGGCGATGCCGCCCGCCGCCTTGCGGCCTTGATGCGCAAGCCGATCACGGAAATGCTCGCGCTGCTGTCGGGCGGGCGCCGGACCATCGTCAAGAAAGGCGTGCTGCGCGCCCAGGCCCAGCATTATGTCGACGCTTTGAAAGAGCGTGCCGGCTGCCACGCTACGCTCATACTGGAGTCCGGCCGCGAGGTCGAACAGGCGCCCCCGCCAAGCCCGCCGCCGGCACGCCCGCCCGTTGCCAAGCCAGCGCCGGTTGCCGCTGGCCTGTCGCTGGAACCTGCAAAAGCCGGGACGGCCATGCCGCCGTTGGCGCGCCGCGAGCCGGAACCGGAAACGGTTGCAGCGCGTGATTGCGGCGCCGACCCGGGCCTGTTCATGCTGGCCGATGGCCTGCGCCTGACGATTTATGCGACCGTGCTTTACCTGGCCGCAAGCTACTTTATCCGCGGCCTGGCCGGCTGGCCGGCGCCCGCCCTGGCGATCGCCGTTATCGCTTTGACGATGGCTGCCGTCTATCGCCTGGCCAAGGGGACCGGATCGAATATCGTGATGCGGATCCTGGCAATGGCCTTCATGATTATCCCGCTCGCCAACATCCTGGTCCTGCTGCTGATGATCCGGCGCGGCAAAGTGACGCTGCGTGAAAATGAAATCGGCACCGGCTGGTCGGGCGCGACCTTCGACGATATCGTTCGCCTGCGCGGCGGCAACAATGCCGTCCTCCCGTCGACCATCGTCGGCGGGATCGCAGCGCTAGGCGTGGCTGGCCTGGTCGGGCTGGGGAGACAGGCGGCGGAGAAGCATGTCGAAGCAGTGCTGGGCAGCCATCCGCAGCCTTGTGCAATCGTCGGCATCTGGGAGTCCAGCAAGATCGGCCCGGATGGCAGGGTCCTCATGCGCGATGACGGCAGTTATTTTGTGCTGCCGGTGAAGGGCAAAGAGGACAAGGTCAAGGAGGAGCAGGGTGAATGGGCGGTACGCAACCGCAACTTCGTATGGCAGGTGCCGCTGGCCGACAAACCATGGATGACGGTTGAACGCATCGAGGCCTTCAAGATCAGCCTCGATGGCCAGACCATCACTATGTTCGAGCCGCAGTCGAAGGGCCTGTTTACCGAATGGCGCCGCGCCGGCGCCATGAAATCGGAACGCTGCGGATTTAACTGAACAGCTTGCGCAGCTCGGCTCCCGGGTCGGGCGCGCGCATGAAGGCTTCACCGACCAGGAAGGCATGCACGTCGTTCTCGCGCATGCGCTGCACGTCGGCCGGGGTCATGATGCCGGATTCGGTGATCACCATGCGTTCTTGCGGGATGCGCGACAGCAGGTTGAGCGTCGTGTCCAGCGACACGTCGAAGGTGCGCAGGTTGCGGTTGTTGATGCCGATCAGGCGGCTCTTCAGGTTCAGCGCGGCAGTCAGCTCGTCGCCGTCGTGCGATTCGATCAGCACGTCCATGCCCAGTTCGTGGGCGCAGGCTTCCATCTCCGCCATCAGGCCATGGTCCAGGGCTGCCACGATCAGCAGGATGCAGTCGGCGCCCATCGCGCGCGCTTCATAGATCTGGTACATGTCGACCATGAAATCCTTGCGCAGCACGGGAATGTCGCAGGCAGCGCGCGCCTGCTGCAGGTATTGGTTCGCGCCCTGGAAGAAGTTCACGTCGGTCAGCACCGACAGGCAGGCCGCGCCGGCTTTGGCGTAGCTCTCGGCGATGTCGGCAGGGCGGAAGTCGGCACGCAGTACGCCTTTCGATGGCGAGGCTTTCTTCACTTCGGCAATGACGCCGGCCTGGCCGCCTTCGATTTTCTTGCGCAGGCTGGCTTCAAAGCCGCGCAGGCCGGCGCGCAGTTCCTTGTCCCCTTCCACTTCGTCACGCAGGGATTGCAGGCTGCGGTGCTTCTTGGCAGCGGCTACTTCGTCGGCCTTGACGGCCAGGATTTTGTTCAGGATATCGGACATGATGATTCTCAATGTTGTTCGGCCAGGGCCAGGCGTGCGCCGAGCGCGATGAACAGGCCTCCGGTCACGCGGTTCAGCCACAGTGCTACCAGCGGTTTGACCTTCAGCTTCGCGCTCGCGAAGGCGGTAAAGATGGCAAGGCCGTTACACCACAGCATGCCGTTGAAATTGAAAATGCAGCCAAGGACGAGGAAGGCCAGTGGCTTGTTGGCCGCATCCGCGTCGATGAACTGCGGCACGAAAGCCAGGAAGAACAACGCGACTTTCGGATTCAGGACGTTGGTCAGGAAGCCTTGGGCGAAGATTTTGCGGTAGGGCAGGGCAGCCGCCGGCGCAAACCGGTAGGACGGCGCCTGACCCAATGGGGCAGGCGGGACGGCCGATCCGGCCGGTTTGCCGGTTTCGCTGGTCTTAAGCCGCGCGCGCAGCATGCCAATGCCGCACCAGACGATATACGCCGCACCAACCCATTTGACGACGGTGAAAGCGGTGGCGGAAGTGGCCAGCACGGCTGACAGGCCAAGCGCCGCCGCGCCGATATGCACCATGGTGCCGGCGCCGATGCCCAGCGCCGCTGCGCAACCCGCACGCCAGCCCTGCGTGGCGCTGCGCGCCATGATCAGCAATGAGTCCGGTCCCGGCATGATGTTCAGCAGCAGACCGGAGATTACAAACAGCGTCAGGTCGTGGATGCCGAACATCGCTTAGCCCTCCCGGCCGAGTTCCTGGGTGACGCGGACGAACTGTTCCAGCTTGGCGACGGCCGCCCCGGAGGAAACGGCTGCGCGAGCGCGCGCCAGGCCATCTTCGATCGAGGACGCCACGCCTGCCGCATACAGGGCGGTACCGGCATTCAGCGCCACGATGTCCGATGCCGGACCCGGCTCGCCGCGCAGCGCTTCCATCACGCGCGCCTTCGACTCCGTCGCATCGGCCACCTTGAGGTTGCGCGAAGCGATCATCGACAGGCCGAAGTCTTCAGGGTGGATCTCGTATTCGCGGATTTCGCCGTTGACCAGTTCGCCCACCATGGTGCCCGCGCCAAGCGATACTTCATCCATATTGTCGCGGCCATACACCACCACCGCATGCTGCGCGCCCAGGCGTTGCAGCACGCGCACCTGGATACCGACCAGGTCAGGGTGGAACACGCCCATCAGGATATTCGGCGCGCCGGCCGGATTGGTCAGCGGGCCAAGGATGTTGAAGATCGAGCGCACGCCCAGTTCGCGGCGTACCGGCGCCACGTGCTTCATTGCGGCATGGTGATTCGGCGCGAACATGAAGCCGATGCCGGTTTGCGCGATCGACTGCGCGATCTGTTCCGGCTTCAGGTTGATGTGCGCGCCCAGCGATTCGATCAGGTCCGCGCTGCCGGAAGACGACGACACGGAACGCCCGCCATGCTTGGCCACGCGCGCGCCGGCGGCGGCGGCAACAAACATCGAAGCGGAAGAAATATTGAAGGTGTGGGCGCCATCTCCGCCGGTGCCGACGATATCCACCAGGTTGGTGGTATCGGCCATTGGCACCTTGGTCGAGAACTCGCGCATGACTTGCGCCGCAGCGGTGATCTCGCCGATGGTTTCCTTCTTGACGCGCAGTCCCATGGTCAGCGCCGCCACCATCACCGGCGACATTTCGCCGGACATGATCTGGCGGAACAGGTGCAGCATCTCGTCGTGGAAAATCTCACGGTGTTCGATGCAGCGAACCAGTGCTTCTTGATGCGTGATTGACATGATGCTTCCTTCTCTTATTTGCGATCGAGGAAATTCTTCAGCAAGGCGTGGCCGTGCTCGGACAGGATGGACTCAGGGTGGAACTGCACACCCTCGATGTCGTACTCCTTGTGCCGCACGCCCATGATTTCGCCGTCGTCGGTCCAGGCTGTGACTTCCAGGCAGGAAGGCAGCGAGGATCGCTCGATTGCCAAAGAGTGGTAGCGGATTACCGTGAACGGGCTGGGTAAGCCCTGGAACACGCCCACACCCGTATGCGCGATAAGAGAAGTTTTGCCATGCATGACTTGCTTGGCTCGGATAACTTTGCCGCCAAAGGCTTCGCCGATGGCCTGGTGTCCCAGGCAGACGCCCAGGATAGGTTTCTTGCCCGCGAAGTGTTTCAGCACTTCCAGCGAGATGCCCGCCTGCGACGGGTCTTTTGGACCCGGCGAGATGCAGATGCGGTCGGGATTCAATGCTTCGATTTCGGCGATGGTGATTTCGTCGTTGCGGTGCACGCGCACATCTTCGCCCAGCTCACCGAAATACTGCACGATGTTGTAGGTGAAGGAGTCGTAGTTGTCGATCATCAGCAGCATTTCAGAACTCCCCATCCAGGCCATCTTGCACTTGCTCGGCTGCGCGCAGCACGGCGCGCGCCTTGTTTTCAGTTTCCTGCCATTCCATTTCCGGAATCGAATCGGCGACGATGCCGGCGGCCGCCTGCACGTACAGCATGCCGTCCTTGATCACGCCGGTGCGGATCGCGATCGCCACGTCCATTTCGCCGCCGAAGGAGAGGTAGCCGCAGGCGCCGCCGTAGATGCCGCGCTTGCAGATTTCCAGCTCGTCGATGATTTCCATGGCGCGCACTTTCGGCGCGCCGGTCAGGGTGCCGGCCGGGAAGGTGGCGCGCAGCACGTCCAGGTTGGACATGCCTTTCTTCAGCTTGCCCTCCACGTTGGAGACGATGTGCTGCACGTGGGAGTACTTCTCGATCACCATCTTGTCGGTCAGCTTCACGCTGCCGGTTTCGGAGATGCGGCCCAGGTCATTGCGCGCCAGGTCGATCAGCATGACGTGCTCGGCGACTTCCTTCGGATCGTTCAGCAGTTCTTCGGCCAGCGCCGCGTCGCGTTCCGGCGTATTGCCGCGCGGGCGGGTGCCGGCGATCGGGCGCAGCGTGACTTTCTTCTCGCCGTCGGGCAGGGTCTCGTTGCGCACCAGGATTTCCGGCGAGGCGCCGACGATCTGCATGTCGCCGAAATTGTAGAAGTACATGTACGGCGAAGGGTTCAGCGAACGCAGGGAGCGGTACAGCGTCAGCGGCGAATCCACATATGGCTTGCGGATGCGCTGGCCGATCTGCACCTGCATCAGGTCACCGGCCAGGATGTATTCGTGCGCCTTGGCGACCGCCTTCAGGTAATCCTCTTTGGCGAAGTCGCGGATGGTTTCGGTGCGCACCGACGGCGTGGTCACCGGCGCATCGACGCCGCGGCGCAGCAGGGCGCGCAGGTCTTTCAGGCGCTGGCGGGCCTTGGAGAAGGCTTCCGGCTGCTGCGGGTCGGCGTAGACAATCAGGTACAGCTTGCCGGACAGGTTGTCGATGACGGCCAGTTCCTCGGTCACCATCAGCTGGATCTCAGGCAGGCCCAGGTCGTCTTTCGGCTGCGTATGTGCCAGCGTCTTTTCGATGTGGCGCACCGTGTCGTAGCCGAAGTAGCCGGCCAGGCC
>CAMLSG010000289.1 GCA_946482635.1 uncultured Duganella sp.
GCCGGCGGGGTAAAAAAAGGGGACGTAACACATTTATCGCGTGCGATAAATGTGTTACGTCCCCTTTTTGACCCCGCCATTTTTTTACCTGCACCGCAACAATTTCGCGTAAAATACGCGGTTTGGTCATCCGGTTTTCCGGGTGGCGTAGTTGCGCCTGCATTGTTTTTAATTCAATAGCACCAACCATGCCGAATTGGCTTTTGCCTGAATATATTGCCGACGTCTTGCCTTCCGAAGCACGCAAGATCGAGGAGTTGCGCCGCTTGATGCTGGATAACTTCCGGCTGTACGGCTACGAGCTCGTGATGCCGCCGATGCTGGAGTACGTCGAGTCCCTGCTGACGGGCGCCGGCGCGGATACCGACCTGCGCACGTTCAAACTGGTGGACCAGATCTCCGGCCGCATGCTGGGCCTGCGCGCCGACATGACGACGCAAGTGGCGCGCATCGACGCCCACCTGCTGAACCGCGCTACCGTGACCCGCCTGTGCTACGCCGGCTCCGTGCTGCATACCCGTCCATCCGGCCTGCATGCGACGCGCGAACCGTTCCAGATCGGCGCCGAGATTTACGGCCATGCCGGGCTGGAAGCGGACGCTGAAATCCAGGAGCTGGCGCTCGGTTCCCTGGCCCTGGCCGGTTTCAGCGACGTGCGCCTGGACCTGACCCATGTCGGCGTGCTGCACGCGATCCTGGCGCAGGATGCGGCCGCGAAAAAGGATTACGAGGCCATCGTCGCGCTGTTGCGCGGCAAGGACGTGCCGGGCCTGCAGCAGCAGACCGCCGGCTACAACGAGGTGACCCGCGCCGCACTGCTGGCATTGCCGAACCTGTACGGCGACGTCGAGGTGCTGAAGCGTGCGCGCGAAGTGCTGCCTGCACTGCCGGGCATCACCCATGCGCTGGCCGAGCTGGCTGCGCTGGCGGCATCGGCCATCGGCCGCGCCGAAGTGGCGATCGACCTGGCCGACCTGCGCGGCTACCAGTACGAGAGCGGCGCCATGTTTGCGCTGTACGTGCCGGGCCTGCCGAACGCGGTAGCGCGCGGCGGCCGCTACGACCACGTGGGCGAAGCATTCGGCCGCGCGCGTCCGGCCACCGGCTTCTCGCTGGACCTGCGCGAACTGGCGCGCCTGCTGCCGACCGCGGAGCGCAAGCATTCGATCCGCGCGCCGTGGGGCAATGCACCGGAATTGAAAGAAAAAATCGCCGAGCTGCGCAAGTCCGGCGAAGTTGTGATCCAGTCCCTGCCGGGTCACAACGATGAACAGGACGAGTTCGAGTGCGATCGCGCGCTGGTGCTCGACGAAAGTGGTAGTAACTGGATTCTCAAAAACTTAGGTTAATTGTGATGTCAAACAAAACTGCAAAGAACGTTGTTGTTATCGGCACCCAGTGGGGCGATGAAGGCAAAGGCAAGATCGTCGACTGGCTGACTGAACACGCCCAGGGCGTGGTGCGCTTCCAGGGCGGCCACAACGCGGGCCACACCCTCGTGATCGGCGGCGTCAAGACCGCCCTGCAGCTCATCCCTTCGGGCATCATGCGCCCAGGCGTGGCCTGCTACATCGGCAACGGCGTTGTGCTGTCCGTGCCTGACGTGCTGCGCGAAATCGACAAGCTGGAAGCCGCCGGCGTGGAAGTGGCTTCGCGCCTGAAGATCTCCGAAGCTTGCCCGGTCATCCTGCCTTACCACACCGCGCTGGACGCGGCCCGTGAAGCCGCCCGCGGCGCAGCCAAGATCGGCACCACCGGCAAGGGCATCGGCCCGGCATACGAAGACAAAGTCGCGCGCCGCGCCATCCGCGTGGCCGACCTGCTGAACGCAGAGCGCTTTGCAGAGAAGCTGAAAGAGAACCTGGACTACCACAACTACGTCCTGGAAAACTACCTCAAGGCGCCTAAGATCGATTACCAGAAGACCCTGGACGACGCGCTGGCCTACGTGCCGCGCCTGCGCCCGATGGTGACCGACGTGTCGTCCGCCCTGTACGCAACCCACAAGGCCGGCGGCTCGCTGCTGTTCGAAGGCGCGCAAGGCTCGCTGCTGGACGTTGACCACGGCACCTATCCGTTCGTCACCTCGTCGAACTGCGTGGCAGGCAATGCTGCTGCCGGCGCCGGTGTCGGTCCTGGCATGCTGCACTACATCCTGGGCATTACCAAGGCATACACCACCCGCGTTGGTTCCGGCCCGTTCCCATCCGAACTGCCGACCGATGCAGGCGTTGGCCACCACCTGTCCTCCGTGGGCCACGAGTTCGGCACCGTGACCGGCCGTGCCCGTCGTTGCGGCTGGTTCGATGCAGCGCTGCTGCGCCGCTCCGTTCAGATCAACGGCGTGTCGGGCATGTGCCTGACCAAGCTGGACGTGCTGGACGGCCTGGAAACCCTGAAGATCTGCACCGGCTACACCATCAACGGCAAGCAGGTCGACATCTTCCCGGTCGGCGCCGAAGACGCAGCGCTGTGCCAGCCGATCTACGAAGAAATGCCAGGCTGGAAGGAAAGCACTGTCGGCGCCAAGTCGATGGACGCGCTGCCTGCCGCGGCACGTGCTTACATCAAGCGCATTGAAGAAGTGGTCGGCGTGCCGATCGATATGGTTTCCACCGGTCCTGACCGCGAAGAGACCATCGTCCTGCGCCACCCGTTCGAGTAATCAAGAAAGAATAAGAGCATGACCACTCCTGTATCCGACCAAAAACACCTGTGGGTTAGCTGGGACGAGTACCACCGCCTGATCGAGCGCCTGGCGCTGAAGGTCCATGAATCGGGCTGGAAGTTCGACATGGTGCTGTGCCTGGCGCGCGGCGGCGTGCGTCCTGGCGACGTGTTCTCGCGCATCTTCGACGTGCCGCTGGCGATCCTGTCGACCAGTTCCTACCGCGAAGAAGCCGGTACCGTGCGCGGCGACCTGGATATCGCCAAGTACATGACCATGACCAAGGGCCCGTTGTCCGGCAAGATCCTGCTGGTCGACGACCTGGCAGATTCCGGCGTGACCCTGACCAAGGTGATGAAGCACCTGAAGGACAACTTTGAAGGCGTGACCGAAGTGCGTTCGGCCGTGATCTGGACCAAGGGCTGCTCCGCGTTCAAGCCTGACTACCAGATGGAAGAACTGCCGCACAATCCGTGGATCCACCAGCCGTTCGAAGATTACGACGGCCTGCGCCCGCACCAGCTGGCGGCATGGATCAAGAAGGGCGAAACCGGCGCGTAATATCAGCCGGCTTCAAATGAAGCGGAAGGGCGAAAGTCCTTCCGCTTTTTTTATCAGCGTACTTCCAGCAGCTCGACGTCGAAGATCAGGTTCGAGTTCGGTGGGATCGGGCCAATGCCGTTGCTGCCATAGCCCAGGGCTGCCGGCACGATCAGGGTGCGCTTGCCGCCAACTTTCATTCCCTGCACACCCTGGTCCCAGCCCGGGATCACTTGTCCCGCGCCGAGCGGGAAGTTGAATGGGCTGCGTCCGATGGAAGAGTCGAATTGCGCGCCATGCTGCTGCGGCGAGTTCGGTTCATAAATCCAGCCGGTGTAGTTGACGGCGACGTTGGAGCCGGCCACAGCTTCCTTGCCGGTGCCGACAACGGTATCGATTTTTTGGAAGGGAATGGCTGCGGCTTCGGCTTGAACCGGCGGCTTGCTGCGCTCGCAAGCGGAAATTGCCAGGGTAAGGCTGGCACCGATAAGGCAGGTGGAAAACAGTCGCTTCATCATTATTTCTTTCGAATTGAACGGGAAAGAAGCGAGTGTACTGAATCCACCACAAAGTGCGAAAAAAATAGCAACAAGTGGCAATTCGATATATTTCTATTGGGAAATGACTATACAATTCTTGGCATCGTTTTGCATGTTGCCGGGATTTTGATGTTTCCTTCGATGCTGTTGACTTTGATGCTGGCGGTTTCACCCCCGGAGCCGGGCGGCGGCCAGGCCGCCAGGCCGGCCGTGCTGCAGAAGCACTGGGCCGAGCGCAAATTCGACGCCATTGAACGGGGCTTGCGCGAATCCTGCACGGCCGACCCGGCCGGCTTTGAAGCGCAGTTCGACAGCTATTTCCGCACCACCCAAACCTGGGAGTCCGACCGCAACGCGCTGGAGCAGTGGCGCCAGCAGGCGCCCGATGCGCTGGCGCAGGCGCTGGTGGAGGCTATCTACTGGCGCGCCTATGCTTCGCAGCTGCGGCTGGGGGCTGTCGGCCACCTGCCGAAAGAAGCCATGGAGTTTTACCAGGAGCAGCTGGGGCGCGGCGTCGCTCGCCTGCAGCATGTGAAGGCGCAAGCGAATACCTGCCCCTTGTGGCACAGCCTGAATATCAGCCTGCAGCTGGAAGGAGCCGGCTCGCGCCGCAGCGCCGCCAGCGCCTACCTCGATGCGGTGCAGGCCTTCCCGAACGACCTTCAGATCCACTTCGCCATGTCGCGTGCGTACAGCCCGCGCGCCGGGGGCAGTGCAGTGCAATTCGACCAGTTTGCACGGCGCGCCATGTTCTTCACCAAGGCGGTGGAAGGTAGCGCCATGTATGCGCGCCTGTACTGGCGTGAAGACGGCAATGGCAGCGACGCGATCCAGTTCCGCGAGCAGCGCAGCCTGCCCGAATGGCGCATGGTAAAAGCAGGCTTCGAGGATTTGCTGCAGCGCCATCCGCAAGACCTGCGTGGCCGTAACAAGTTCGCTTCTTTCGCCTGCCGTGCCAATGACCGCGAGACATACCTCAAGCTGCGCCAGGAACTTGGCGAGCGCATCATGCCCGAGCTGTGGCCCGACGTAGCCAGCGTCGAGGCTTGCGACCGCAAGCTGGGCAAGGGCGCTTCGGCCGCCACTTCGCCGACGCAAGCCGGTAGTGTAAACTCGCATTCATGACCCAAGACTTCTTCCAGACCTTCATCCTGCTGATGCTGGTGACCGACCCGTTCGGCAACGTTCCCATTTTTGCGTCGGCATTGGCGACGGTGCCGCCCAAGCGCCGCCCGAAAATCGTGGTGCGCGAATGCCTGATCGCCTTTGTCGTGCTGCTGGTGTTCATGTTCTTCGGCAGCCACTTCCTCAAGGCCCTGAGCCTGTCGGAAGCCTCGCTGCGCATTGCCGGCAGCGTGATCCTGCTGTTGATCGCCATTCGCATGGTGTTCCCGCATCCGGACGGTGTGCTGGGCAAGCAGGAGGGCGGCGAGCCGTTCATCGTGCCGCTGGCGATTCCCGCGCTTGCCGGACCTTCCGCGCTGGCGACCGTGCTGCTGTTCTCGCGCGAGAGCACCGGCGAAGTGCTTACGCACGTGGCGGCGCTGGCGGCGGTGGTGGTGGTGTGGCTGGTTGTGTTCCTTGGTGCGGAGCGCTTGCAAAAGGTCCTTGGCACGCAGGTAATGACAGCCTTCGAGCGCTTGATGGGCTTGATCCTGGCGGCGATGTCGATCGAGATGCTGCTTGGCGGCGTGCGCGAATTCGTCAAGAC
>CAMLSG010000290.1 GCA_946482635.1 uncultured Duganella sp.
ATCGACCAGGGCACCGTGGACTTCATCCCGAACTACGACGGCTCGTACGAAGAACCGGCCCTGCTGCCGGCGCGGCTGCCGATGGTGCTGCTGAACGGCGCCTCCGGCATCGCTGTGGGCCTGGCGACCGAGATCCCTTCGCACAACCTGACCGAGGTAGCCAAAGCTGCCGTGGCCATGATCCGCAATCCGAAGATCAGCCACGCGGAACTGATGGAACTGATCCCGGGCCCGGACTTCCCGGGCGGCGGCCAGTTGATCACTCCGCGCGCGCAACTGGACGACATGTACGCGTCCGGCCGCGGCTCGATGAAGGTGCGCGCGCGCTGGAAGATCGAAGAGCTGGCGCGCGGCCAGTGGCAGGCAGTCGTGTACGAACTTCCGCCTGGCACTTCGGCGCAGAAGGTGCTGGAAGAAATCGAAGAACTGACCAATCCGAAGGTCAAGCTGGGCAAGAAGGCCCTGTCGCCGGAACAGGTGGCGCTGAAAGGCCTGATCCTGGGCCAGCTGGACAAGGTGCGCGACGAAGCAGGCCGCGAGGCTGCAGTGCGCCTGGTGTTCGAACCGAAGTCGAAGAACCAGAACCAGACAGAGTTCATGCACATGCTGCTGGCGCATACCTCGCTGGAGACTTCGGCCTCGATGAACCTTGTGATGATCGGCGGCGATGGCCGTCCACGCCAGAAGGGCATCAGCGAAATCCTGGGCGAGTGGATCGAGTTCCGCTTCGCCACGGTGACCCGCCGTACCCAGTTCCGCCTGAACAAGGTCGATGAGCGCATCCATATCCTGGAAGGCCGCCAGATCGTCCTGCTGAATATCGATGAGGTGATCGCCATCATCCGCAATTCGGATGAGCCGAAGGCGGCACTGATCGAACGCTTCAAGCTGTCGGACCGCCAGGCGGAAGACATCCTGGAAATCCGCCTGCGCCAACTGGCGCGCCTGGAAGCGATCAAGATCGAACAGGAACTGTCCGAACTGCGCAAGGAGCGCGAAGGCCTGCAGGATGTGCTGGATAACCCATCCACCCTGCGCCGCCTGGTGATCAAGGAAATCGACGGCGACGCCAAGACTTACGGCGACGCACGCCGCACCCTGATCGAGGAAGCTCAGAAGGCTGTCGTGGAACAGAAAGTAGCCGACGAACCGGTCACCGTGATCATCTCCGAAAAAGGCTGGGTGCGTGCGCGTACCGGCATCGGCCACGATCCGGCACAGTTCACCTTCAAGGCGGGCGATTCGCTGTATGGCGCGTTCGAGTGCCGCACCGTGGATACCCTGCTGGGCTTCGGCGACAACGGCAAGGTGTACTCCGTGCCGGTGGCAGCCCTGCCTAACGCACGCGGCGACGGCGTGCCGATTACCACGCTGGTCGACCTGTCGGGCGGTGCGCGGTTGCTGCATTACTTCGCGGGCAATGGCGACAAGCAGCTGCTGCTGGCGTCCGATGCGGGCTATGGCTTTATCGCCAAGGCCGGCGACATGGTGTCGCGCCTGAAGGGCGGCAAATCGTTCATTACGCTGGATGAAGGCGACAAGCCTCTGCCGCCGACCGTGGTGGTTGATGGCGCTAGCGCAGTGGCGGTCATTTCCGAGAAATCGAACCTGCTGGTGTTCGGCATGGACGAGATGAAGGTGCTGTCCAACGGCGGCCGCGGCGTGATCCTGATGGACCTGGCCGACAAGGAGAAGCTGGTTGCTGCTTGCGCGATCACCGACAAGGGCGTGACCGTGCAGGGTATCGGCAATGCGCAAAAGGCCAAGGAAGACCGCATGGGACCGACGGCGCTGGCGCCGCACTTCGGCAAGCGTGCTCGCAAGGGCAAGCCGATGCCGGTGCGTATCAAGCCGACTGGTTTGGCGCCAAACACCTGAAACCGGCAACCCGGTGTCTGACCCGCAGGGTCAGACACCGTAACGCGGCGGCCGCAGGCCAAGTGTCAGACCCTGTGGGTCTGACATTGGTTTACCGGTTTAACGCGGGGCGTAGAGGTCAATGGTCTCCTGCACCGCATCGCTGCACACCGCACAAAACTCCTCGCTGCGGTCAAACATCAGGCACTGCTGCTGCGAACGATAGTAGCCCGTCGCTTCGTAGTTCGCGCCTTCGAAAGCACCAACCGCCTTGCGATTCGGCGCCTTCGAGAACAGCGCATTGGTCCACGCCAGGTCTTCCTTGAACAACTTGCTCATCTCCGATTCCGGACGATTGTCCTTGCGCAGTTGCGCGCGGATCTTCTGGTATTCGCGCGAATGCGCCTCATACTCCGCTTTCGGCCAGGCCGTCGGCAGCGCAGTTCCCGGCGTGACGAACTTCTTCCACTTCACATTGGCCGGGTCCAGCAAAGCCGTCACGTTTGGCTCCCACGGCTCCATGCGCACGCCGCCGGTCGCGTAAGCCACCGGCGAGGTGTAGTACTCGTCCGCCAGGCCCGCAAAGTGGTGGCCGAATTCGTGCACGAACAGGTAGTTCGCCCAGTCGTTATCCGCTGCCGCAGTGCTGAACTGGCCGTAAATGCCGCCACCGCCGTAGGTGTCGTTGTTCACCAGGATCTCGATGAACTCATACGGCGCGTGCTGTGCAATCTCGCGCAGGGCACGGTTGTCGATGGTCAGCACATAACGCTCGCTGCCGAAGATGTCGTAGCGCGTTCCCAGTTTCGACGCATGGTGGGTGTTGGTCGATGGACGCGAAACACCGCTCTCCTGCGTCGGCACTGCCATCGCCCATACGTTGAAGTCCTTGGCGCGTTCCTTGAACGGCGATACCGTGAACAGGTAATCGGACAGCTTGCGCGCGCGGGCTTCGAACTTGGCCATGTCCGCCTTGGTATAGCCGTCGCCCAGGATCAGCAAGTCCACTTTCTTGTCGCTTGGGCCATTGACCCGAATCGGGATTGGCTTGGCCGGCGCCACGTCCTGCTTGCGCACCACATCCATCGCATCGGTATCGACATCCACGCTCCACGCCACCGAGAACTCATTGCGCTCGTCGCGCTTCAGGATGCGCACCTTGACCGGGCGGTCTGGCTTGGGAAAGCGCACCGATTCATGGAAGCCGCGCGTCAGCCTGGACGCTTCCTCGGTAGACTTCCATTCAACGAAGATGGTGGAGAAAGTGCGGGTGTACAGCACTTTGCCTGTCTTGGCATCGGCCACTTCGACCTTGTTCACGCCGCGGTTGGTGGTGTCGATTGTCTTGGACATATCGCCCGGCCATGGCAAGGGCTCAATCACAACTTGTTCGATCGCATAACTTTCGTTTAGCGCGTTACCCGTGTGCATATAGTCGAGGCGCACGGTGGCCGGTTGTGCCGCCAGCGCGAGGCCGGCGACGGTGCTGAGCGCCGCTCCCGCCAGCAATCGATTCAGGTACGACATGAAGTCTCCAGTGTGGTTTTGGTGGCGGACATTGTAACTTTGCTTTGCGGAATACAGTAGACCTGACAAAAAGCCAGGCATAAGATGGCTCCATGCCCATCGAACCAGAACAGCTAAGGACATGGCTAGCAGCGGCAGGCCGCCAGGACACCGCTGCGTTTCGCGCGCTGTACGATGCATCCGCGCCGAAACTGTTTGGCTTTGCCTTGCGTATATTACGTAAGCGGGAACTGGCCGAAGAGGCGCTGCAGGAAGCCTTCGTGTCGATCTGGCATGCAGCCCCGCATTACGAGGCCGGCCTGGCCGCGCCGCTGACCTGGATGGCGGCCATAGTCCGCAACAAGGCGCTGGATATCCTGCGCCGAACGGACGATACGGTGGAGCTGGATCATGAAGCATTCCGCGACGAATACGCAAGCACGCCGGCCGAGGCCAGTGAAATGAGCAGCGATGCACGCGCGCTGGCTGGCTGCATGGCGCGGCTGGAAGGTTTGCATCGGCTGGCGATAGGCCTGGCCTTCTTCCATGACTTGTCGCATACCGAAGTGGCGCAGCGCATGTCGCTGCCGGTCGGCACTATCAAGACATGGATCCGGCGCGGCATGGAAAAACTCAGGAATTGCCTGTCGCAAGGAGATGCGCCATGAATATCCGTGGCAATGACGCCTTGCGCGACAGGCTCGCCGCCGAATATGTGCTGGGCACCTTGCGCGGCGGTGCGCGGCGACGCTTCGAGGGCTGGATGTACAGCGATGCCGCCCTGCGCATGCTGGTCAAGGAGTGGGAGCGCCGCCTGCTACCGATGCATGAATTCGTCCGCGCCCTGGCCCCTTCTCCACAACTCTGGCGCAATATCGAAATGCGCCTGCACCTGAAACCGGAGCGCAGCAGCTGGCATTTCTGGCGCGGGTTCGGACTGGGAACGGCAGCCGCCGCCGTCGCTGCCGCATTGCTCGTGGCGGTCAGCCTGCAGCAATTGCGTGGGCCAACTTACGACCTGGTCGCGACGCTGACGGACCCGCAAGCGCAGCCTGCGCTGCTGGTGAAAGCGGATACCGGCAAGCGCCTGCTGCAGGTGCATATTGTTGGCGGCGTGCCGGTTCCGCCCGACCGCTCCTTGCAGTTGTGGGCGATTCCGAAAAGAGGTTCGCCGCGCTCGCTGGGCGTGCTGGGGACCGAAGGGCGCGGCACGTTCTCGCTGGCGCCGGGTGCAGTGGGCGACGACGTTGTGGTGCTGGCGATTTCCCTGGAGCCTCGCGGCGGCTCGCCTGATCCGAATGGGCCGACCGGGCCAGTACTGTACAAGGGCCCGTGGGTGCGGGCGATGTAGTCAGGCCGTGGCTCGCTCGACGAGCCACACCATCGCCAGCACGGCGATTGCCGCGGATCCCCCCTTCACCATGAGCTGCCTGTAAGTCCATGTGCGGCGCATGGCGTAGGCCAGCGGAACAAAGGCTGCGACGATGGCAAGCTGCCCAAGTTCGACGCCGATATTGAAGACAGCCAGCGAAAGCACCGTTGCGTTTCGCGGCAGGCCAAGGTCTCCCAGCACGCCAGCAAAACCGAAACCGTGCAACAGGCCGAAGGCAAAGGCGGCAAGCCAGCGTTTGCCGTGCACCAGCGGCCAGATATTGTTCAGGGCTGCGATGGCGACGGAAGCAGCGATGGCCGATTCAATCAGGCGGCCTGGCAACGCGACCACTTGCAAGGCCGCGAGCGAGAGTGTAATCGAATGGGCGAGCGTGAATGCGGTGACGACACGCAGGACGTCTGCGCTTGCGGGCCGCCAGCCCTGCGCCAGCACGGCCGGCAGCAGGAGTGAAAGCAGGAACAGGACGTGGTCGTATCCAGTCCAGATATGCCAGGTTCCGTGGCACAGGTAGCTGGAGGCCTGGCTCCATGCGCTGCCGTCATCGCCACCTGCCACAAAGCGCGTGCGATCGCTTCCCAGCACTGCCGACTGCGTGCGGCCATCAAGCGTGACATTGAGCATGCCTCGATGCAG
>CAMLSG010000291.1 GCA_946482635.1 uncultured Duganella sp.
CGATCGGCAGGCCCATCTGGCGGGCGATATGGCCGGCGCAGATATTGCCGAAATTGCCCGATGGGACGGTGAACGACACCTTTTGCTCATTGGTCCTGGTTGCGGCGAGGTAGCCGCGGAAGTAGTACACCACCTGTGCCACCACGCGGGCCCAGTTGATCGAGTTCACGGTGCCGATCTTGTGGCGGGCCTTGAATTCCAGGTCGTTCGACACGGCCTTGACCATGTCCTGGCAATCGTCGAACACGCCTTCTACTGCGATATTGAAGATGTTGGGGTCCTGCAGGCTGAACATCTGGGCGGTCTGGAAGGCGCTCATCTTCTTGTGCGGCGACAGCATGAAGACTTTGATGCCTTTTTTGCCACGCATCGCATATTCGGCAGCGCTGCCGGTATCGCCGGAGGTAGCGCCGAAGATGTTCAGTTGCGCGTCCTGCTTGGCCAGCGCGTACTCGAACAGGTTGCCGAGCAATTGCATCGCCATATCCTTGAAGGCCAGCGTCGGACCATTGGACAGGGATTGCAGCACGAGTTTCTTGCCGTCGGTTTCTTCCAGCACGCGCAGCGGCGTGATGTCGGCGGCATTTTCGCCTTCGCGCACGTTACGGTACACGTCGGCGGTATAGGTTTTCTTGGCCAGGGCGCGCAGGTCGGCTTCTGGGATATCGCCTGCGAACTTTTTCAGGATTTCTACTGCCAGGTCAGCGTAGCTCAGGTGACGCCACTTGTTCAGCTCCTCGCCGGTAACTTGCGGGTATTCGACTGGCAGGTACAGGCCGCCGTCTGGCGCCAGACCACCCAGGAGGATGTCGGAAAATTGCTGGAGGGAGTGCGATGCAGCCGACGCGTCGGCCCGGGTAGACACGTATTGCATAAAGTAGAAAGTCCGGTGGCAGGTGAAAACGGACACCTATTATAGTCTGGCCGGAGTTTCTTTGTGAATTAAGCCAGTTTTTGAAATTTTCTATCGAAAACCGGTAAACCGGTGCCTGACCCACGGGGTCAGGCACCTCGGCCCGCGACCGCCGCGTTCTAGCAGGCAGCGTGATTCACCGACACGACGTGAATTGCCAGGCCGCCCAACGAAGTCTCTTTGTACTTGGCCTGCATGTCGGCGCCGGTCTGGCGCATCGTTTCAATCACGTTATCCAGGGTGACGAAGTGAGTGCCATCGCCCTTCATGGCCAGCGACGCAGCGGTAATCGCCTTCACCGCGCCCATGCCATTGCGTTCGATGCAGGGAATCTGCACCAGGCCGCCGATCGGGTCGCAGGTCATGCCCAGGTGATGTTCGATGCCGATTTCCGCCGCATTCTCGATCTGCGCGTTGCTGCCTCCGAGTGCTGCCACCAGGCCTGCAGCCGCCATCGCGCAAGCCACGCCGACTTCACCTTGGCAGCCCACTTCGGCGCCAGAGATCGAAGCGTTACGCTTGCACAGCATGCCAATCGCCGCAGCGGTCAGCAAAAACGCGCGCACGCCGGAAACCGGGTCGACCGGTTTGCAGTCTTCCGCATAGTATTTCAGCACAGCGGGAATGATGCCTGCGGCGCCATTTGTAGGCGCCGTTACAACACGTCCGCCCGCTGCGTTCTCTTCATTGACCGCCATCGCGTACAAACTCACGCCATTCAGCGCATCGTGTGGAAGCTGGTTGGCGCGGTCGCCGCCTTGCGCCTGGCGCCACAAATCAGCCGCCCGGCGCTTGACGTTCAGGCCGCCCGGCAGTTGGCCGCGCGTCTCCAGGCCGTGCTGGATGCAGTCGCGCATCACGTGCCAGATGCGGTCCATGCCTTCGTTGAGCTCAGCCTCGCTGATGCGGGTCAGCTCATTAGCGCGCAGCATCTGAGGAATGGTCTTGCCGCTGCTGACGCCATGCCCCAGCAGTTCAGCCATGGTGTTGAATGGGTACGGCAGGCGAACGGCTGGCTTGCCGTCGGTGGCCGCCTCTTCGCCTTCGGCGCGAATGAAGCCGCCACCGACCGAATAGTAAATCTTGGAAACCGAACTGCCGTCCGCGCGGGTCAAGGTAAAGCGCATGCCGTTCGGATGCTCCGGCAGGTTCTCTGCCATATGGAATACGAGGTGCTGTTTGCGAGTGAACGGAATGAGCTTCTCGCCCAGCAGGCGCAGCTCGCCGTCAACATCGGCAGCAGCCAGCATATCGTCCACTGCATCAGGGTCGACGCCTTGCGGCGTTTCGCCCATCAGGCCAAGCAGCACGGCCTTGTCGGTGCCGTGGCCGACACCGGTCAACGCCAACGAACCGAACAACTCGGCCGTCACAGAGCTGACATCGTCCAATGGACTGTTTTCGACCAGGAAGCGGCGCGCCGCCACCATTGGTCCCACCGTATGCGAACTTGATGGGCCAATGCCAATCTTGAATAAGTCGAAAACACTCATGTCCATTGTTGCTTGTCTCTCTCTGGTTATGCGGCCTCGCTGAGGCTCACGTCAATATTCTCCAGCATGTCCTTCACCATCTCTTCCACGCCGATCTTCGCTTTCCAGTTCCAGTCCGCAGTGGCCTTGGAATCATCCAGGCTACGTGGCCAGCTGTCGGCGATGGCCTGGCGGCTGTCCGGCGTGTAGGCGATCTTGAAGTCAGGCAGTGCGCGGGTAATCGCTGCAGCCAGTTCTTCCGGGTTGAAGGAAACGCCGGCGACATTGTACGACGAACGAATCTTGATTTGTGAAGCGGGAGCGTCCATCAATTCAATGGTTGCGCGAATCGCGTCGGGCATGTAGATCATCGGCAGCGTGGTCTTCGGGCCAAGGAAGCAATCGTAGCGTTCACCGCGCAGCGCGGCGTGGAAAATCGCGATTGCGTAGTCGGTGGTGCCGCCGCCTGGAGGCGATTTGAAGCTGATGATGCCTGGGTAGCGAATCGAACGCACGTCCACGCCATACTTCAGGAAGTAGTATTCGCACAGTCGTTCGCCGGCCAGCTTGGAAATGCCGTAAATCGTGGTCGGGTCCATCACGGTGTACTGCGGGGTGTTCTCGGCTGGCGTGTTCGGGCCGAAAGCAGCAATCGACGATGGCCAGAAGATACGCAGCGGCTTGCCCTGCTCGCCGCGCTCGCGCGCAACTTCCAGGATGTTCAGCAGGCCGTCCATGTTCAGGTCCCACGCCTTCAGCGGAGCCGCCTCGCCGGTGGCGGACAGCATTGCAGCCAGCTGGTACACCTGGGTGATGCCTTCGGCAGCCACCAGTGCTTCCAGTGCTGACTTGTCCATCACGTTCAGCACCTGGTAGCGGGCTGCGTTGTACTTGTTGACCGGGCTGATGTCGGTGGCGATGACGTTCTGTTCGCCGTGCTGTTTTGCCAGCGCTTCCACCAGTTCACTACCGATTTGGCCGTTGGCGCCGATGACGAGGATGCGTTCCATGATTCCTACCTGTTTTCCTGATTAGTTCTTGATGATGCCCAGCTCTTTGCCGGCTTGTTCGAATGCTGCGAGGACCTTATCCAACTGTTCGCGGGTATGGGCGGCGGAGAGCTGCACGCGCACACGCGCCTGGCCCATCGGCACCACCGGATAGAAGAAGCCCGACAGCAGCACGCCCAGCTCATACATGCGGGCAGCAAACTTCTGCGCCACCGGCGCTTCAAACAGCATCACTGGCACGACAGGATGGGTGCCTGGCTTGATGGTGAAGCCGATACGCTCGATCTCCTTGCGGAAGTAGGCTGTGTTTTCGTGCAGGCGGTCGCGCAGTTCGGTCGAAGCGGACAGGCGCTTCAGCACTTCCAGCGAGGCGCCGGCAATGGCCGGAGCCAGAGTATTCGAGAACAGGTAAGGACGCGATTTCTGGCGCAGGGTGTCGATCACTTCCTTGCGGCCGGAGGTGAAGCCGCCCATCGCGCCGCCCAGGGCCTTGCCCAGGGTGCCGGTGATGATGTCGATCTTGCCCAGCACGTTGTGGTGTTCGTGGGTGCCGCGGCCGGTCTTGCCCATGAAGCCGGAAGCGTGGCATTCGTCGATCATGACCAGGGCGCCGTATTTCTCGGCCAGCTCAACAATCTTGTCCAGTTGCGCAATGGTGCCGTCCATCGAGAACACGCCGTCGGTCACGATGACTTTATGGCGCTTGTCGGCGGCTGCCTGCAGTTGCTTTTCCAGGTCGGCCATGTCGTTGTGGGCGTAGCGGAAGCGCGCAGCCTTGCACAGGCGGATGCCGTCGATGATCGATGCGTGGTTCAGCGCGTCGGAGATGATCGCGTCGTTTTCATCGAACAAAGGCTCGAATACGCCGCCGTTGGCGTCAAATGCCGCCGCGTACAGGATGGTGTCTTCGGTGCCCAGGAATTCGGAGATCGCCTTTTCCAGTTGCTTGTGCACGGTCTGGGTGCCGCAAATGAAACGCACCGAGGACAGGCCGTAGCCGTACTTCTCGGTTGCCGCGATGGAGGCCTGCGCCACCCATTCCTGGCCCGACAGGCCCAGGTAGTTGTTGGCGCACATATTGATCAGGGTACGACCGTCTTCCGACTGAACTTCGCTGCCCTGGCGGGAAGCAATCACGCGCTCAGGTTTATACAGGCCGTCATTGCGCAGCTTTTCCAGGTTCTGTTGCAGGCCGGTGTAAAACGCATTCGTCGCTTGGCTCATGGTCGTCCTCTGATGTAAAGTTTACTCTTAATTCACTAATACGACTGGAATTCACTATATTGAACGTAAATTCGATATACGGAATCCTACTTTACTATATTGAACTCTGCAAGCGTGAAGCCGAACATTTCCACCAACGCCCCGCCGGAAGTCGGCGCCGCCCTGCAGCGACTGCGCCTGGCGCGCGGCCTGACGCTGGAAGACCTGTCCCGCATTGCGGGGGTCTCCAAGTCCATGCTATCCCAGATTGAGCGCGAAAAAGCCAATCCGACCATCGCCATTACCTGGCGCCTGGCCAATGCACTGGGCGTACCGATCGGCGAACTGCTGTCCGACATCGAGAAGGATGTCGAAACGATAAAGTTGGTGGATGCGCACGAAACGCCTACCCTGCCCGGCGCCCACGCCGGCTACGTGCTGCGCATCCTGGGCCCAATGGAATTGGCGGGTAAATACGAGTGGTATGAACTGACCTTGTCTGCCGGCGGGGAGCTGGTGTCGCAGCCGCACGATCCGGGCACTACCGAGCACCTGACCATCCTGCACGGCTCGATGGAACTCGAAGTCGGCTCCAACAAGAAGAAGATCAAGCTAGGCGGCACCGCACGCTACGCGGCCGACCTGCATCACGCCATCCGCAATCCAGGCAAGACCGAAGCCAAGGCC
>CAMLSG010000292.1 GCA_946482635.1 uncultured Duganella sp.
GGCGATGCGAGCGCGACGCCGCCCGCCAGGCTGTAGGCGTTGCGGTAGCCGAGGCGGCGCAGGCATTGCGCGGCTTTGGCGCTGCGGTTTCCGCTGCGACAGAAGAACACCAGCGGCTGCTGGTCGACGGCTTCCAGCCAGCCCGGCACAAAGGCGGCCAGGCGGCTCAGTGGCACGCTCTCCGCCGCGCGTCCGCCGGGAATGCAGGCGGCTTGTTCGTATGATTCGCGCACGTCCACCAGCACGGCTTGCGGGTGCGCTTGCAGCAGGCGCGCCAGGGCCATGCTGTCCAGGTTCAGGTCCGTTCCCGCCGCACTCCCTTGCGCTTCCGCGCGCAGGCTGGTGCAGCAGGCGTTCATTTCTTCGCGGCCAGGGCATACCAGCGCGTCGGCAGGCACCTTGCCGGCCAGCTCGGACAACGCGGCCAGGCCGGTGAAGGCGTATTCGACTTTGTCGCCGCGGCACAGCAGGTAAGCCGAGCGGCCTGGATCCAGCGCCACTCGGCGCAGGGTGTGAGCGCCGAAAGCGAAGCTGTCGGTTCCTGCGCCGCCGTCGCGGGTGCCGAGGCGCGCGGCGAGCTGGTAGCCGTGGCTGCGCAGCAGGCTGTCGACGCGTTCGGCCAGTTCGGGCTGGTGGTCGATCGCGATGCACTGGCGCGATGGCTCGTCCAGCAGCAGCCAGGTGTGGTTGCCCGCCAGGCTCAGTTGCAGCACGCCTTCCGGCACGACGGCGCCGGACACCGGCGTATCCATCAGGCCCGCGTCGCGCAGTGCCTTGCCGCAGCGTTCGATGCGTGCGCAGGCTTCGTCGATGATCTCTTCGCTGGCCAGCGGGCCGAAGGACATGCGCACCGCGCTGCTGCTGCGCCAGGCCGGCAGGCCCATCGCGTCCAGCACATAGCTTGGCGCGGCCTTGGCGGCGGAGCACGCACTGCCGGCGCTGACGCGCACATTGGCGGCGTCGAACACGTCCAGCAGTTCCTTGCTCGACAATCCGGGTACCGAGAAATTCAGCGTGGTTGGCAGCGCCTTGTCGAACGGCGCGTTGAACACAATGCCGGGAAGCGCCGCGCGCAGGCTGGCGGCCAGTTTTTCGCGGAAGCCATGCAGCTCCACCGGCGAGCGGAAGGTGCCGCCCTCTTCCAGCGCGGCCAGCACTGCGCCCAGCGCCGCGATGCCCGCCATGTTTTCAGTGCCGGAGCGCAGGCCGGCTTCCTGGCCGCCGCCCATCACCAGCGGCGTGTATGGTGCGCCTTCGCGTACATACAGCATGCCGATGCCTTTTGGCGCGTACAGCTTGTGGCCGGAGAACGGCGCGTAGTCGATGCGGGTGTTGCCAAGGTCCAGCGGCAGCTTGCCCAGGCCCTGCACGCAGTCGACCATCCACAGCGCCTTGCTGCCCACCAGCGTCGCGCTGATGCCGGCCAGGTCGGAGACCACGCCGGTTTCATTATTGGCGGCCATGGTGCAGACGAAGGCCGCCTGCGGCGCCAGGGCGCGCAGCGCGGCCAGGTCGTGGCGGCCGTCGCCGTCGACCGGCAGTTTTTTCAGTTCCAGGCCGAGGCCCAGCAAGCGGTTCCAGTGCGCCAGGGCTTCCGGCACGGCTTTGTGTTCGGTGGCGCCGTAGACCAGCAGGCTGCCGATGGCTTCGCCGCGTTCGCGGCGTTCGCGTAATTCGCACAGCGCCGACAATACCGCGGTCTGGATGCCTTCGGTGGCGCCGCTATTGAACATGATGCGGCCGTTGCCCACGCCCAGTAGGCGCCTGGCGCGCTGGCGCACGGTGTCCATCATGGCCTTGGCTTTCAGGCCGGTGGCGTGGGTACTGCTGGGATTGCCGAAACAATCGCGCATGGCTTGCACGGCGGCGTCGATGGCGGCTGGCAGCACGCAGGTGGTGGCGTTCCCGTCGAGGTAGATTTCTTTGCTCATACTCAATAGTTTACGAACAAGCGGTGAATCAGGCATTCCAAAATTACCTCAAACAGGGCTTAATGTAGAATAAGCATTCCAAATATCGATATAAATAAAAATGAATGATCTCGACCGCTACGATTACGCGATCCTTGGGGCGCTGCAGGTGGATGGCACGCTCTCCGTAGCTGAGCTGGCGGAAAAGGTTGGCCTTTCGACCACGCCGTGCTGGAAGCGCCTGAAGCGGCTGGAGGAGGATGGTTATTTCGACCGCCGCGTGGCGATCGTCAACCGCCGCAAGGCGGGCCTGCCGGTGACGGTATTCGTCAGCGTGCGTACCAGCCAGCACGACGAGAAGTGGCTTGCTAAATTTGCCGCCGCCGTGGTGGCGCTGCCGGAAGTGCAGGAATTCCACCGCATGAGCGGCGACATCGACTACCTGCTGAAGGTGGTGACCACCGATATCGAAGGGTATGACCGTTTTTACAAGAAGCTGATCAAGGCCGCGCAACTGACCGGCGTGTCGTCGGCCTTCTCGATGGAGCAGATCAAGTACACCACCAGCCTGCCGCTTGACCTCGTGTCGCACGGGGCGGGTGGCTGAGAGTAGCGGCCAACCGTGGGATAATGGCCGGATGCTGAATTCCGTGCTTCTTTCCCTGCTTCCCGCCCGCAGCAATACCAGCCAGCGCCAGCGCCTGCGCGCCAGTGTCGGCGCCCTGCTTGGCCTTTTGATAACCAGCTTTGCCGCCCACGCCCTGCTGGGCGATAACGCAATGTGGCTGGTAGCGCCTATCGGCGCGTCTTCCGTGCTGCTGTTCTGCCTTCCCGCCAGTCCGATGGCGCAGCCGTGGGCCGTCATCGGCGGCAACGTGGTGTCCGGCCTGATGGGCGTGGCCTGCGTGCAGTTCTTCGGTCCCGGCCCGCTGGCGGCGGCTTTGGCCACGCCGCTGGCGATCGCCGCCATGTTCGCACTGCGCTGCCTGCACCCGCCGGGCGGCGCCACGGCGCTGATGATGGTGATCGGCGGGCCGGCGGTGCACGCCATGGGCTACCGGCTCCCTTTGGGACCGGTGCTGGTGGACTGCGTGCTGATCGTGCTTGCGGCGATCGCCTATAACAACCTGACCGGCCGCCGCTATCCGCACAGCCAGCAACTCGCGCATCCCAACCCGCACGCCACGAAAGACGAGGTGCCGACGGCGCGCTTCGGCTTCCAGCCGGAAGACCTGGATGCGGTGCTGCGCCAGTACAACCAGGAACTGGACATCAGCCGCGACGACCTGGAAGAACTGTTCCTGAAAACCGAAATGCGCGCCTACCAGCGCCGCTTCGGCATCATCACCTGCGGCGACATCATGTCGAAGGATGTGGTGACGGCGGAATTCGCCACGCCGCTGGCCGATGCCTGGCGCGAAATGCGCCGGCACCGCATTGCGGCGGTGCCGGTGCTGAACCGGGTGCGGCGCGTGATCGGCATCGTCACCACCAGCGACTTCATGGCGCACGGCGGGCTGGATGATTACCACGGCATGCGCCGCCAGTTGCTGGACTTCCTGCGCCCGTCCGGCACCACGCATTCGGAAAAGCCCGAGGTGGTCGGCCAGATCATGGTGAAGCATCCGCGCACGGCCAGTGTCGATACGCCGATCACCGAACTGGTGCCGCTGATGGCAGATTCAGGTTTCCATCACATCCCTGTGCTCGATCACGAAGACCGCTTTGCCGGCATCGTGACGCAGTCGGACGTGGTGGCGGCGCTGTATGCTAGAAACGCTTTGTCAGGGTCAGAGTCCCCGCCTCCGTCTTCATATCAAGCCGCTTGAGGACCGAGTTACCGAGCAGGATCACGCTCAGGCCGGCTTCGTTGACGGAGCCGTCCACGCTCGAAAACTCCATGTCGCCGACCTTCACCTTATCCAGCTTGACGATCCACACCGGGGCCGTGCCGGCCGCCGTATTGGTGACGGCGCGGCGCCCCTTGTTCCTGTAGTCGATGCCCATCCTGTCCGCCATCGAAGCCGGGATCGACACCAGCGTGGCGCCGGTATCGAGCATCATCCTCACCGGGACGCCATTGATTTCGCCGGACACCGCGTAGTGGCCATTCGAATCGGGCGACAGGACCATGGAATTGCCGCCACCATTTGACCTGGATGCCGCGTATTCGCCCAAGCGAATGGTATAGCGCTTGCCGCCATCTTCAATGGTGGCCTCGCCCGACGTGACGCCAACCAGTCTGCTACCATCGGGCAGCGTGGCGCCAACAGGGAATGTGCGTGGCGCGCCACCGTTGACCGACAACAGGGCCCGCTCTTTCAGCGTGCCCACCAGGCTTACATCGGCCTGGGCCGACACTGCGGTTAACATTAAAGCAGCAACTAGCGCGATACGCATTGCAAGAAACTCCGGTCAAAATTGCATTTTGACACACTTTTGACCGTTAAATTGTTGACTCTTGGGCGCAACATTTCGATAGAATCTAGGCATATGCAAACGTTGAAAAGGGTGCTTGCACTCGCCCTCGAAGAAGCGCAAACCGGTTTTGCGACATTGTGCAAACGGATGACCGACCGGGCCGACGCAGTCTTGGGTGAAGCCCTGCGTACTGCGCCGCCGGCGGAACAGCGACTGGCCGGAGCATGCCGCGTCTTCCTGCGCGAGCAGGGGGCAGCAATGCGCGCCCGCATGGAACGTACATATGCCGGGCTGCTGGCGCGCGCCATGCAGACCATGCACACCGACCTGCGCACCGGCCTGCATAATTTCAGCGCCGACACCCTGACCCTGATCGACGACGAAGTGGTGACGCGCCAGATCGAAGTCGAGCGCCTGCTGCTCAAGCTGCGCGACGCCGACGAACTCAGTCTCGGCCACCTCAACCTGATCATCGCCCAGATGCACGGCGACAGCGAAGTACGCGAACGCGAAAACCCGTTCCGCCCTTACCTGCTGGCGCGCTCCCTGTACGACGCGCTGCGCGCGATGGTGGAAGACGAGGCGCAAAGCAAGCTGCTGTTCGACACCCTGTCGCAAGCCATGACCGCGGAGCTGGGCGACTTCTATACCCGCCTGCGCGAAGTGTTCGAATCGCGCGGCGTCCGTTCGCGCCTGGTGGCACGCCCCTCGGCGCTGAACCGCCTGGAACAGGAGCGCCTGGCATGGCAACGCGCTGCGACCGGGCAGGCCGACGTCGATGCCGCCATGCGCCAGCGCGTGGCACGCCTGGGCGCGGTGCAGCAGGAAATCCGGCAAGACTCGTCGCCAAGCATCCTGCAGGGCCAGCAAAACATCCAGCACAAGCCGGAACTGCAGGAGCTGGTCTTCAGCATGTTCAACCC
>CAMLSG010000293.1 GCA_946482635.1 uncultured Duganella sp.
ACCTGGTCGACGTGCTGTGCTACCCGCGCCACAAGATGCGCCTGACCGACCTGGTCACGCCCCTGAAGCCGCTGGAGGCGATGGCCCAGGGCCGGCTGATGGTGGCTTCCGACGTGGGCGGCCACAAGGAACTGATCGACGACGGCCGCACCGGCGTGCTGTTTGCCGCCGGCGATGCCGCGGCACTGTCGAAGCAGGTGCTGGCGCTGCTGGAAGCGCCGCAGAAATGGCAGGAATTCCGCCAGTCGGGGCGCCGCTTCGTGGAAGAGGAGCGCAACTGGACCGCCAGCGTGGCGCGCTATTGCAATGTGTACGGCAGCGTCACGGAGAAGGCACTGGCATGAACGCGCCGCAGCCAGCACTTGCCGCCGAACCGCGCGTGGTGGATGCGCCGGAAGTGCAGCGCATCGCGCTGGTCGGCCCGCTGCCGCCGCCCTCCGGCGGCATGGCCAACCAGGCCCTGCAGCTGGCGGGCCTGCTGCGCGATGCCGGCATTGCCGTCGATTTCGTGCAGACCAATGCGCCTTACAGGCCGGCCTGGGCCGGCAAGCTGCGCGGGGTGCGTGCGCTGTTCCGCATGCTGCCCTACCTGGCCAGCCTGTGGCGCGCCGCCGGCCGCGTGCAGGTATTCCATGTGATGGCCAATTCCGGCTGGTCCTGGCACCTGTTTGCCGCGCCCGCGATCTGGATTGCCCACCTGCGCGGCACCCCGGTGGTGGTCAATTACCGGGGCGGCGAAGCCGCCAACTTCCTGAAGCAGGCAGCGGCCTGGATGCGCCCCAGCCTGCGCCGCTGCGCCGCGCTGGCGGTGCCGTCCGGCTTCCTGGCCCACGTCTTCGGCCAGCATGGCATCGAATCGGTGATCGTGCCCAATATCGTCAACCTGGAGCGCTTTGCCGCCAATGCCGCAGCGCATCCGCGCGGCGCCTTGCGCTTGCTGGTGGCGCGCAACCTGGAAGATATCTACGACAACGCCAGCGCCCTGCGCGCTTTTGCGATCATCCGCCAGACGCACCCGGAGGCGCAGCTGACGGTGGCCGGATCCGGCCCGCTGCGCAGCGAGCTGGAACAACTGGCGCAGGGACTGGGCGTGGCGCATGCCGTGCACTTCACCGGCCGCGTCGACACTGCCGACATGCCGGCCCTGTACCGCAATGCCGACATCATGCTGAACCCCAGCCTGGTGGACAATATGCCCAATTCCGTGCTGGAAGCGCTGGCCAGCGGCACCCTGGTAGTCAGCACCAATGTCGGCGGCGTGCCCTATGTGGTGGAGGACGGCAAGACCGCGCTGCTGGTGCCGCCGGCCGATCCGGCAGCCCTGGCGCAAGCCGTGCTGCGCCTGGCCGAGCAACCGGCGCTGGCCGAAGCGCTGCGCAGCGCCGGCCGCGCCAGCGTGGCGCAGTATGCCTGGTCCAGCGTCAAGCCGCGCCTGCTGGACGTGTACCGCCAGGCGCTGGCAAGCAAAGGAGGGCGCCGCCCATGATCTACACCGCCCTGGTTTCCGGCGTGCTGTTCCCGCTGCACGAGAAGCTGAAGAAGCACAGCAGCGTAGCCGTGCGCCGCCATATGGAGCAGACCCAGTACTGGCCGCCGGCCCGGCTGCAGGAATTGCAGCTGGAGCGCTTGCGCGCCTTGCTGCTGCGCGCCCAGCAGCGCGTCCCGTATTACCGCGCGGCCTTCGCGCGCATCGGCTTCGACGCCGCGCGCGACTTGCAGGGCGTGCCGGACCTGGTACGCCTGCCTTTGCTGGACAAGGCCGCGATCCGCGAAAACATCGAAACGCTGAAGGCGGACGACGCCCAGAACCTGGTGCGCTACAACACCGGCGGCTCCACCGGCGCCCCGCTGACCTTCTTCGTCGGGCGCCACCGCGTGAGCCACGACGTGGCAGCCAAGTGGCGCGCCACGCGCTGGTGGAATGTCGATATCGGCGACCGCGAAATCGTGATCTGGGGCTCGCCCATCGAATTGAGCGCGCAGGACCGCGTGCGCATGGTACGCGACACCCTGATGCGCACCGAGCTGATGTCGGCCTTCGCCACCACCGAGGCCGGGCTGGATGGCCATGTGGAGCGCATCCGCCGGCGCAAGCCGAAAATGCTGTTCGGCTACCCGACCGTGCTGGCGCGCATCGCCGCGCATGCCGAAGACAAGGGCATCCGCCTCGACCAGCTGGGCATCCGCGTCGCCTTCGTCACCTCCGAATGCCTGTATCCTTCGCAGCGCGAGCAGATCGAGCGCGTGTTCGGCTGCCCGGTGGCGAATGGCTACGGCGGCCGCGACGCGGGCTTCATTGCCCACCAGTGCCCCGCCGGCAAGCTGCACATCACGAGCGAAGATATCGTGATCGAAGTGCTTGACCCCGAAGGCAGGCAGCTGCCGCCCGGCGAATCGGGCGAGATTGTCGTGACCCATTTGCAGTCGGGCGATTTTCCCTTCATCCGCTACCGCACCGGCGACGTCGGCGCGCTGGACCCCGAGCCATGCAGTTGCGGACGCACCCTGCCGGTGCTGAAGGAAATCCACGGCCGCACCACCGACTTCCTGATCAACCAGGACGGCACCCTGATCCACAGCGCCGCGCTGGCCTACATCATGCGCGACCTGCCGGCAGTGCGCGCCTTCAAGGTGATCCAGGAGACGCTGGACTGGACCCGGGTGCAGATCGTGTACGATGGCCAGTTCGACGACCAGGCGCGGCAAACCGTCGAAGCCGGCTTCCATGCGCGCATGGGCAAGCAGGTGAAGATCGACGTCGAGCTGGTGCCTGAAATCCTGCCGGAAAAGAGCGGCAAATACCGCTATTGCGTAACCAAGCTGGAGACCCCATGGAACGCCTTGACGAAGTAAGCTGGGAGGCGCCATGCGCGACATACTCGTTACCCTGATCGTATTCGGTTCGCTGCCGTTCATTTTCAAGCGGCCGTTCTACGGCGCCGTGCTGTGGATCTGGATCAGCGTGATGAACCCGCACACGCAGAGCTGGGGCTGGGCGCAGACGATGCCGTTTGCAGCCATCATCGGCGGGACAACCTTGCTGGCAATGATGGCCAAGCCGAAGGAAGTCAATTTTCCGAACACGGCGCTGACCTGGCTGCTGATCGCCTTTACCGGCTGGATGTGCCTGTCGACGCTGTTTGCTATCGGGCCGGACAATCCATTGCCGATCCTGAAGAAGGTGCTGAAGATCATGGCCATGACCGTGGTGGTGTTCATGCTGGTACGTACCCGCAAGGACATCGAGATGCTGGTCTGGGCTATTGTCATCTCGCTCGGCTATTACGGGGTAAAAGGCGGCTTGTTCACCATCCGCAGCGGCGGCGCCTACCGCGTGTGGGGACCGATGGGCACCTTCATCGAGGGCAATAACGAGATCGCGCTGGCGCTGATCATGGTGGTGCCGCTGATGATGTACCTGGTGCCCCTGGTCGCCAACCGCTGGGGCAAGCGGGCGCTATGGCTGGCGGCAGGCCTGTGCGCGCTGGCGTCCCTTGGTTCGTATTCGCGCGGCGCGGCATTGGCGCTGGCCGCCATGCTGGCTTTCCTGTGGCTGAAGAGCCAGGAAAAAGCGAGGCTGGGCGCGCTGCTGCTGGTGCTGGCGCCGCTGGCGCTGGTTTTCATGCCGGAGCAGTGGCACGCCCGCATCGATACCATCAACAGCTATGAGCAGGACGGTTCGGCGATGGGACGCATCAACGCGTGGAAAATGGCCATCAACCTGGCCGCCGACCACCCCTTGTTCGGGGGCGGCTTCCAGATCTACAACAGGTTTATCTTCCAGCTGTATGCCCCCCGCCCGGACGACGTGCACGCGGCGCACAGCATTTACTTCCAGGTGCTTGGCGAGCACGGTTATGTCGGCCTGTTGCTTTACCTGTTGATTTACCTGGTGGTATGGCGCAACGGGACGTGGGTGATCAAGCATGCCGGCGAAGTTCCGGAGCTGGAATGGGCGACGCGCCTGGTGCGGATGCTGCAGGTAAGCCTGGTCGGCTTTTTGGTGGGCGGCGCCTTCCTCAGCCTGGCCTATTTCGACGTGCCCTATTACATCATGGTGATCATGGTGGCGACCCGCCTGCTGGTTGAAAGGACGCTCAAGGAACGGGCGGCCAGGCCACCGGCGGCGGTGCAGGTGGAGGAGGCGCAGGGTGTGGCTTAAGCAGCAGATCGAGCGCGGCGCGCTGTCGCTGCTGTCGGGCGGCGGACGCCGCGCGCCGGCAATCCTGATCTACCATCGCGTATTGCCCAAGGCCGACCCGCTGTTTCCGGGGGAAGTGCACCGCGAACAGTTCGAGCGCCAGCTTGGCTGGCTCAAGTCGCGCTTCAATGTGCTGCCGCTGCTCGATGCGGTAGGCCTGGCGGCGCAAGGGCGCTTGCCAGCGCGCTCGGCCTGCATCACCTTCGACGACGGTTATGCCGACAACGCTGAAGTCGCGTTGCCGGTGCTGCAGCGGCATGGCCTGCATGCGACCTTTTTCATTGCCACCGGCTTCCTTGACGGCGGCCGCATGTGGAACGATACCGTGATCGAGGCGGTGCGGCGGGCGCCGGGCGATGTCCTCGATGCGAGCGCGCTGGGGCTGGGCCGGCACGCCATCGGCGACTGGGATGCGCGCCGCAGCGCCATTCGCGCCCTGGTGGGACAGCTCAAATACCTGCCGATGGCGCAGCGGCTGCAGGAAGTCGGCAAGGTGGCCAGCTTGTCCGGCGCAGAGTTGCCGCGCGACCTGATGATGAGCAGCGAGCAGTTGCGCCAGCTGCATGGCGCCGGCATGGGCATCGGCGGCCATACGGTCAACCATCCGATCCTGGCGCGCTTGCCGGCCGCCGAGGCACGGCAGGAAATCGCGCAGGGCAGGGCCGCGCTGGAAGCGGCGCTCGACGCGCCGGTGCGCGTGTTTGCCTATCCAAACGGCAAGCCGGGCCAGGATTACCTGCCGGAGCACGTTGCGATGGTGCGCGAGATGGGCTTCGACGCGGCCGTGTCGACCGCCTGGGGCGCCAGCCGCGGCGAGACGGACTGGTACCAGCTGCCGCGCTTCACGCCGTGGGACCAGGGGATCGGCAAGTTCGGCCTGCGCCTGGCCCGCAATATGCTGCAGCCGGCCGAGCGCGTTTAGCCGGCGTCGCTGTCGCCCTTGCGCAGGCGCGACAGCAGGGCGGAAGCCTGTTCATTGAGCGGCAAGCCGTGGCGCCTGAGCAGCTGCACGTGCAGCACCAGGTTTTCCA
>CAMLSG010000294.1 GCA_946482635.1 uncultured Duganella sp.
GCAACGCCTATGAATTCGGCCGGCTTGAGCAAGCCTCGCTGTGGATGCTCCCAGCGAATCAGCGCTTCGGCCATTTCTACTTTGTCCGTTGCCAGATTACGGATTGGCTGGAAGAGCAGTCGCAATTCCCTGTTTTTCAATGCGTTACGCAGCTCGTTTGCGAGTTCGATGCGCATCTGGCTGGCTTCCTGCATGAAGGGCGCGAAGTAGTTGAAGCGGTTGCGGCCCTGCTGTTTGGCGAGATACATGGCCTGGTCAGCGTTTTTGATGAGCACTTCCGCATCGTCGCCATCGTCAGGGAATAGCGAAATGCCCACGCTGCCGGAAATATGGGCGATTTCGTGCTTGAGCTGGAACGGCCTGGCCAGGCTATGCAGGATTTCCTGCACGATCCGGACCACGTCGCCGGGTTCTTTGAGTTCGCTGAGGATGACCGTAAATTCATCGCCTCCAAGACGGGCCACGGTATCGGTATTGCGCACGCATTGGAGCAGGCGCTCTGCCACTTGTTTAAGCAGGATGTCGCCAAAGTCGTGGCCAAGCGTATCGTTGACGGCTTTGAATCCATCCAGGTCGATGAAGATCAGCGCCATGGGCAGTTGGTCACGGGCTGCTTTTTTGATCTCCTGGCGTAGGCGGTCGTTGAACATGCGCCGGTTGGGCAAGCCCGTAAGGGTGTCGAAGTTGGCTTGCTTCCAGATCGCTTCTTCAGTCGCTTTCTTCTTCGTTATATCGGTGAACAGGGCGACGTGGCGCAGCGCATTACCCTTGTTATCGAAGACGGTATTGAAGCGTAGCGAGACCAGGTAATGGTCGCCGTTCTTGTGCTGGTGCCAGATTTCGCCTTCCCAATAGCCGGTATGGGTAATGGTTTGGCGCATACGGCTGTAAAACTTGATGTCCTGGTGGCTGGAAGTCAGTTCGTAGGCCAGGTGGCCAATGACTTCTTCAGGTGCATAACCGCTGATCTGGGAGAAAGCAGGGTTCACGGACAGGATGCGGCCCTCTGCATCGGTCACCATCATGCCTTCGCTGGCATTTTCGTACATCAGCGTGGCAAGTTTGCTGGATTCTTCGTGGCGCTTACGCTCGCTGATGTCTTCTGCCATGACGAACAGGCCGATTACTTTTCCATGTTCATCGCGATCGGGCACGTAAGTGATGGCATCGCAGCATTCCTGGTTTATCCGCTTCATACCGCGTTCGAAATGGACGGTTTCGCCGGCAAACGCGCGTTCCAGGTGAGGCTTTGTTTCCGCGTACAGGTCTGGAGGCAGTACTTGCTGGATGTTTTCTCCACTGCCGTAAGTTTCAGCAAAGCGGCGATTCTTGAACGAGTAATGCTCGTCGCGATCCATGTAAGCAATCACGATCGGCAGGTTGTCGGCTATCAGGCGCAGGCGCTGCTCGCTGCTGGCCAGCTTCTTTTCGGTCTGTGTCGACGTTGCATAGAGGGCGCGATAACGATTTTCGCGATCTTCTGCAGCGGAAAAGGAGCGCAGGGCATAAATGATCGCGGCAACGATCAGCGTGAAAATCAGGAAAAGCGCCATGCTGGCAATAAGCAATTGGCGTTGCGAGATCAGCGCCAGGCCGACGTTGGAACTGCCGACAGTAACCACCAAGGGCAGGTTTGGCAGTTTGCGGTAGCTGGCGATGCGGGATTTTTTGTCGATAGGACTCACTGTTTCGATGGTGCCGATCGGGTTGCTGCCGAAGGCGTGATAGACGTTTGAGTCGCGTATGTCGCGGTTGAAGGTTTGTTCGAAGAGCGGAGCACGAGCAACTATATGGCCATTGATATGGAACAGGGTGACGGTGACGTCTTCGCTGAGACGGGAATTTTCAAAGGTTTCGGCGAGTCTGCTGGCATCAATCGGAGCCACTATCACACCCAGGAATTTGCCTTCAGCGTCTTCAACCCGGCGACTGAGGAAGAACAGTCGCGAATTTGAGATCCGGCCACGGGTTGGTTCCCCGACAAAGAGACCGGTTCCTGGCTTGAGCTGGGCCTGGAAGTAATCGCGGTCTGCATAGTTGATGCCCCTGACGGGAATGTCACGCGAACTGGCAGTGGCAAAGCCGTTTGGATCGATAAAAGTAATCCAGAAACTGTTGCCGAAAGAAGCTCCACGCGAGGAAAGCAGGCCGTCGATGGTCTGTGGGGTGTAGGGAGCGACCTTGATTGCACTGGCAAATCCGAGCAATGCGATGTCGGAGAGCTCGATTGTGCTAAGAACCTGGGCTTCGATGGCCCTTGCGTAGTGTTGGGTTTGCTGGCGAATGGCCTGTTCGCGATCGCTGGCAGATGACGCGAGTTGCCAGGCGACGACTGCCGTGGCGAGCAAGGCGAGCATCGTCATGGTGACGAGCAATCGCCTGCGAAAGCGTCGATAGGCGTCGGTAGTCGACAAGAGCCCCTCCAGGCGAATTGCATGGAACAACTTTCTTGTTCAGTATAGGTGGAGAGTTTTGTTTACGTTAGATTAGTGTGTATACAAAGTAGTAGTGGTTGTTAACAACCCCGACTTTCTGTGGATAAGTGCAGCTTGCGGAGAAAAATCAGGGGTTTACGAGCTGTATAAGCAGGCGCGTAAACCTTGCGTGAGTTGCGGACTGTTTTTGGACAATTTTGGGCGATTTTCGGAAAGTCTTGTTTACTCACAAACGATGCCTGTGGATATTCATGGCGTTATCCACAGCTTCGGACCAGGAGAAAGCTTGGAATCTGCGGGCCAGTTTGACTACATCATCGTGGGCGGAGGGACGGCGGGCTGTGTGCTTGCGAATCGCCTGACGCAAAATCCAAAAAACCAGGTGCTGCTGATCGAGGCGGGAGGAAAAGACGATTACGTCTGGATCCATATCCCGGTCGGTTACCTTCATTGCATCAATAATCCGCGCACGGACTGGCTGTTTCGCACGGAGCCGGACGTGGGCCTGGGCGGCCGCAGCCTGATTTACCCGCGCGGCAAGGTCCTCGGCGGCAGTTCTTCGATCAACGGCATGATTTACATGCGCGGCCAGGCCAATGACTACGATCAATGGGCCGAGATGTGTGGTGATCCAGGCTGGCGCTGGTCGGAAGTTTTGCCGCTGTTCCGTAAGAGTGAAGACCATCATGGCGGCGCTTCGGACTTCCACGGCGCCGGCGGCGAATGGCGTGTTGAAAAGCAGCGCCTGCGTTGGGATATTCTCGACGCGTTCCGTGATGCCGCAGAGCAGACAGGTATCCCGAAGGTCGAGGATTTCAACCGTGGCGATAATTTCGGCTGCTCTTATTTCGAAGTGAACCAGAAGCGCGGCATCCGCTGGAATACGGCAAAAGCATTTTTGCGTGCCGCGACCGGGCGCCCCAACCTGACGCTGATGACGGGCTGCCACGTTGAAAAACTGGTGCTGGAGGAGGGCGCTTGCAAAGGCGTCATTTTCACCGGCGGCGGTACACGGTGGAACGCGGAGGCGCGCGAGACCCTGTTGGCAGCTGGCGCAATCGGCACGCCGCAGATCCTTCAGTTATCCGGCATCGGCCCGGCGGACGTTCTGGCGCGAGCAGGCGTGGAGCCGGTGCATGATTTGCCCGGCGTTGGAGCCAACCTGCAGGATCACCTGCAACTGCGCATGGTGTTCAAAGTCCAGGGTGCGCGGACCTTGAATACCCTGGCTTCAAGCTGGTTGGGCAAGGCACGCATTGGGCTTGAATATGTTTTGTTCCAGAGCGGGCCGATGTCGATGGCGCCTTCGCAAATGGGCGCGTTTGCACGATCAGGCCCGGAGCAAGCCACGCCGAACCTGGAATACCACGTGCAGCCGCTGTCGCTTGAGCGCTTTGGCGAACCGCTGCACGACTTCCCTGCTTTCACGGCCAGCGTTTGCAACCTGCGTCCGACCTCGCGCGGCCATGTGCGCATCGCTTCGGCCGACTCATACGCGCCGCCGAAAATTACGCCGATGTACCTGAGCACCGACGAAGACCGGCGCGTCGCCGCGGCCGCGCTGAACCTCACGCGCAAGATCGTTTCGGCGCCGGCGCTGGCGAAATACAGGCCGGAAGAATGCAAACCCGGTGTGCATTTTCGCACTGACGAGGAGTTGGCCGAAGCAGCGGGGTCCATCGGCACCACGATTTTCCACCCGGTCGGCACCTGCAAAATGGGCCGTGCGGACGACGTTTCGGCCGTGGTTGACAGCGAATTGCGGGTTCGCGGCGTCCGCGGATTGCGCATCGCGGACGCTTCCGTGATGCCCACCATTACTTCCGGTAACACGAATTCCCCGGTAATCATGATTGCGGAAAAGGCAGCGCTTTTGTGTATGATCTAGCAAAACCGGGGAGACACAATGTCCGACTTCATCTTGGAAACAAAGAGTTTGACCAAGGAGTTCAAGGGATTCACCGCTGTCGCCAACGTGGACCTGCAAGTCCGGCGTGGGCATATCCACGCCTTGATCGGCCCGAACGGCGCCGGCAAGACAACCTGCTTTAACCTGCTGACCAAATTCCTGGTGCCGACTTCGGGTCAGATCCTCTTTAACGGCAAGGACATTACCTCGCACAAGCCGGCGCAGATCGCGCGCATGGGCGTGATTCGTTCTTTCCAGATTTCCGCTGTCTTCCCGCACCTGACTGTGCTCGAAAATGTGCGCATCGGCCTGCAGCGCAAGCTCGGCACGACCTTCCATTTCTGGCGCAGCGAACGCACGCTGGATCAACTCAATGGCCGCGCGATGGAATTGCTGGCCGAGGTCGACCTGGAATCGTTCGCCGATACGCCGACGGTCGATATGCCTTATGGCCGCAAGCGTGCTTTGGAGATCGCCACCACGTTGGCGATGGAGCCTGAACTGATGCTGCTCGACGAGCCGACGCAAGGCATGGGCCACGAAGACGTGCATCGCGTGACGGAGTTGATCAAGAAGGTTTCCGCTGGCCGCACCATCCTCATGGTTGAACACAATATGAGCGTGGTGTCCGGCATTTGCGACCGTATCTCCGTGCTGCAGCGCGGCGCAGTGCTGGCGGAAGGTCCGTATGAAGAAGTGTCGAAGAACCCGCAAGTGATGGAAGCTTATATGGGAACCGAAGCATGACGGCCGCGCTGGAGATCAACCAGCTACAGGCCTGGTACGGCGAGTCGCACATCCTGCATGACGTGAACCTGAAAGTGAACCACGGCGAAGTGGTGACGCTGCT
>CAMLSG010000295.1 GCA_946482635.1 uncultured Duganella sp.
GCGGACCGCGCGCCACGTTACGGCCGTTCAGGTAGACACCCTGTTCGGTTGCGGTGCCGACATAGCGGCCGCTCATTTGCAGCAGCCAGCCGATCAGGCGGGCAATCAGTGCATTCTGGCGGCTGCCGGCGACGCCGACGATCGGAATACGGCCGTCATCTTCGTCCGCGAACAGTTGTTCGCAGATTGCGTGGCCAACCGGACGTGCCACGCCACCGGCGGCAGGCTTCAGGTGGGCCAGCAGGCCCGGGCTTGCGTTCACTTCGATGATCGCGCCACCCTGCTCTTCCAGCGGCTTGGAGATATCGGCGGCGACCAGGTCAATGCCGGCGATGTCCAGGCCAATAGTGCGCGCTGCCAGCGCCGCCATTTCGGCAACCGCCGGGTGCACCAGGTCGGTCACGTCGTTGGCGACATTGCCGTTCACCTGGATCAGTACCTTGCGGCCGGCATCGACCACGGAGTCCGGCGTCAGGCCCTGGCGCTTCAGGTCCAGCTGCACTTCTTCCGACTTCTTCGGTTCAACGATATTCAGCGGGAATTCTTCGGTAGTGCCGCGGCGCGGATCGGTGTTGATCTGGGAATCCACCAGTTCCTGTACCGAGGACTTGCCGTCGCCGGTCACCCACAGCGATTCGCCCATGGAGGCAGCAACCATGCGGCGGCCGACCACCAAGAGTCGGTGTTCGTTACCGACGATGAATTTCTCGACAATCACGCTCTTGCTGCCGCCGCGTACTACGGCGATATCGTAGGCCGCGCGCACGTCGGCTTCGGTCATCAGGTTCAGCGACACGCCGCGGCCATGGTTGCCGTCGTATGGCTTGACGGCGACCGGCAGGCCGATGTCCTGCGCTTCTTCCCATGCCTCGTCGGCGCTCTTGACCAGGGTGCCTTCCGGTACCGGCACGCCAACGGACTTCAGCAAGTCCTTGGTCATGTCCTTGTCGGAGGCGATGCCTTCGGCGATGGCGGAGGTGTTGTCGGTTTCCGCGGTCCAGATGCGGCGCTGGCGCGCGCCGTGGCCCAGTTGCACCAGGTTGCCGTCGGTCAGGCGGATGTGCGGGATCTTGCGGTCGGTCGCCGCGTCGACGATGGAGCCGGTCGATGGGCCGAGGCACAGCGATTCGACCATCGAGGTCAGTTTTTCAACGGTGGCAGCCAGGTCGTACGGCTTGTCTTCGATGGCGGCCATCAGCAGGTCCTTGCCGGCGGCCAGTGCGGCGCGGCCAACCTGTTCCTGGCGGGTGCGGAATGCCATTTTGTAAATACCGCTGCCTTCGGCGGTCTGGCGCGTCTTGCCGAAACCGGTACGCATGCCTGCCAGGTTTTGCAGCTCCAGCACGACGTGCTCGAGGATGTGCCCAGCGTAGGTGCCGTCGCGCAGGCGCTCGCAGAAGCCGCCACGCTCGCCGACGCCGCAGCGATGCTCGATCAGGCCAGGCAGGATGGCCGTCAAGCGTTCATAAAAACCGGGGAGTTTGTTCGAGGGGTAGTTTTCAAGCTCGCCGATATCCAGCCAGGCCTCGATCACCGGGCGATAGGTCCAGAAGTTCGGTCCGCGCAGGTGTGTTACACGGAGAAACTCAATGTCTTTCTTTTTTGTCATGTTTTAGCTCTTGTACCTCTTGCGGTATACTCCGCCCGTCCTTCTATTTTCCCACTGTTTCGCAATTCTTGCCACTTGGCAAAGAGTGCCGGAGTCTGATCCACAATGATAACAAACCAACTTTCCTCTGAGCTCAGCCTGACAGAACTTCCCGACAGGTGGCGCACAGAGTTACCAGCGCTTGCACCCGAAGAAAACGTACTCAGCGCGCTGGAGGTTGACCTGGACTCCAAGCTTCACTTCAACAAAGGCCTGGTGCTCCTCACGGAGCGCCGCATTATGGCACGCGCACCCGGTGAAACGGTATGGCGAGATTGGACTTATCGTGCCGGGATGTCGCTAAAACTGCACGATCACGCCGGCGTGGGCCACCTGGAGCTTGTGGACGACACGCAGCGCCTCGCTGCATGGCGCTTCACGCTGGGCCAGAACCTGCTGGCGATCCGCCTGTCCGAGAACTTCCCGCGCCTGCTGGAAGCGCACGTGCATGGCAAGCCGCTGCAGAACATCGAACAGAACTCCTGCCCTACCTGCAAGGCGCCGCTGGAAGCGGACCAGGAAGAATGCCCGGTCTGCACCAAGGTCGTTCACACGCCGCCTTCCACCTGGACCCTGTTCCGCCTGTGGCGCTTTGCCAAGCCATACCAATGGCAACTGGCGCTTGGCTTTGCGATGATGCTGCTATCCACCGGCGCGCACCTCATCCCGCCTTACATCATCATGCCGCTGACGGACAATGTGCTGATTCCTTACCAGAACGGCAAGCCTGTTGAACACATGCTGGTGGTGCAGTACATGGCGGCACTGACCGGCGCCGCCGTGCTGGCCTGGATTTTCGGCTGGGCCAAGACCTACGTGCTGGCACTGGTATCCGAACGCATCGGCGCCGACCTGCGCACCACGACCTATGAACACCTGCTGCGCATGTCGCTCGAATACTTCGGCGGCAAGCGTACCGGCGACCTGATGTCCCGCATCGGCTCCGAATCGGACCGCATCTGCGTCTTCCTGTCGCTGCACCTGCTGGACTTCGCCTCCGACGTCCTGATGATCGTCATGACTGGCCTGATCCTGTTCTCGATCGATCCATGGCTGGCCATTGCCACCCTGCTGCCGCTGCCTTTCATCGCCTGGATGATCCACCTGGTGCGCGACAAGCTGCGCACCGGCTTTGAAAAGATCGACCGCGTGTGGGGCGAAGTGACCAACGTGCTGGCCGATACGATTCCCGGCATCCGCGTGGTGAAAGCCTTTGCCCAGGAAACCCGCGAAGCTTCGCGCTTCCGTACCGCCAACAAGCATAACCTGGCTGTCAACGACAAGCTGAACAAGGTGTGGTCGCTGTTCTCGCCGACCGTGTCGTTCCTGACCGAACTGGGCATCCTGGTGATCTACGTGTTCGGCATCTGGATGATCTCCAAGCACAACATCACCGTTGGTGTCCTGAGCTCCTTCGTCCTGTACGCCAACCGCTTCTACGGCAAACTGGATTCCATGAGCCGCATCGTCTCCGTGACCCAGAAATCGGCGTCGGCGGCGAAGCGCATCTTCGACATCCTGGACCACGTATCGAGCGTTCCTGATCCGGCACAGCCGGTGAAGGTCGAGAAGGTGCGCGGCGACATCACCCTGCGTGAAGTCGGCTTCCGTTATGGCAACCGCGCCGTCAACCGCGGCGTGAACCTTGAAATCAAGGCTGGCGAGATGATTGGCCTGGTGGGTCACTCCGGCTCGGGCAAGTCGACCCTGGTCAACCTGATCTGCCGCTTCTACGACGTGGCCGAAGGCGCGATCCTGCTGGATGGCGTCGACATCCGCAACTACGCGGTGTCGGACTACCGCCGCAATATCGGCCTGGTGCTGCAGGAGCCGTTCCTGTTCTTCGGCACCATTGCGGAGAACATCGCCTACGGCAAGCCGGAAGCGACCCGCGAAGAAATCATGAAGGCTGCCCGCGCAGCGCACGCCCACGACTTCATCCTGCGCCTGCCGCAGGGCTACGATTCGATGGTGGGTGAACGCGGCCAAGGCCTGTCAGGTGGTGAACGCCAGCGTATTTCGATTGCGCGCGCACTGCTGATCGATCCGCGCATCCTGATCCTGGACGAAGCGACGGCTTCGGTGGACTCGGAAACCGAGAAGGAGATCCAGAAAGCGCTGGATAACCTGGTGGCTGGCCGCACCACGATCGCAATCGCGCACCGCCTGTCCACGTTGCAGCGCGCGAACCGCCTGGTGGTAATGGATCGCGGCAAGGTGGTAGAAGAAGGCCCGCATGAAGAATTGATGGCCAAGGAAGGCGCCTACTACCGCCTCTACCAGGCGCAAGCACGTAACGTCGATACCGACATGGATGACAAGGCAAAGAGCCGTGAAGATGATTAATTTTACTTTGAGCCGCGACAGCTTCGGCAAGCTGAACCTGATCGACGCCAACGGCGTGTTGCATGAAAACGTATCGCCAGTACGCGCGTTTCCAATCCAGGCGCCGGAAGAAGGCCTGTCGCTGGTGAATACCGACGGCAAGGAAGTTGCCTGGCTTGATCGCATTTCCGACTTGTCGCCGGCACTGGCCGATATCGTGCGCGAAGAACTGGCCGGCCGTGAATTCATGCCGGAGATCAAACGCATCGTGGACGTGGGCAGCTATGCCTGCCCTTCCACCTGGACCGTCGATACCGATCGCGGCGAAACCAGCTTCGTGCTGCGCGGCGAAGAAGATATCCGCCGCATCGGCAGCGTGTCGCTGCTGGTATCGGACAGCCACGGCATCCACTTCCTGATTCGCGACCAGTTCACGCTGGACAAACACAGCAAGAAGATCCTGGACCGCTTCCTCTAAGAATTTGGCAACTCCAGCGGCGCGCTGAACAGGATTACAGCTTCGCCGCTGATCGTCACCCGCACCGGCGCGCCGCCTTCCACCGCGACGCGCACCTGCACCACCCCATCACGTCTTATTGCGCGCCCCTGGTGGCCATCGAATACGAGCTCCCTGCCATCGTGCTGCATCAGCTTGTGCCGCACCAGGTAGGCTCCCAGTGGTCCGTTCGCATTGCCAGTCACCGGGTCTTCCGGGATGCCGATGGCAGGCGCAAACATCCGTCCTTCCGTCGCGTTGGCGCCCTTCAGCACGAAGGGGAACCAGCCATTGCAGCCTATCTCGCGGCTCAACGCGGCCAGCGCGTCCATGTCGGGCTGCAGCCGCTCCAACGCGAAACCGTCCGGCAGCGGCACCATGACTTTGCTGTGGCCCGTCGACACGACCTGCAAGGGCCGATCTGCTGCCAAGCCGTCCACGCCAAGCGCACGGGACACCCGCTCTCGCCAGTCGAAACCAAGCGAATCGCCAAATTGCGGCTCCCCCTGCTCGATCTCAATGCGCCAGTCGGCGCCAGCGCCCAAAGGGTCGCGCACGGTTCGAATGCGCTGCAGGCCGGCGCCAGTCTTCTGCACGACGCTGCGTTCAACGCGCTCTCCTGCGGCCGCGGCCGAACAGGCAAGCGCGTAGTGCGCGGCGATTGTGGCATGGCCGCAAACCGGCACCTCCACAGTCGGCGTGAAGAAGCGCACA
>CAMLSG010000296.1 GCA_946482635.1 uncultured Duganella sp.
GCCGCCAAGTAATCCCGCTTCCCCCCGAAAGGCCTCTTCGATCACGAAGAGGCCTTTCGTCAATTGCCCGTCATATTTCGAAAATACATTGATGTACCGTTTAACATCAATGAGGCATCAATATGACGAATCCTGGTTATACCCGCCGGCGCTTCCTGACCCACACGGGAGCTTTCACGGTAGGCACGGCAGCATTTGGCCTTTCCGGTTGCGGCTCCGGCAGTTCTCCTGCAGCACCGAACATCATTGCTGCCGAATCCGAGCGCCCCAAGCTGCCGTACGGTTTTCAGATTGGCGACATCGCCGATGGCCGGGCAGTCGTATGGTCGCGTTCCGACCGCCCTGCTCGCATGCGGGTAGAGTTCGACACCACTGAAGGCTTCCTCAATCCCCGCCAGGTCCTTGGCCCGACCGCCACGGAAGCGAGCGATTTCACCAGCCGTATTGAGTTGACAGGCCTGCCCTCCGGCGAAAAGATCTTCTTGCGCGTTTCCTACGACAGCGCCACCGACCTGAAAATCGGCAGCGAACTGGCGACCGGCAGCTTCCGCACGCTGCCAACGCCGGACGGCAAGCGCCCTGTGCGTTTCGTATGGAGCGGTGATACCGCAGGCCAGGGCTGGGGCATCAATCCCGAATTCGGCGGCATGAAAATCTACGAAGCCATGCGCAAGCGCCAGCCGGACTTCTTCGTGCACAGCGGCGACAACATCTACGCCGACGGGCCAATCAGCGCTGAAGTAAAGGCCGAGAACGGGCGGACCTGGAAAAACCTCGTGATCCCGGAAGTCTCCAAAGTCGCGGAAACGCTCAACGAATTCCGCGGCCGCTATCGCTATAACATGATGGACGAGAATATCCGCCGCTTCAACGCCGAAGTCCCGCAGATCTGGCAGTGGGATGACCACGAAGTCACCAACAACTGGTCGGCATCGAAAGACTTGAGCGCCGATACCCGCTACACGGAAAAGAACATCCAGACGCTGATCGCCCGAGGCAAACAGGCATTCCTGGAATACGCCCCAATGCGCTGGGGCGACCAGCCTGAATCGCAGCGCGACTATCGCCGGATTCCCTATGGTCCGCTGCTCGACGTCTTCGTCCTCGACATGCGTTCGTATCGCGGGCCGAACAGCACAAACCTGCAAGCGGTCGAAAGCGACGCAAGCGCCTTCCTTGGCTCGGCCCAGGTGAAATGGCTCAAGGATTCGCTCGCGCAATCAATCGCAACGTGGAAGGTGATTGCCGCCGACATGCCTATCGGCCTGCAGGTCCCCGACGGCAAGGACGCCAGCGGCACTCCACGCTGGGAGGCCATCGCCAACGGAAACGATGGCGTGCCGCTAGGACGCGAGATCGAAATGGCCGGCCTTCTGCGCGACATCAAGTCGATCAAGAACGTGGTGTGGATAACTGCCGACGTCCACTACTGCGCCGCACACTACTACGATCCGGCGCTGGCCCAGTTCACCGACTTTTCGCCTTTCTGGGAATTCGTTGCAGGCCCACTGAACGCCGGTACCTTTGGCCCAAATCTCCTGGATGCGACCTTTGGGCCGCAGATCAAATTCCAGAAAGCGCCGCCCACCGGGCAAGCCAATCTCTCACCGTTTGCCGGCTTCCAGTTCTTCGGCGAAGTGAATATTGACCCGCAGACGAAAGCATTCACCATCGATCTCAGGGACCTTGATGGCGTTTCGGTCTACTCCAACACCTTGCCCCCGGCCGCCTGAGCCAGCAGTTAGCCGCGCAGTGCCTTTTGCGCTGCGCGGTAGCCCCACCAGGACGCTTCTTCGAACACGGAGAAGCCGCTCAAGTCGGAGTGCGCAAACAGGACCGGGCCATCCGTTTCGCGCAAGGCCTTCAGGCCCGCATCGCTGCGGAATCCCGGCACCGGAACCGCCATCGCATGGCCGCGCAAAGTGATATCCACGCGCTCCACGCAACGTTCGAATTGTGCGCCGTAAGCCGCCTTCAGGTCGACGCTCGCCAGCGCCAGCAACTCTTCGCCGCTCGCTGCCATCATCCATTTGCGCGCCTCGCGCGGATCGCGGTCAGCCAGAGCCACGTAGCTGGTGAAGACCGTCTTTTCCGGCGGCGCCACGCGGATGTCCTGGTGCGTCGAGACCACGTAGCCCAGGCCCTTCGTCCCATGCACCACGTTATCCCACGACAGCGGCACCGCCGGCAGCTCCTGTGGAAAACGCTTCATCAGGAAATTCGCCACCATCCATGGCGCGTGAATTTGCTTGTGGACATCCGGCATGTTTTCCACAACCCTCGCCGCGACATGCAGCGGCATCGCGGAAATAACGCGGCGCGCGCGGATCGTGAACGTGCGCGGCACACTGCGTTCGAGCGCAAAGCAAAGCACTTCCACGCCCCGCCCCTGGCCCGTGCCGCCACTGGCGTTATCCACCCGCACACGCACCGCGCTTCCCGCAAGGCGCTTGGGCCGTGCCAGCCGCTCCATCCCGCTGGCCAGCGCCTGCAGCCCCTCCGGCCAGGTCAGCCAGGCCCCCTGCTCCGCGTTCTCCGCTTCGCCGCCACGGCCGCAGAAGTAGTGCAAACCCGCCCAGGCGGAGACCGCCTCAAGCCCCGCGCCGTAATCGTCGCGGCAGCAGTAGTCCATGTACCACAGCAAAGAAGGCGCGCGATAGCCATGCTGGGCAAGCCAGGCGCCAAAGCTCATGGCATCGAGCTGCGCCGCCTCCGCATCCGTCGACGAATGCTCGCTGGGGAAAGTGAACCTGCGTCTTCCATCCTCGCCGACCGCATTGCGCAACGCTTCCACTTGCGCAAAGAAGCGCTTGTGCTCGGCCAATTCGGCATCCGGCACCCCTTCATGCGGCAAGACGCCCTCCTGCCAGACGCCGTTGAACAGCAGCCGGTCTTCCGGCGCATGCAGCACAAAACGCTCGTCGTAATAAGGTTTGCGCGACGTTGCCCCGCGCTGGATCACGCCCAGGTCCGCCAGCAGTTCGCGCACATGGGCGCATTCCTCGGTCGGCAGCGGCAGGTAATGCGCGCCCGTCGGGTACCCCAACGCGCCGAATCGCCCGCCAGCAGCATTACCATATGGCTCGGGTCCGTCCAGCATCAGGAAGTCATCATGCCCCTGCTTTCGCAACTGCCAGGCAGCAGTCAACGCCGCAACACCGGAACCGAGGATCAGCACATCCGCCGTCAATGACTGCGACGGCGCAGGCAAAGGCTTGCGGTCGCGCAGGAAGTGTCCTTCATCGCGCCCAGGCGCATTCACGACCGGCGTAATCTCCTGCCATCGCAGGTATCCAGCCACGCTGCCCGCAGCGGTAACGCCGCCGGCAGCAGCCCAGGCCAGGAAAGAACGACGCAGCATCAGCGAATCACCCTGCGCCAGTCCTGCTCGAATTCATGCACCAGCGATTGTGTGTTGAGGCGGTTCGGCGCCATCGGCAGCGGTTTCATGTCCGGTGGGAAGGCGAACATTGCCTTCGTGGTCTCTGCATTCAGGAAACGCATCGGAAGGCTGTACGCCTCGGGCGGCCGGTAATCAAGCTGCGGCGAAGCCATGATGAAGCCCCATTCGCCAAAAGACGGCACATACAGGTGATACGGCCAGGTACGCATGCCTACGTCGCGCAACGTCGCATCCACCGTCCAATAGGCATGCGGCGCGAAGAACGGCGAGGTCGCCTGCACCACCACCAGGCCACTGGCGGCAATATGCTTCTTCAGCACGCCGTAGAACGGCACTGAATACAACTTGCCCAGCGCGAAACTGGAAGGATCGGGAAAATCGACAATCGCTGCATCGAACATGTCCTGGTTCTGCTGCAGCCAGATCGCCGCGTCGGCATTCACCACCGTCACGCGCTTGTCTCGGAAAGAACCCTTGTTCAGCGCCACCAGCTCATCGCGCTGGGTGAAGGCCGCCGTCATCGCCGGGTCCAGGTCCACCAAGGTGACGTGTTCGACCTGTGGATAACGCAGGACTTCGCGCAGCGCCAGCCCGTCGCCGCCGCCCAGGATCAGCACCCGCTTGGCCCACGGCAGCGCGCCCATCACCGGATGCACCAGCGCTTCGTGGTACCGATATTCGTCGCGCGAGGAGAACTGCAGGTTACCGTTGATGTACAGGCGCAGGTCGTCCTTCCACTTGGTGATCACCAGGCGCTGGTAAGGCGTGCTGGTCGAATACACGATTTCATCGCCAAACAGGCCATGTTCGCCCCAGCCGGTCAGCCGGTCCGCGCCACTGAAGCCGATCACCAGCGCCAGCATCACTGCGCTGGCGCGCAGCAAACGGCCCGCTACGTTCGCCAACTCTGTGCGAAAAACGACAATTGTCCACAGGGCCACCGCGATATTCAGCATCCCGAAAAGGAAACCGGTGCGCACCAGGCCAAGCTGCGGCGCCAGCACCAGCGGGAACAGCAGCGACACCGCCAGCGCGCCAAGGTAATCGAAGGTCAGCACCCGGCTGACCAGCTCACTGAATTCCGTCTGGCGCGAATTCAGGGCGCGCATCACCAGCGGAATCTCCATGCCCACCATGGCCCCCACCAGGAATACCATTGTGTAAAGCAAGGTGCGGAACGGCGCGGAAGCCCACGCAAAAGTCATGAACAGCACTGCAGCCGACAGGCCGCCGATCAAGCCAACCGCCAGTTCAATGTCGACGAAGCGCGCCAGCACGTCTTCGTCCTTCACATACTTGGAGAAATGCGCTCCCACGCCCATCGCGAACAGGTAGCAGCCGATAATGGTGGAAAACTGCAGTACTGAGTCCCCCAGCAGGTAGCTGGAAAGCGCACCGGCGATTAATTCATAGGCAAGTCCGCAAGAAGCGACGACGAACACTGAAACTATGAGAATCTTTTTGGTCATTTGCGTGCTTTTGTTCTAATATGTTTCTTTTGGTACAAGCTTGTCACTTTAACCGGGGATCGACGTGAACGCCATCCTAAATTATCTGGTCCACCTGGCACTGGCCGCACTGTTGTTGGTAGTCTTCTTCAAAGCCTATACATGGATGACGCCATATGACGAAGTAAAACTGATCCGGCAGGGCAACCATGCCGCAGCCCTGTCGCTGGGCGGCGCCATGCTGGGCTTTTCGATGACCATCGCATCGAGCATCCTGCA
>CAMLSG010000297.1 GCA_946482635.1 uncultured Duganella sp.
TGATGTGGAATCTACGGGGCAATAAAGATATCACATCATTAGCAAATTAACAGCCGCAGCCTACCGATCCTTATTGCTCAGGACGCCCATCATGGCGCCGTGGGCGAAGGGTCATTCCCTGCCACCAAAATAGCGCCGCGCCTTGTCGGAGAACCCGAATGCATAGGCCCAGTAAAATAGAATGGCCCCCATTGCAATGGTCGCAAACCATCCACCGGCATTGTAGTAGGGGTCTGCCGAATTCTTGCCATGCTCGGAAAGCACGACCGGAATCGCGAACAGTGCGATCAGCCCGATGCCCAAGTTGCGGCCGAGGCGAGAACGTTTCGGCAATTGCCACAGCATCACTAACAACACCAATAAAAAGAACGACTGCCACGTCAGTTGCAGCCACAAGGGAAGGCCGATCCTGGTCGAAGATTGCAGCGGAACAGCACGAATCAAAAATACGCACAATCCCAGCGCACTCCAGACGGCCAGGGCGACGCCAATGATTTGCACAAGCCAAACGCTGCGGGGCTTGCGGATTCCCTTGTACTCATCAGCCTGCGTGAGGTCTGCCGAAGGAGGAGTGAATGGATCCCTGGCCTCTTCGCTAGGCAGCTTGGCAATGGGATCGTTCATCAGTTCATTCGATCAAGTTTCACGACTACCGTGCCGGCCAGGAAGTCATGTACGGCGCGGCGGCGCGAATTCAGCAGCATGACGATGGCACCAACCCAGGTCCATCCCTGCATGCTCCAATTCACCGCCGTCAGCCAGCCCGGGCCCGACGCCATCAACGCCTGGCTGCGCGCCATGAAGCCATAGTTGAGGTAAGTGCCATCGTCCATCGCCAGGGCCGAAAGGCCAAGGCCGAGATTAATCGCCGCGCCCAGCAGCATTACCGGCGCTTCCCGGATCAAGGCTGCCGTGACCGTCACCGGCGAACCGTCTTTCATCTGGACGCGCAATTTCATCACCAGCTTGCCTGGCGTACCGCCGTAGCGGCGCACCAGGTAGACCGAGTAAAGCAGGCCGGTAACGATGCCGGGAACTATCCAGGAGAGGTAGAAAAAGCGCGAAGTGGTACTGAGCCAATACGTCAACCCAACCAAGGGCAACATGATAACGAAATCCAGAAGTTTGGCGGCAACGCGCAGCCAGAAGCCGCCAACTTGCGGTTCTGTATCACTGCCGTCCTGCGCGGGGGAATCGAGGTCGGCGACTGGTGCCTGGTATGGATTGGTCATGGCTGGTGAAAGTGTGCTTTAAAGAAACTACGATAGCACACTGTTAGCAAAAAATATACGCGGCAGATTGGCGCGGGATGAGGGATCTCGCAGGAAATCGCACAGCATGTCGCGGTAAAGGCCTGCGTCCGCCTTGCGTAAGAAGACCATGGCGAAGTAGTCCGCCAGCACTTCGGCCTGCGCCTCCATATTGAAGTCGCATAGCCGCAGCTCGGGCGAGACCTCGTAATCGTAATTCAATCCAAGGCGGATGGCGCCGCGCCACATCACGGGGTAGCCAAGCTGGTGCTGCCAGACGTGCGCCATTTCGTGCATGAACCAGTGCTGTTCGCTTTCGGTGGCGAGCGAGAAATCCGGGCGGTAGCGGGAGATGTGGAAATACAGTTCGCCGTTGGGCGTGATGCAGACGTCTTTGCGCTGCAGGAAAGGAATGAAGCGGGTGTTGTGGATCCGCACCCGCTTGTAATCGATCGCGCTGCCGAACACCAGCCGGGCCAGCGCGATCTCACCCGACGTCAACGGCCGGGCGATGACTTCCATCAGTGGCGCAGCGCGCTGGCCGCTTTGGCGATGGCGGTGATGCGGTCCCAGTCGCCGGCTTGCATGGCGTCCTTCGGCGTGAGCCAGGAGCCGCCCACGCACGCTACGTTCTTCAGCGACAGGAAGGCCGGCGCGGTGTCTTGCGAAATGCCGCCGGTCGGGCAGAACAGTACGTCCGACAGCGGGCCGGCAATCGCGTTCAGCATGCCGACGCCGCCGGCAGGAACTGCCGGGAACAGTTTCAGTTGCTTGAAGCCCTGCTCGCGCGCCTTCATCACTTCGGACGGGGTCATCACGCCAGGCAGCAGCGGCAGGCCGCTCGACTTGGCGGCGCCAATCAGGGCGTCGGTCAGGCCGGGCGACACGCCGAACACTGCGCCGGCATCGCGCGCAGCGGCGAATTCCTCTGGCTGGGTCAGCGTGCCGACACCGACGATGGCGCCTTCAACCTGGCTCATGGCGCGGATCGCGCCCAGGCCATGCTGGGTGCGCAGGGTCACTTCCAGCACGCGGATGCCGCCTGCCACCAGGGCTTTTGCCAGCGGCACGGCATGGTCAGGGTCGTCAATCGCGATCACGGGGATCACGGCCGAAGTACGCATAATCTCGAGCAGGGTCATATCAGGCTTTCTTGGCAAGGAAATCTTCATCGGAACCGGGCACGGTATTGCCCACGTTATCTTCGCCGTGCAGCGGCACGGTGGTCTGGATCGGCGACGGCAGCGGGAAGCTGGTGGCGCCCTGCTCCGCTGCGCACACCGTGTTGCGGAACATGGAGAACAGTTCGCGGCCCATGCCGATCTGGTTTGGCGACAGGTCGGCCTGCGCCATCGAGCGGCCGTGCCACACGTCGGAAGATACCAGCGCTTCCAGCGTGCCGCTGGCAGCGTCCAGGCGGATGATGTCGCCGTCGCGCACCAGGCCCAGTGGGCCGCCCGCCAGGATTTCCGGCGATACGTGGATGGCGGCAGGCACCTTGCCCGACGCGCCGGACATGCGCCCGTCGGTCACCAGCGCCACTTTGCGGCCGGCGTCCTGCAGGTTGGCCAGGGCCGGAGTCAGGGCGTGCAGTTCCGGCATACCGTTGGCTTTCGGGCCCTGGAAACGGATCACGGCCACGAAGTCGCGGTCCAGCTTGCCAGCCTTGTAGGCAGCCATGAAGGCTTCCTGCGAGTCGAATACCAGCGCCGGCGCCTCGACGGAACGGTGCTCTTCCTTCACTGCGGAGACCTTCATGATGGCGCGGCCCAGGTTGCCCTGCACCAGCACCATGCCGCCGTCTTTCGAGAACGGATCGGCCGCGCCGCGCAGCACCTTCTCGTCGGCGCTCTTGATCGGCGCTTCCTTGAAGACCACGCCGCTCGCATCGTCGTTCAGGAATGGCTCGGCGCAATGCGCGCGCAGGCCTTTGCCCAGGATGGTGTTGACGTCGTCGTGCAGCAGGCCCGCGTCCAGCAGTTCGCGGATCACGAAGCCGGTACCGCCGGCGGCGTGGAAGTGGTTCACGTCCGCATCGCCGTTCGGATAGATGCGGCACAGCAGCGGCACCACGGCCGACAGTTCATTGAAATCGTCCCAGTCGATCACCACGCCGGCCGCCTTGGCGATAGCCACCAGGTGCAGGGTGTGGTTGGTCGAGCCGCCGGTGGCCAGCAGGCCCACCACGGCGTTGATGATGGATTTCTCGTCCACGATATGGCCGACCGGAATGTACTCATTGCCCATCTCGGTGATCTGCGCCGCGCGCTGGGCGGCAGCGGCAGTCAGTGCATCGCGCAGCGGTGTTCCCGGGTTGATGAAGGCGGCGCCCGGCAGGTGCAGGCCCATGATTTCCATCAGCAGCTGGTTGGAGTTGGCGGTACCGTAGAAGGTACAGGTGCCGGCGCCGTGATAGGACTGGGCCTCGCCTTCCAGCAGCTCTTCGCGGGTCGCCTTGCCTTGCGCATAGCGCTGGCGGATCGCCGCTTTCTCCTTGTTCGACAGGCCGGAGGTCATCGGGCCGGCCGGTACGAACACCGCAGGCAGGTGGCCGAAGTGCAGCGCGCCGATCAGCAGGCCCGGCACAATCTTGTCGCACACGCCCAGGTACAGCACGGAGTCGAACATATTGTGCGACAGGCCGATGGCCGCCGACATTGCAATCGCATCGCGCGAAAACAGCGACAGCTCCATGCCCGGCTGGCCCTGGGTCACGCCGTCGCACATGGCAGGCGTGCCGCCCGCGTACTGCGCCACGGCGCCAACCTTGCGCACCGCATCCTTGATGATGGCGGGGAAGGTTTCGAAGGGCTGGTGCGCCGACAGCATGTCGTTATAGGCGGAGATGATTGCCACGGAAGGCTGCTTCACTTCCTTCAGGATCAGCTTATCGTTCGCCGGGAACGCGGCAAAACCGTGCGCCAGGTTCGTGCAGGACAGGGTTCCGCGCTGGGTGCGGCCTTTGACGCGGGCCGCCTGGAGATGCGCCAGGTAGGCGCCGCGGGAGACGCGGCTGCGCTGGATGACGCGTGCGGTGACTTTTTCCAGGACTGGATGCAACGGCATGATCGTTCCTTTTCAATGAATTTACGGAAATTTTACTACAAAATTTCCGACTGCGAGCGCTCCCACCGCATCAAATTGCGCCTCAAAGCCCCTGAAAACGCCAATACACCAAAAGATTTGTAGTGAATTTACCTGTTTTTGCTGTATAGTTAAACACAATTCATAAAACCATATGCCACAGGACATTATGCGCTTGCCCGCCCTGACCTCCACTGCGGCCTACCAGGCCCTTGAAATCCACGCCCACGATGCCCGCGACTGGCAAATGCGCCAGTTGTTCCAGAAGGACCCTGGTCGCTTCCCGCGCATGACGGTCGACGCGGCAGGCCTGTTCCTGGACTACTCCAAGAACCGCGCAGACGACGAGACCATCAAGCTGCTGGTGCACCTGGCCCGCACGCGCGGCGTGGCAGAGCAGCGCGACGCCATGTTTGCCGGCGAAAAAATCAATATTACCGAACGCCGCAGCGTGCTGCACACCGCCCTGCGTATGCCGCGCGGCAAGGCGCTGAAAGTCGATGGCCAGGACGTGAACGCCGACGTGCACGCTGTGCTGGACCGCATCAAGCTGTTCACCGACAAGGTGCGCAACGGCGGCTGGCTGGGTCATACCGGCAAGCCGATCACCGACGTGGTAAACATCGGCATTGGCGGCTCCGACCTGGGACCGAAGATGGCCGTGCTGGCCCTGCGCTCCTACTGCCATCCGCGCATGAAGATGCACTTCGTCTCCAACGTGGACGGCCACGACATGGATGCGGTGCTGGCGCAGGTGAATCCCGAGACCACGCTGTTCATCGTCGC
>CAMLSG010000298.1 GCA_946482635.1 uncultured Duganella sp.
GCGCGTTCGACGTCGACCTGACGCTGGAATTCTTCCGCGGCTTCGTCAACCATGCGGGCGTCACGCTGCACATCGACAACCTGCGCGGCACCAATGCACACCACCAGTGCGAAACCGTGTTCAAGGCTTTCGGCCGCGCCCTGCGCATGGCCAGCGAGCTTGACCCGCGCGCTGCTGGCGCCATCCCGTCCACCAAAGGAAGCCTGTAACGACAACTACGGCTGACTGACATGAAAAAAATCGTAGTAGTCGATTACGGCATGGGCAACCTGCGCTCGGTAGCGCAGGCATTGCGCGCCGTCGCACCCGAAGCCGAAGTACTGATTTCCGGCGAACCCGCCGCGATTGATGCCGCCGACCGCATCGTGCTGCCCGGCCAGGGCGCCATGCGCGACTGCATGCGCAGCCTGAATGAATCCGGCGTGAAAGATGCGCTGCTGCGTGCTGCCGCGTCGAAGCCGATGATGGGCGTGTGCGTGGGCGAGCAGATGCTGTTTGACATGAGCGAAGAAGGCGGCAATACGCCGGGCCTGGGCCTGTTGCCCGGCAAGGTGGTGCGCTTCCAGCTCGACGGCATGCTGCAGGAAGACGGTTCGCGCTTCAAAGTGCCGCAGATGGGCTGGAACCAGGTGCGCCAGCGCGCGCCGCACGCGATGTGGGACGGTATTCCCGACAACGCGTGGTTCTACTTCGTGCACAGCTACTTCGCGCAACCCGCCCAGGCGGAGCACAGCGCGGCGGAAACCGTGTACGGCCAGCCGTTCTGCTGCGCAGTCGCCCGAGACAATATTTTTGCCACACAGTTCCACCCTGAAAAGAGTGCCGCCACCGGCCTGCAACTGTACAAAAATTTCATCCACTGGAATCCTTAACTTCAAGAACAACATCATGCTGCTTATTCCTGCTATCGACCTCAAGGATGGTCACTGCGTTCGCCTGAAACAGGGCGATATGGAACTTGCAACCGTCTTTTCCGACGATCCGGGCAAGATGGCCCGCCACTGGCTCGAGCAAGGCGCGCGCCGCCTGCACCTGGTGGACCTGAACGGCGCCTTTGCCGGCAAGCCAAAGAACGAAGGTGCGGTGAAATCGATCATCCAGGCCGTGCAAGACTATGCCGAGGAATTCGACCTGCCTGAAATCCCGGTGCAACTGGGCGGCGGCATCCGCGACCTCGACACCATCGAGCGCTACCTCGACGACGGCATCAGCTACATCATCATCGGCACGGCCGCTGTGAAGAGCCCGGGCTTCCTGCAGGATGCCTGCGGCGCTTTCCCCGGCCATATCATCGTCGGCCTGGACGCCAAGGACGGCAAGGTCGCGACCGACGGCTGGAGCAAGCTGTCCGGCCACGAAGTAATCGACCTGGCGCAGAAGTTCGAAGGCTACGGCGTGGAATCGATTATCTACACCGACATCGGCCGCGACGGCATGATGGGCGGCGTGAATATCGAAGCCACCGTGCGCCTGGCGCAAGCGGTGCGCATCCCGATCATCGCCTCCGGCGGCCTGCACAACCTGGCCGACGTGGAAGCCCTGTGCGCCGTGCAGGACGAAGGCGTTGAAGGCGTGATCTGCGGCCGTTCGATCTACGAAGGCACGCTGGACCTGGCATCGGCCCAGGAACGCGCCGATGAACTCAGTGAATAAATGAACGAGTAAAACATGCTGGCAAAACGCATCATCCCCTGCCTCGACGTGACCGATGGCCGCGTCGTGAAAGGGGTCAACTTCACCGAGCTGCGCGACGCGGGCGACCCGGTGGAAATCGCGCGCCGTTACGACGAGCAGGGCGCGGACGAACTGACCTTCCTCGACATTACCGCCTCGAGCGACAACCGCGACCTGATCCTGCACATCATCGAAGCCGTGGCTTCGCAAGTGTTCATCCCGCTGACCGTGGGCGGCGGCGTGCGCAAGGTCGAAGACGTGCGCCGCCTGCTGAACGCCGGCGCCGACAAGGTGAGCATGAACACCTCCGCCGTGACCAACCCGCAGCTGGTGTACGAAGCGTCGCAGAAGCACGGCAGCCAGTGCATCGTGGTGGCGATCGACGCCAAGAACGTCGCTCCCGGCAAGTGGGAAGTGTTCACCCATGGCGGCCGCAACGCGACCGGCCTTGATGCAGTCGAGTGGGCGCGCAAGATGGCCGAGCTGGGCGCGGGCGAACTGCTGCTGACCAGCATGGACCGCGACGGCACCAAGTCCGGCTTCGACCTGGGCCTGACGCGCGCCGTCAGCGATGCGGTCAGCATTCCGGTGATCGCATCGGGCGGCGTGGGCGGCCTGCAGGACCTGGCCGACGGCGTCAAGCTGGGCCACGCCGACGCGGTGCTGGCGGCCAGCATCTTCCACTACGGCCAGCACACCGTACAGGAAGCCAAGCAATTCATGGCGGCGCAGGGCATTCCCATGCGCCTTTCTTAAACTTCGGGGATCACACAATGGCTACCGCAATTGCAGCTAATGTCGCCAAAGCCAAATGGCTGAACAGGGTGAAGTGGGACGAGCATGGCCTGGTGCCTGTCATCGCACAGGAAGCCGGCAGCAACGATGTGCTGATGTTCGCGTGGATGAACCGGGACGCGCTCTACAAGACCGTGGAGCTGGGCGAGGCAGTTTACTGGAGCCGCTCGCGCAAAAAGCTGTGGCACAAGGGCGAAGAGTCCGGCCACGTGCAGAAAGTGCTGGAAATCCGCCTCGATTGCGACGAAGACGTGGTGCTGCTGAAGATCGAGCAGGAAGGCGATATCGCCTGCCACACCGGCCGCCACTCGTGCTTCTTCAACAAGTTCGAGAATGGCGACTGGCAGAACACCGAGCCGGTCTTGAAAGACCCTGAAGAGATTTACGCGGAAGCAAAGAAATGAGCAATGTACTGGACCGCGTGGCGGCCACCATCGAATCGCGCAAGGGCGGCGACCCTGCCTCGTCCTACGTCGCCAAGCTGTTTTCCAAGGGCGACGATGCGATCCTGAAAAAGATCGGCGAGGAAGCCACCGAGACCGTGATGGCGGCAAAAGACGCCCGCGTCAGCGGCGATGCGTCGAAAGTGCTGTACGAATGCGCCGACCTGTGGTTCCATTCGCTGGTGCTGCTGGCGCAATTCGATTTGTCGCCGCAGCAGGTACTCGATGAGCTGGCGCGCCGTGAAGGCTTGTCCGGCCTGGAAGAAAAAGCATCTCGCAAGGAATAAAAGTGGAAAATTGCCTGTTCTGCAAGATTGCAGCAAAACAGATCCCGTCGACCGTGGTGCACGAAGACGACGACTTGATGGTGTTTAAGGACATCCACCCGGCCGCGCCGGTACACTTGCTGATCATCCCGAAACTGCACCTGTCGACCTTGTCCGACTGCAAGCCGGAGCACACGGCCCTGCTGGGCAAGATGCTGGCGCTGGTGCCGCAACTGGCTGAGCAGCATGATATTGCCGTTGCCTACGAGGCCGATGGCACGCCGACGCGCGGCTACAAGACCCTGATCAACAGCGGTCCGGATGGCGGCCAGGAGGTGTACCACCTGCATATGCACCTGTACGGCGGCCCGCGTCCATGGCGCGGCATGCGGACTTGAAATTATGACAAGCACATGACAGGGTGCGCTTCGCGTATACTGTCCCAACGAATGATTTTTTTAGGGGTTTTGTAATGGGTTCTTTTAGCATTTGGCACTGGCTGATCGTTCTGGTGATTGTCATGCTGGTCTTCGGCACCAAGAAACTGGGCAATATCGGCTCCGACCTGGGCAAGGCCGTCAAGGGCTTCAAGGATGGCGTCAAGGGCGCGGATGAAGAGAAGCCGGCACAGCCAGCTCCTCCGGCAGCGCAGGTGACCGACAAGGGCACCATCGAAGTCGAAGCCAAGGAAAAGTCCAAGCAGTAACCAGCAATGATCGACCTCGGTCTTACCAAAATCGCCGTCATCGGGGTAGTGGCCCTGGTCGTCATCGGTCCGGAAAAGCTGCCCAAGGTGGCGCGCATGGCCGGGACGCTGTACGGCCGCGCCCAGCGCTACCTGAACGACGTCAAATCCGAAGTCTCCCGTGAAATGGAGCTGGACGAGCTGAAGAACCTGCGCAAGCAGGCCGAAGAAGCCGCCAGCACCTTCAAGGACGAGATGGAAAACTCCATCGGCAAGGATATGCGCGAAGTGGAGGCGGCGTTCCGCAATGACGAGCCAGTCACGACGCCGGCGCTGGACCTGTACACCCCGACCAGCGAAGACATGGCGCGCAAGGCCAAGGATTTCCGCCGCAAGCGCGTGGTGCGCAGTTCGGCCGTGCCGCTGTGGTACAAGCAGCAGGCCGGCGTTCGCACCCACGTCATCTCCGGCGCGGCGCGCATGAAGCGCCACCGCCCCGGCAGCCGCAAGAACGCATCGTTTTTCTAAATGAGTCAACAAGAACCCGTCGAAGAGACCTTCATCAGCCATCTGGTTGAGCTGCGCGACCGCCTGGTCAAGGCCAGCATCGGCATCGTGGTGATGACGGCACTGATCGGCTTCGGCATCGGCCCTTCCAAGATCTATGACCTGATTGCCGCGCCGATGATTGCCGCCATGCCGGTGGGCTCGAAGATGATCGCCACCAGCGTGATCTCGCCCTTCCTGGTGCCAATGAAGGTGACGCTGCTGTTCGGCTTCATCCTGTCGCTGCCGTGGGTGCTGTACCAGATGTGGGCCTTCGTCGCGCCCGGCCTGTACACGCACGAAAAGAAGCTGGTCGCGCCGCTGGTGATTGCTTCCTCCGCCCTGTTCATGGCGGGCGTGGCGTTCTGCTATTTCCTGGTGTTCGGCAAGGTGTTCGCCTTCATCAACCAGGTTTCGCCGACTTCGATTGCAGTGATGCCCGATATCGAGAACTACCTCGACTTCGTCATGTCGATGTGCCTGGCTTTCGGCTGCGCCTTCGAAGTGCCGGTGGTGGTGGTGGTGCTGGTGCGCATGGGCCTTGTGTCCGTCGCCAAGCTGAGGGAATGGCGCGGCTATGTGATCGTGGCGGCCTTCGTGATCGCAGCGATCGTGACCCCGCCGGATATCGTCAGCCAGTTCTCGCTGGCTATCCCGATGTGGCTGCTGTTTGAAATTGGCGTGATCCTGTCGCCGATGTTCGTCAAGGC
>CAMLSG010000299.1 GCA_946482635.1 uncultured Duganella sp.
TCCAGGACTTCGTGGGCTTGGCTCATCTTGTTCCTCTCATTGCAAGAGGACGATATTTTACCGTTTTTGCTGAGGACGGGGCGCCATTGCCTTGCCCAGCATGACCAGAACGGGACCGTGTGCGGCAGGCAGGCCATGCGCCAGTTCGGCCAGGGTGATGCGTTCGACGCGCTGGTCGGGGCGGCTGACATTCTCGATCACGACCACTGGCGTGTCCGGCGAGCGGCCCTGCGACAGCAGGTTGTTGGCGGTGGCGATTGCCTCGCGCCCGCCCATATACTGCACCAGCGTGTCGGTGGAGGGGATGGTGAGTTCTTCCGGATGGCCCGGCGCGGTGGAGGAGGTGAAAAATGCCACGCTGCGCGCCACGCCACGCTTGGTCAGCGGCTGCTGCGTTGCCGCGGCGGCGGCAACTGCGGTGGTGATGCCGGGAACGACTTCGACTTCGATGCCGTGCTGCTCCAGCGCCGTCAATTCCTCGTCGGCGCGGCCGAACAGCATAGGGTCGCCGCCCTTGAGGCGCACCACCAGGCGGTAGCGTGCTGCGCATTCGACCAGTTGCTGGTTGATGACGCCCTGGGCGGTGGAGCGCTGGCCGGCGCGCTTGCCGACCGAGATCTTCTCGGCCTGCGGGCACAATGCCAGCATTTCTTCGGTCACCAGCGCGTCGTACAGCACCACGTCTGCTTGTGCCAGCAGCCGCGCGCCACGCATGGTGATCAGGTCCTGCGCCCCCGGTCCAGCTCCAATCAAATACACTTTCCCGTATGGCATGCGCAGGTTTCCTTTATTGGCGAAGCTTACTCGCCGAGGCGGATCATGCCTGCAGCGACTGTCTGGTGCGTGACCTCATCGATCAGGATGAAGGCGCCGGTGGCGCGGATGTCCGAGTAGGCATCGGCCGCCAGCGGTTGCTGCACGGTCAGCGCAATGCGCGCCACGTCGTTCAGCTTCAACGCATCCGCATCGTGCCGCTGCTGGGTGTTGATGTCAAGGATCGAATCGATCTTCGTCACTTTTGCAGCGGTCTGCTTGGTGCCGTGCTTGATCCAGTATTTGCGGCGCAGGTCCAGCGGTTCCTCGGACAGCCAGCACACGTCGGCGTTCACCTGCTTGAGCAGGGAGGCCGGCTGCGCGCTGGAGGCCAGCAGGTCGCCGCGCGACACGTCCACGTATTCTTCCAACACGATGGTGACCGACTGGCCGGCGCTGGCGCTCTGCAGGGAGCCGTCGAAAGTGACGATTTCCTTGACCGTGGCGCTCTGGCCGGAAGGCTGCACCACCAGCTTGTCGCCGACGGCGACGTTGCCGGCTTCGATGCGGCCCATGTAGCCGCGGAAGTCGTTGGCTTCATGGCCATTGTGGCGCGCCACCAGTTGCACCGGGAAGCGGAATGCGGAGTTGTGCGACTCATCGTACACCGACAGGTCTTCCAGCAGCTCGATCAGGGTAGGACCCTGGTACCACGGCATGCGCTCGCTCGCGTCGACCACGTTGTCGCCGGCCAGCGCCGACAGCGGAATGGTCTTCACGTCCTTGATGCCCAGCGTTGCAGCAAATTCGCGGTAAGCCTTGACGATGCGGTCGTACACGTCCTGGTCGTAGTTCACCAGGTCCATCTTGTTCACGGCCACTACCACATGCTCGATTTGCAGCAGGTGGGCAATGGTGGAGTGGCGCTTGGTCTGGATCAGCAGGTCCACGCCGCCGTCTTCGCGCAGCTTCACTTTCGACACGTCGACCAGGATGATCACGGCGTCGGCGGTGGAGGCGCCGGTCACCATGTTGCGGGTGTACTGCTCGTGGCCCGGGGTGTCGGCGATGATGAACTTGCGCTTTGGCGTGGCGAAGTAGCGGTAAGCGACGTCGATGGTGATGCCCTGTTCGCGCTCGGCTTCCAGGCCGTCGGTCAGCAGCGACAGGTCGATGGTGTCGCCCACGGTGCGCTTATGCTTGGCGCGCGATACTGCTGCGAGCTGGTCGGCGAAGATGCCCTTGCTGTCGAACAGCAGGCGGCCAATCAGGGTGCTCTTGCCGTCGTCGACGGAGCCGGCGGTGATGAAGCGCAGCAGGTTACGTTCGTTCAGGTTGTCGTTCAGTGCGTTCATCAGAAATATCCTTGCTTCTTGCGTTTTTCCATGGAGGCTTCGGAGGTCTGGTCGTCCATCCGGGTGGCGCCACGCTCGGTGATCTGGGTGACGGCGGTTTCGGCGATGATGGCGTCCACGTCGGCAGCGTCCGAAGACACAGGGCAGGTGCAGGAGATGTCGCCCACGGTGCGGAAGCGCACCACCTGGGTCTCGATGGTCTCGCCTTCGCGGGCCGGGGTCAGGTCCGTCAGCGGCACCAGCAGGCCGTTGCGCGGGATGACCTGGCGCTCGTGCGCGAAGTAGATCGACGGCAGGGCCAGTTTTTCGCGGGCGATGTACTGCCACACATCCAGCTCGGTCCAGTTGGAGATCGGGAACACGCGCATGTTCTCGCCCGGGTGGACGCGGGTGTTATACAGGTCCCACAGTTCCGGGCGCTGGGCTTTCGGGTCCCATTGGCCGAATTCGTCGCGGAAGGAGAAGATGCGCTCCTTGGCGCGGGCCTTTTCCTCGTCGCGGCGGGCGCCGCCGATGCAGGCGTCGAAGCCGTGTTCGGCGATGGTTTCCAGCAGGGTCACGGCTTGCGCGGCATTGCGCGAATCGGTAGCCGGATTGCGCAGGCGCACGGTGCCCTTCTTGATCGAGTCTTCCACCGAGCCGACGATCAGGCGTTCGCCCAGTTCGGCGACGCGGCGGTCGCGGAATTCGATCACTTCCGGGAAGTTATGGCCGGTGTCGATGTGCACCAGCGGGAAGGGGAATTTCCCTGGACGGAAAGCCTTCTCCGCAAGGCGCAGCAGGACCACGGAGTCCTTGCCGCCGCTGAACAGCAGGGCAGGGTTCGAGCATTCGGCGGCAACCTCGCGCAGGATGTGGATGGCTTCCGACTCCAGGGCGTCGAGGTGGCGCGAATTGACGTGTTGTTCTACCAGTGCGTTCATTTAGCCTACTTTCTTAATTCGAATCAGTTTGCCGTCTACCAGGTGCAAGCCGCATTCCTTCGAGTCCGGGTTTTCCCACCACCAGCGGCCGGCGCGTACGTCTTCGCCAGGCTGGATGGCGCGAGTGCAGGGTTCGCAGCCGATCGACGGGAAACCCTGGTCGTGCAGCGGGTTGTAAGGCACGTCGTTGGCGCGGATGTAGTCCCACACTTCCTGTTCCGACCAGTCGGCCAGGGGATTGAACTTCTCCATGCTGTGCGAACCATCATACTCCTGCACGGACAGGTCGGAGCGGGTTGCAGATTGGGCGCGACGCTGGCCGGTGACCCAGGATTTTTTGCCGCTCAGGGCGCGGCCCAGCGGTTCGACCTTGCGGATCTGGCAGCATTCCTTGCGCAGTTCCACACTGTCGTAGAAGGCGTTCACGCCTTTCTTTTCCACATAGGCGTCGACGTCGGCCTGCACCGGGCGATACAGTGCGATCTCGTAGCCGTAACGCTCTTGAACGCGCTCCACCATGCCCAGGGTTTCCTTGTGCAGGCGGCCGGTTTCGAGCGAGAAGATGCCGATCGGCAGGCCGGCCTTCAGGATCAGGTCTGTCAGGACCATGTCCTCGGCGGCCAGGCTGGAGGCGAAAACGGCAGGCGAAAACTCTTCCGCAACGCGTTCGAGCGTGGCTAGCGTATCCCGTACACGGGTGGCGAGCTCGCTCATGTTCAGGCTCCGGCGGCAGGCGTTGGACGTGCGTGGCGGCGGAACAGCGGCACGCGCTGGTCGACCGATGCCTGGTAGGTCTCGCTGAATACGGTCAGGCCTTTCAGCGCGTCTTCGATGCTGCGGTCCGGACGGGTGTCGTAGGCGTCAAAGCCTACGCGCTGCATGGAAAACAGCTGGTCGCGCAGCACGTCGCCGATGGCGCGCAGTTCGCCGGTCCAGCCCAGGCGGGAACGCAGGTTCCAGGCATGGGAATAGCCGCGGCCGTCCGTGAATTTCGGGAAGTCGATTGCGACCAAGGCCAGGCGCGGCAGGTCGTCGCGCAGGGCGACCGGATCTTCGTCGGGCGCCAGCCATACAGCGATCTCGCCGGCTGCAGCGCGGGCCGACAGTGCATCGCGCTGCGCCAGCCAGGTTGCCAGCGGCAGGATCACGCGGCCCGCCGGCACAGCCAGCGTAGCCACGGTGGCGGCTTCGGAACCTTCCTCGGCGCGCAGCAGGTTCCAGTCGTCGGCCACGATTTCGCGGCCCTTGATGATTTGCTTAGGCATATTCGTCTTCTCCTACCAGGCGGCCAGCGGTTTCAATCGGCGTGGCGTATACATATTCCTTGAATGGGGCGATGCCCAGGCGCTGCGCAGTGTCCACGAAACGCTCTTCCGGAGTGCGCTCGCGTACATACACTTGCAGCAGGCGGTCGATCACTTCTGGCATCTGCTGTGCGGAGAACGATGGGCCAATGATCTTGCCGATGGCGGAGTTGTTGCCTTGCGCGCCGCCGATCGACACCTGATACCATTCGCTGCCGTCCTTGTCGACACCCAGCACGCCGATATTGCCGACGTGGTGGTGGCCGCAGGCGTTGATGCAGCCCGAGATATTCAGTTCGAAGTCGCCGATATCGTGCAGGAAGTCGATGCGGTCGAAGCGTTCGGCAATCGCCTGCGCAATCGGGATCGACTTGGCGTTCGCCAGCGAGCAGAAATCGCCGCCAGGGCAGCAGATGATGTCGGTCAGCAGGCCGATGTTCGGGGTAGCCAGGCCGTGCGCCTTGATCTCTTGCCACAGGTCGAACAACCGGGATTGCTCGACATCGGCCAGAACGATGTTCTGCTCGTGGGTCACGCGCAGCTCACTGAAGCTGTAGCGGTCGGCCAGGTCGGCCATGTAGTCCATCTGTTCCGCGGTCGCGTCGCCCGGCGGCACGCCGGTCTTCTTCAGCGACAGCACCACGGCTGCATAGCCCGGCACCTTGTGCGCTTTCACATTGCGCTTCAGCCAGTTGCCAAAAGCCTTGTTGTCGGCGTGGCCCGCGGCCGGGTCGATGGCTGGCAGCGACTTGTAGGCGTGCGGCTGGAAGTAGGCGA
>CAMLSG010000300.1 GCA_946482635.1 uncultured Duganella sp.
GTGGGGCGCCGCCCCGATGGTTCCAACCCCTTCGCGGAGCTTGAGCCGCGCATTTCCGCCAACCTCTCCAACCAGTTCGAATGGCCGCTGTTCTTTTACGCAGCATGCCTGCTGCTGATTGCGCAGCATGCGTTCGATGCTCGCCAGCTTGTGCTGGCGTGGATCTTCGTCGCGGGCCGTGTCGTGCATTCCGGCGTGCAGGTCTTCACCAGGAATATCAGGCTGCGCGGCCTTGTCTTCACGATCAATTTCGTCGCGGTGCTGGGCATGTGGGTCTGCCTGGCTCTATCGACATGGTAAAGTTGTGGGATGTGCCAATTACTTGCGATGAACTGCAATGTCCCGACCGACATTGTGTTCAGTTTCACCGGCTTCGCCCTGCGCGGCGGGCAGACCGATACCCACCATGACGGCTGGGGCATCGCCTTTTTCGAAGGCGCCGGCGTGCGTCATTTCGTTGATCACCAGGCCGCGATCCATTCCCCGATTGCAGAACTGATCAAAAACTACCCGATCAAGTCGAAGAACGTGATCGCGCATATCCGCAAGGCCACGCAGGGCGAGGTCATGCTGGAGAACTGCCACCCCTTCGTGCGCGAGCTGTGGGGCCGCTACTGGGTGTTTGCCCACAACGGCGACCTGAAGGAGTTCGCGCCAGTGCTGCATGGGCCGTTCCGCCCGGTCGGCACCACCGACAGCGAGCGGGCGTTCTGCCTGATCCTGCAGGATCTGAGCGAGCGTTTTGGCGATACCTGTCCGCCGCTGCCCATCCTGCGCGCGCAAATCGAAAAGACCGTGCGCAGCATCGCCGGCCACGGCACGTTCAACATGATGCTGTCCGACGGCCGTGCGCTGTTCGCGCATTGCTCGACCCATCTGCATTACATCGTGCGCCAGTATCCCTTCGACACAGTCAAGCTGTCGGACGAGGATGTGAGCGTGGACTTTTCCCAGGTCACGACACCGAACGACCGCGTTGCCGTGATCGTCACCCAGCCATTAACTACTAATGAGCAATGGACTGCGTTCGCGCCGGGCGAGATGAAATGCTTTGTGGATGGCCTGCCGCAGAAACGGGACTTCGAGAAAATTTAACAGACACCGGCAAGATTTGATGCCAAAATGGCAGGACACGTCAGGAATTTCCCTATGATCGACCTTTCCAGCAACGATGCGGCCTCCCAGAGCCTGAAAGTTCGCGAATTTTATCTGGGCCGGCAGCCGATCTTGGACCGGAACCAGGCCTTGTTCGGTTACGAGTTGCTTTTTCGCAACGCTCCGGTTGGGCCTGCAAACATCAATACTTCGGCCTTGTCCGCTACCGCTGCGGTCATTGCGCACGCCGCGCAACTGGGGCTGGAGCGCTCCATTGGCGACGCCATCGGCTTCGTCAACGTCGATTCGGACGCTATCCTGAGCGATATCTTCGGCTTCCTGCCGCGCGAAAAGCTGGTGCTGGAAGTTAGCGCTGCCAATACACTGGCGCCCGAGGTGCTGTCGCGCATGTCGGAGCTGGTCAGCCACGGTTTCCGCTTCTCGCTGGATGACATCAATCCGGATTCGCCGCAACTGCCTGCGCTGATGCCGATGGTGGAATACGTCAAGCTGTCGATGCGCGACATGCCGCTGGACGGCTTGGTCAGGCTGGCGCCGCGCATCAAGCAGGATGGCAAGAAGCTGGTGGCGTGCAAGGTCGAGAATCGCGACGAATTCAAGAATTGCCTGGACCTGGGCTGCGACTACTTCCAGGGCTACTACTTCGCCAAGCCGGTCATCATGAGCGGCAAGAAGCTGTCGCCGTCGCAAATGGCGGTGATGGAGCTGATGACCCTCGTGACCTCGGAGGCGGACAATGCCGAGATCGAACGCGCCATCAAGAAGGATGTGTCGCTGGCGCTGAACCTGCTGCGCCTGGTGAATACGCCGGCGGTCGGCGCCCGCCAGCGCATCGATTCGCTGAGCCAGGCGGTGCATATCCTGGGCCGCCGCCAGTTGCAGCGCTGGCTGCAGATCATGCTGTACGCGGAGCCGGGCAAGCGCGGTCATTCGATGACGCCATTGCTGATGCTGGCCACCACGCGCGGCCGCCTGCTGGAACTGCTGGCCACCAAACTGCGCCCGGCGCACCGCCATGTGGCCGATATCGCCTTCACGGTCGGCATCATGTCGTTGATGGATACGCTATTTGGCATCCCGATGAAGGAAATCCTGGCTCAGATCCCGATGGGTGATGAGGTGGGCGAAGCGCTGGTGTTCCGCGGCGGCTTCTTCGGCGACCTGCTCAAGCTGGCCGAATGCATCGAGCGCCTGGAGGATATGGATACCCGCATCTTGCCGGCACTGGCCGACCTGGCGATTTCGACCGAAGAACTGGTGGAACTGGAGATGTCGGCATTCGAATGGAGTGACAACGTGGTGCGATACGCCCTGTAGAGGTGTAAGCATCGATAGCGGCGCCGCAGTAGCGGCGCCGTTTTTTTTCCGGAGGACGAAGAGTGTTAAGTGTCAGTGGGTTGAGCAAGTCTTATGGCGAGCGACGCGCGGTTGATGGCGTTTCGTTCCAGGTGCAGCGCGGACAGACCGTTGGCCTGCTTGGCCCAAACGGCGCAGGCAAGTCGACGACGGTCAGCATGATCTGTGGCTTGATCAAGCCCGATGCAGGCTCCGTCACCCTGGATGGCGAAACAGTGACGCAAGGCGCCAGCGCAGCCAAGCAGAGGTTGGGCCTGGTGCCGCAAGACCTGGCTTTGTATGAGGAGCTGCCGGCGATCGAAAACCTCAAGCTGTTTGGTGCGCTGTACGGCTTGAAGGGCGCGGCGCTGAACAAGCGTGCAGAGGAAGTGCTGGCGCTGGTGGGCTTGTCGGATCGCGCCAAGGACAAGCCTTCCACCTTCTCAGGCGGCATGAAGCGTCGCCTGAATATTGCCGCGGCGCTGCTGCACGATCCGCAACTGCTGATTCTCGACGAGCCGACGGTGGGCGTCGACCCGCAAAGCCGCAACGCCATCTTCGATACGCTGGAAGCGTTGAAGGCGCAGGGCCGCTCCCTGATTTACACCAGCCATTACATGGAAGAAGTAGAGCGGCTAGCGGACCATATCGTGATCATCGACCACGGCAAGGTGCTGGCCGATGCGCCGCCGGCGGAACTGTATCGCCGCCTGCCGACGCAAGCCGCGCTGCAGGTGGAACTGGCGGACACCGATATCCTGCCTGCGGAATTGCTGGTCGCCTCGCTGGCCGGCTTGCCGGGCGTCGCCGGCGTGCGCCGCGATGGCGTCTCGCTGGACATCAGCCTGCACGGCGCCTCCCATGCCGCACCGGTGCTGCGCTGGCTGGACGAACAGGGCCACACGCTGGCCCACTTCGCCACCGCCCGCACCAAGCTGGAAGACATCTTCCTTTCCCTGACCGGCCGCACCCTGCGCGACTAAGGAATTCCGATGACAGCAATTATTGCAATGATCCGCAAGGACCTGATCCTCTACCTGAATGACAAACGCGCGCTGATGCTTAACCTGCTGATGCCAATTGTGCTGGCAGCCTTCTTTGGCTCGCTGTTCGGTGGCTCCGGCAGCGGCAACAACAGCAAGATCGAGATCGGCCTGGTGCAGCAGGACAGCAGCGTGATTGGCCGCAAGGTTGGCGATTCGCTGAAGGCCGATGCCAACTTGTCGGTCAAGGAAATGAGCTTGCAGGAAGCGCAGGACAAAGTCCGCGCGGGCAAGCTGATGGTGGCCGTGGTGATCCCGGCCGGCTTCGGCGATGCGGCTGGCCAGTCGCTGTTCCAGTCCGGCAGCAAGCCGGAACTGCCCGTCTATTACGACCCTTCGCAATCGACCGTGCTGGCGATGGTGAAAGGCTTGCTGACGCAGCATGTTATGCAGGGCGTGACCGGCGAGGTAATGGGCGGCAGTGCGACGGGCGCCAAGTTCACCGATGACAGCCTGAAAAAGCTCGAAGCATCTCCCGCGAGCGAAGACAAGGAAGCGCTGGTTGGCTTGCTGGGCAGCCTGAAGAAATTCCAGGAGCGCGAAGCTGCCAAGCCGGCCAAGGAGTCGAGCGGCGGCGGCGGTCTCAGCGTGCCGTTCACCACCAAGGATGAAGCGCTTAGCTCGGGACCGAAGTACAACGGCTACGCACACGCGTTTGCAGGCATGGGCGTGCAGTTCATCCTGTTCATGGGGATCGACGTGGGCATCGGCATCCTGCTGGCGCGCCGCATGGGCATCTGGAACCGCTTGCTGGCGGCGCCGATCACCATGTCGCAAGTGCTGCTGTCGCGCGCGCTGTCGGGCGCCATGATCGCGGCGGGGCTGATGGTGGCGATCTTCTTTGCTGCGATGCTGATGTTCAAAGTGGAGGTGACCAATGTGGTGGGCTTCGCGCTGGTCGTGGTGGCGTTTGCGCTGATGACCGCTTCCTTCGGCCTGCTGATTGCGGCGTTTGGCAAGACGCCGGAAGCGGCACGGGGGCTGGCGGTTTTCGCGACCTTGATCCTGGTGATGCTCGGCGGGGCCTGGGTGCCGACATTCGTATTCCCTACCTGGATGCAGCAACTGACCGTTGTGGTGCCGACACGCTGGGCTGTTGATGGGCTGGACGCCATGACCTGGCGCGGACTTGGGATGGATGTGGCGCTGCAGACGGCTGGCGTGCAGCTTGCGTTCGCAGTGGTGTTCGGGGCGCTGGCGATTTGGCGCTTCCGGGCACAAGCACGCTAATCAGACACCGGCATTGGGAATATGAAAAGAATGAAACGATTGAAGATTTTCTTTGCAGTCTCATTCGCAGCCTGCGGCTATATGAATGTTCAAGCCGCACCTTTGCCTGAGGTTGAGCGTTCAAGAATCGAATACAGGTCGCCAGCAGAAGCCTTGACGGCTTTGCGTTTAAAGCCAGGTGTTGAAATGAGTATCCAAGGTGGCTGGACCATTGCTTATGAACCAGCGTCGCATGTGATCTGGTCCTTTGCCCCGGAAAAGCATCCATCATATCCGTCAATGGTTAGACGAGAGATCGTTGCGGAGGACGGCACTGTCTTCGTGAAAATGGATGTGAAGTGCAGGGCAAGCAAGG
>CAMLSG010000301.1 GCA_946482635.1 uncultured Duganella sp.
CATCGTAAATCGTGCCGTCGTAGCTGGCCTGGCCCCACATGCCCGATTTCAGGATGATGCCTTTGTTGACGTAAGGCCCCTCGATCTTGTCGGCAACCGCAACGCCCAGTGCCGAACGCGGTGAGTCGCCCTTGCAGGCGTTGTAGTACATGTAGTACCTGCCATCGGCCAGGCGGATCACGTCCGGCGCCCACAAGGTGTTCGTCTGCGCCCAGCTGAAGGTTTCGGCCAGTTCGGTGAAGACGTTGCTGCTGCCATTCAGGAACAGCTTGTTGGTCGCGCTGACGGAGCTGGTGATTTGCGTCCAGTTCATCAAGTCCGTCGATTTCGCCGACGCCAGGTGCGACCCGAACACATAGAAGGCGCCGCCCGTCCTGATCACTGAAGGATCATGTACCGAAGCGTTCTGGAAAGTCACCGGCGCATACGGTGCTTCGGCCGCAGCATGAAGGGACAGCATGGAAGATGCCAATACAGCGGCAGCCCCCCAATGCGAGAAGGGTTTGGTCATGTTCGTCTCCGTTTATGTTTTTACGCAAGTTAGCGCGCGGGTAGTGGAGTGTCCAATGACCTTTTCTGGCGCTGCGATAGCGAAACCAGCATGTCATCAACTTGTCATGCTCGTTCGCTATCATCCGGGATTTTGCATGGCCAACCGAACCTACAACGTGCTCTTCCTCAGCACGCAGAACACTGCCCGCAGCATCATGGCCGAAGCGCTTCTGAATGCCGTTGGCGGCTGCCGATTCCGGGCTTTCAGCGCAGGCAGCCGCCCTGCCGGCAAGCTGAATCTCTTCGCCGTCGAACAAATCCGGGCCCTCGACAACAACTTGACAGGCTTGCGCAGCAAATCATGGGATGAATTCTCTACGCCGGATGCCCCGGAAATGGATTTCGTCATCACCCTCTGCGATACCGCAGCGGGCGAGCCATGCCCTGACTGGCCCGGCCAGCCTGCCACAGCGAACTGGAATTTCCGTGACCCGGCTGCCACGCAGGGGCCGGTCGAAGAGATCCGCCAGGAGTTCTTCACGGTGTGCCGCGAAATCAAGACGCGCCTGGAAATCTTCCGCAACCTGCCCGAAGATGCTCTTGACAAAATGGCACTACAACGCAAAATAGCGAGAATTGCTGGCGTCCAGCTTTAACTCTCGCTATCCATGCTCGATCGACTTCGCACCTTAGCCGCCGCTGCTTCACTGCTCTGCCTCGGGGCGGCGCAGGCCAGCGGCCTCGAATTCCGCTTCAACGACGACGCTGCCCGCCTGTACAGCGCGGCAGTGCAAAAAGGCGAGATCGACGCTCCCACGATCGAATCGATTCGCCGCCTGCCCGAGACCGCGGCCATGGTGCGCAAGATGCGGCTGAAAGATGCCGATGCGTTTGTCGAGTATCTGCGCGGTTTGGGACGTGATGCCAAACAGGTCGACCTTGCAGCCAGGGTGCAGGCCGATTTGGGACGTGATAGCAGCAGCAAGATCACGCTGGCGGCGAACGAGGTCACACGCCAGTTAAAGGCTTATCTGCCAAACGAGTTTTCGGCCAAGCTGACCGTACATTTCATCTTCGGCGGCAATGCAACGGGTTTCGCCTTTGACGACGTACACGATGATGTCTACGTAAACCTGGCCCGTTTCACGCAGGCGACTGCGGAAGAGCTGGCCGAAGTGGTATCCCACGAACTGTTCCACGCGGTACAGGCGCACGTGATGACTGCACCACCGCGCCCGGCCCAAGGCATGCCGCAGGCTACCACCGGCAAGACCTGGATGAATCGCCTGCTCTACGACCTGGTGCAGGAAGCGACGGCCGAACTTTTCACGCACCCGATTGCAAACCGCCCCGCCACTGCGTTCTCCGCACGCGGCAAGGAGCGTATCGAACGCAACCTTGCCCGCATCAAAAACATCGCAGCCTTGATGGAAACCAGCAGCCTGCGCCTGCTACTGGCCCCTCCTCGCGATGAAGACCATTACGAGCGCATCTACGGCATGCTTTTCTACGGCGATTTCGGCGAGCTGGGTTATGACATGGGGTGGGTCATGGCCAATGCCGTCGAGCGCAAGGATGGCAAGCAAGCCATCTTCCGCCTGCTGCAGGGCGAGCCGAAACAATTCGTCCTGCGCTACCAGCAAATCGCCGAAAGCGACCCTGCCCTGTTCCGCTTTAACGAAGATTTCCTGAGCGCTGTAAGATCCCTCGGCGCACCATAAAGAACGCCGCCAGCCTTACTGGTTCTTCGGCACGGCTGGCAGTTGCTCCGCCCACTGGCGCGCCGAAACATCCAGTACCTGGCGGCGCTCCGCCGCAACCAGTGGCAGCAGTCGCGCCCGTGTAGTCCGGGCTGAGGCGCAGCCTGCATTGCGGTCGCGGCGCCCGAACTGGCGTTTGAGCACGCAATCGTATTCATACACCGCCGCGGCGTCTTCATATGCCGCTTCAAGCTGCTCCGGCAATTCTGCGGCGTAACGCACCACCAGTTGCGCGGCAGCGCCCTTGTAACCGACGTCGAAGGCGCCAGCCTGGTGGCCGTATTTTACCGCCTGGTTCAACGCACGCCAGGCGGGAGCCTGCTTCCGAATGTCGGTAATGGTTGGCGGCAGTTGCGTCTCCGAAGTGCCATCCGCCGAGGTCATTGTCACGCCCCAGCCGGAATGTCCGGTGAGTGCCTCCTCGTGGCAAGCCAGCCGATTGTTTGCTTCGGCCGCGCGCAGGCGAATCGCATCGCGGTTGCCTGCCTCGGCTTCCTTTTGGTTTTCCTTCATCCAGCCTTTGTAGGCGGCATTGGATTTTTTGCCGATCAGGACATCGCAGTCGTCCAGCTCCAGGTCTGCGGCATGCACGCTGGCACAGCCAAGGGTGGCCAGCAAAATGGCGCACAGCAAACGTCCGGGTGTTTTCATCAATTTCATTTTCGTCTCGTAGCTTGATCAATCAGTGTTTTTGGAATTCCATCGGGCGTCCCGATCCCTCCAGGACCAGGTTGCCATCCCTGACTTCCAGGGTGTAGTTGAAGGCTTTCGGGGCTGGCGCCGGCGGCTCAAAGTCAAACTGGTAAGTGCTGCGCCGGGCTTCGCCGGCAGCGACTTCATGCACCAGCCATTTACCGTCGTCGACCTCCGGGTGGCTCACCGCGATCTTGCGTACCGGACCGTTAAAGCTGGCACGCCAACCCTGTTCGCCCGTGTATCCTTCGGCTTTGGTTGGCGCGTCACCCAATAGCATGACGTGGAAGTCTGGCACGCTGCTGCCCTGGTAGCGCAGGTCCACCAGCACCTGGCCCGGAGGAACGGTCACCACTGGCGCATCGTTCGACGCCCGCAGCGAGGCCGCACGGCGCGGGACGCTGTCGGAGCGGAACACAACCTGCTGGTTCCAGACCTTCCAGCTCCCTTGGGCAAATTCATCGACCGCGCCATAGGACATCGCATATTCGAATTTCCCATTCGGCCGCAACAGGATCTCCGCCCCGACCTCGCCCCTGCCGCTCAGGTAGTAATGGCCTGGCAGCTTGGCTTGCAGCGCGCGATCGGCAGCCTTGTTCTTTTGCGCCGTCTCGTCCGACAAGCCTGGCCGCGCCGGCGTTTTCCAGCCTGCCTTGGCCAGCAGTCCCGGCAGAGCATCGTTCTTGCTGGCGCCAACGGCCTCCCACGTTCCGGAACTGAAACCTTCGCGGCGGATTCCCAGTTGCGGCAGGCGTTCCACCAGGTTTTGGCCCATCCATCCTTCGAGCAGCACGTTGCGCGACTCCGCCAGGTGCAATACCAGCCGCTCCTGCAATCCGCTGCACGCACGGTCACTGGCCAAACCTTGTTCGCGCAACAGTTTCCAGTAATCCGCAGGGGCTTCCAGTACGACCCTGGCCAACTGTCCGTTGGCCTTGAGGCAAACCGGTTTCAACGACAGGCTGAAGTCCTTGCTCACCAGGCGCAAAATGTCTGCGTCGAGCGACGCAACTGCCATGTCGAGCGCCGTTCCCCAAGAATGGGCTGTGGTGGTGTCGATCACACCGCCGTGCGCCAGCAGGACTTTGAGCGCCTCCATTTTGCCGAGCGCAATAGCAAGCTCCACGGCATTTGGCTGAACGGTCTCATTAGGCATCTTCTCCCGGCGGTTCGGATCCTTGCCTTGCGCCACCATCAGCGGCAGCAAATCGGTCCGTCCGGCACTGACGGCGAAACGCAGGAAATTCCGTGGGAATGACTTGATGAGTTCATTGCCGTCCGGTACAGGCTCACGCAACAAACCGTTTTCTATCAGGATCAGCGCCACCCTGCGGTCAGGCGCCCTGAATGCCGCATCGACAGCGTGGCCGCTCAGGCCTTCTGTGGATGCGCCGTTGGCGAGCAGTCGGCAGAGGAGTGGAATATCGATGCGTTCCGGATCCCGCAGCACTTTTTCCAGCGACGCAGAGGGTTGCCCTGCCAGTGAAGTTCTTTCGGCCAAAGCCTCTTCGCAGAGCCCGGCCCCGTATGCGGATTGCACGCTAGCCAAGCCGACCCAGAGGCCCAGCATGGCCAGCGCCAATTTTGCTTGCTTCATATATGCTTTCGATTCCTGCGGTAAAGCCGCGACGGCCGCCATCATAATCCGAAAGCATATATTTCTTGCAACACCGTTGAAAGCGAGCCCGTCAGAACGCGCTCTTCACCACCCCGCCGTCAACGCGCAGCGCCGCACCGGTAGTGGCCGATGAAAGCGGACTGGCCACGTAGGCCACCAGCGAGGCCACTTCCTGGGGCGCCGCAAAGCGCTTGATCAGCGACGTCGGCCGAACGTGGTCGAAGAACTCCGCTTCCACCTGCTCGAAGCTCTTTTCGGCCGAGCGCGCCATCCCTTCGACAAAGTCGCCGACGCCGCGCGATTTCGTCGGGCCGGGCAGGATGCTGTTGACCGTAATGCCGGTGCCCGCGACCGATTCCGCCAACCCGCGCGACACCGCAATCTGAGCGGTTTTGGTCATCCCGTAGTGGATCATTTCAGTCGGAATCTGCACCCCGCTCTCACTTGAGTTGACGTCCCCCCCGCCCTAAAGGACGGGGATTCCTGCTTCCAGCGTCGCACGTC
>CAMLSG010000302.1 GCA_946482635.1 uncultured Duganella sp.
CGTGCCTTTCCTGCAGGCGGTACCGCAAAGGATTTTCGGCAGCGTGCTGGCCAATGACCTGCTGCTGGCGATTCCCTTCTTTACCTTCATGGGCGCCGTGCTGGAAAAATGCCGCCTGGCGGAAGACATGCTCGACTCCATGGGCCGCCTGTTCGGCGGCGTGCGCGGAGGCCTGGGCTACTCGGTGATCATCGTCGGCTTCATCCTCGGCGCGATCACCGGCACCGTGGCGGCGCAGGTGATCGCCATGGCGATGATTTCGTTGCCGGTGATGATGCGCTACGGCTACCACATGCGCTACGCCACAGGCGTGCTGGCCGCTTCCGGCACCATCACCCAGTTGGTACCGCCGTCGCTGGTGCTGGTGGTGCTGGCCGACCAGCTCAAGACCCAGACCGCTGCCGCCGACGTGGGCAGCATGTACCTGGGCGCCTGGGGGCCTTCGCTGGTGCAGATCGGCCTGTTCGCGCTGTACACCTTCGTCCTGTCGCGCATCAAACCGGAATGGCTGCCGCCGGCGCCGCAGGACGAACTTGGCCCGCGCGGCTGGGCGCTGTGGAAGCAGTGCCTGCAAGGCATCGTACCGGCCGCCGTGCTGATCTTCATGGTGCTCGGCACCATGATGCTGGGCGTGGCCACCCCAACCGAATCGGGCGCCATGGGTGCGCTGGGCGCGGTGATCCTGGCGGCACTGCGCCATCCTGAATTCAACCGGCGCGACAAGATCTTCTTCCGCATCGGCATGGTGGCCCTGGTGGCAGCGGCATTGCTGGGCGCTTTTGTCGAAGGCGCCAAGCCTGTAGTGCAAGGCGCGCTGGGCGTGCTGTACGTGTGCGTGGCCTGGATCGTGATCCGCGCGAGCCAGATCAAGCCGCTGCGCGACCTCATCGTCCTGAGCTACCAGTCCACCATGCGCCTGACTGCGATGGTGGTGTTCATCCTGATCGGCTCCACCTGCTTCTCCGTGGTGTTCCAGGGCGTGGACGGCGGACTGTGGGTGGAACACCTGTTCAACGGCATCCCGGGCGGCTGGATCGGCTTCCTGCTGGTGGTGAACCTGTTCGTGTTCTTCCTGGCCTTCTTCCTCGACTTCTTCGAAATCGCCTTCATCGTGGTGCCGATGCTGGCGCCGGTGGCGCAGAAGGTGCTGGCGCCGCAACTGGAACCATTGATGGGCAGCCCGGAAGCGGCGGCGTCGGCCTCCCTGGTGTGGTTCGGCGTGATGCTGTGCGTGAACATGCAGACCTCCTTCATGCACCCGCCATTCGGTTTCGCGCTGTTCTACCTGCGCGGCGTGGCGCCGAAGGAAGTGAAGTCTTCCGATATCTACTGGGGCGCCCTGCCCTGGGTCGGCCTGCAGATGCTGATGGTGTTGCTGGTGGCAGCACTGCCGCAAACCGTCACCGCCTTCCTCGACCGGGGCACCGGCGGCAAGGTGGAATCGGGTGACCTGCACATCGAGCAGCCTGCAATGCCCGATTCGCTGCCGGCGCAAAAGCAGGACGATGAACAGCAGCCCGAGCTGAACTTCTCGCAGCCAGAGGAAGAAAAGAAAAAGTAGATCTGATTGCCTTATTGCAAACTTGCCAAAAAGTAATTATTCTGTGGTGCCGGCCCGTTTCCCGGGCCCTAACCACAGGATAACCATGTACAAGAAACTGCTGTTCCCCTTGGCCGCCAGCGCAATGCTGGGCGGCTGCGCCAACAACGCTCCGCTGGTCGCTCCGGACCAGCTGGCAACCCCTGCTAACATCACCTGCATCCAGCTGCCTGAAGCCATGACGGCTGTCGACGAAGCCGGCATCCTGAAAATTGTGACCGAAACCCGCCTTGAACGCGGCCCCTACGTTTCGGAAAAAGAAGATGCGGACGGCACCTATTACCGCGCTCCCCAGGGCGGCATCTCCATGTTCCAGCCCGGGAATCCCGGTGCCAAGCGCGGCTACAACGATGGCGGCTTCTATATCCCCAAAGATCCGCAGAAGATGCCCTACATTTACATGTACACCTCCATGGATGGCGTACCACACGAAGCGCCGGCCGCAGGTGTTGGCTGCGCCAATGTCGGCTACGTCAAGGACCCGGTCACCAACAAACTCAGTGTCGGCCTGATGGCAGTGGCCGGGGGCGCAGGTGCGATGGCTGGCCGTGCGGCTGTCAAACATAGCAGCCTCAGCTACGGACAAGCCGCCGCGGGCGGCGCCATCGCCGGAGCACTGGTGGCTTACCTGGTCAATCAGGAAATGGGCAAGATCGCCCCGGTCACGCTGGCCAAGGACAAGGCCGTGCTGGGCAAGCTGCGCGAAATGTCGCTGCAGGCCGTTCCGGTAGCGCCGCAGCAGGAAGCCGCGGCGTCCGCGGCCGGTGCCGCACCGCAGTAAAGCGGCACGGCCCAGCGGCCCCTCAGTCGAGCGGGCCGCAGGCAGCCTTGGTGTACTGGGCTTCCAGCTTGTCGATGTCGTCCTGGGTCTTGGCCATGGCGTCGAGCTGGGAATTGCGGCGGTTTTCGTTGCGCTGGCCGTACAGTTCTTCTCGGCGGGAACGCAGCGAGTCGCAACTGCTCTTGGCCACGCGCGCGTTGGCCGCAGCCTCCTTCGCCGCTTCCTCCTCCGCCTTGGCCTGTTTCGCGCGCGCTTCACGGTTGCGCACCGCCAGGTCGTCTGCACGCTCACGGTCTTCCTGGGCGCGCGCCTGGGCCGCTTTCACCTGGGCGGCAGTCGGCGGCGGCGGGTAGTCGAGACTGGCGCCGCCTTTGGAACATGGCATGGACTGGTAAGTCACCTTGCCGTCCACCGTACACTTGAACAGGCCTTGCGCGCCGGCCTGCGATGCGGCGGCCATGCCAAGGACTGCGAACAACAGCGCTTTCTTCATTGCGCTTACTCCCAATGGGTCTGGGTCAAAAATTTGAGCCGGTTGTTGTCTGGATCGAGAACGGACATGACGCGCAGGTCTGCTCCCAGGTCATTGTTCGGCGCTTGCTCGACGTTCACGCCGTACTCCAGGAAGTCGTCATACAAGGCGTCGACGTCCGGAACATAAAAGTGTACCAGTCCGCCGGGTTGGCAGTCGCCCGAATGTTCTGATAGGAAAATTTCCATGCCGTCGAGCATCATCGAGGCAAAAGTCGGCAAGCCCGGTTCAAAGTGGTGCGTCCACTCCTCGCGGAAACCGAGCGACTCATAGAAAGGCTTGCTGGCGGCGTAGCTCGCCACCCGCAATGCCGGCACTACCCGCTGCGTGTCTTTCAAGCCCATGCGAACTCCCCTGTAAGTTCTCCTTACAGGGAAGTGTACATCAGTGCTTGTGCGCGATCATGTTGGAGAGGACGCTGAAGGCGGCGCCCGTGTGTTCCTTCTCCAGCAGCAGGGTAAGTTCGGTGTGGGTCGAGATCAGGTTGATCAGGTTGACCTTGTCCCACGCGAGCTTCTTCAGGATGGCGTGGTAGATGCCCGGCGTGCGCCAGGAATCGGCGGTCAGCTGCAACGTGACGGCGTTCAGGTTCTCCAGCCGCGCCAGCAGGCGTTCGCCGGCGAAGATCTGCTCGACCAGGCCGATGAAGGGGCGGCTGCAAATCACCACCACTTCCTCGCTGCCGCGGGTCACGGTCAGGTACAGGCCGTGGCCGGTGCCCGAACGCTCCAGCAGCTGGCGGTGGCATTCATCGATGCGGTCCGAACGGCGGAAAGTGAATTCGACGAGGTCGGTGCGTGCGGTCAACTGGCCGGACTGCTGGGCCAGCACCAGTTCCTGGGCGTCCTTGTCCGGCAGGCGTCCGGCCACACGGCGCAAGGCCATGACCACGGCCGCCTGGCCGACAGGTTTCCACAGGTCGTTCTGGAGCTGCGGCTGCAGCTGGCGCGCCAGTTCCGACAGGTTGATCAAGCCACGACGCAGTCCTTCGCTCAGGAAGGGCGACTCCGTGACGATCCTTTCGACTTTGGTAGATATAGACAACATGAGTGATGCGCCCTCACTAAGTGGTACGTCAAACAAATGACGGGCTAGTGTAAAACGCAAAATTCAACTAGTGCAACATGAGTGTGACAATTTGATACATATTTTTGTTGCGTCCAACACGAAACTAGAAAAACTCCTCTATTTCGTTGTAACTTCCCTACAAATCACGCCAATCGTGCGCCATTTGGTCGCGAGCCGAGCTAGTTCGACAACCAAAAATATGTAATCAAATGTCTCAAACTGAACAAAAACTGTAGAACCGACTTATTTCGCAACTTTTTTGACTTGCATAAAGAACAGGCATAACTTCCCGCTCTCCCAACAAACCCAACGCTCATAAGGAGAGCTGATGAAACTTCGCAAAAGCCTGCTGGCTGCAGCTGTAGCCGCTTCCTTCGCCCCTGCATTCGCAGGCGTCCTGCCGGAAACCATGATGGCCGCACCGGCCCAGCCGATGAGCCTGGAAGCCAAGGCCAACCTGGCTGCCCGCCTCGATGCGCGCCGCGCCGCCGCCGGCCTGGATAGCGAACATGGCTACAAGATGCGCGAGCAGCATCCAGGTGCCAACGGCCAGCGCATCCTGCGCGCCGACCACACCTTCCAGGGCCTGCGCGTGTTCGGTTCCGAGTCCGTCGTCGTCACCGATGACAACGGCGACATCGTCAGCGAATCCGCTTCGGACCGCCGCAACGGCCTGGACGCACATCGTTCCGCCAAGGCTTCCGGCAAGGGCGCTCCCGACACCACCGCAGCCTTCAGCGCTGATGAAGCAATCCGTATCGCCGTTTCGCGCACCGCCGGCAAGACGCACCGCGTCAAGCCTGAAGCCGAACTGCTGATCTGGCCAGTGGTCAAGACCCAGCGCACCGCAGCCGCGGCCAACAAGGCCGAAAGCGCCCTGAACGCCATGGACGTGGAAGACGTTGTCGACCACTACGAACTGGCCTACCTGGTCAAGACCCGCATGAACAAGGACGGCCGTCCGGTGTTCCGCGATACCGTGATCAACGCCACCACCGGCGCCGTGATCAAGCAGTGGGATGCACTGCAGACCGTGGTCGGCGTCGGCCACAGCCAGTACAACGGCGACGTGCCGATCAACAC
>CAMLSG010000303.1 GCA_946482635.1 uncultured Duganella sp.
CCGATTCGCCGAAATACCCCAACTTTACGGAAGTGACCGGCGATTTCGTTTACGCGCGCCTGATGAATGCGCAAAGCGAAGTCGCCACCGGCTACACCAAACCGGCATTGAAGAAATGGGCCGCGCAAGCGCAGGAATGGACCGGCGGCGGCAAGCGCGACGTGTTCGTCTATTTCATCAACGGCGCGAAAGAGCGCGCGCCGGCAGCCGCCATGCAACTGCTGGCCAACTTGCGCTAGCCCCTATTGCTCAATCACCAGCACATCGTCGAACGCGAAGCCTTTAACGCGTACCGTATGCAGCGGCAAGGCCAGTCCCGCTTCCTGCTGCACCTTGCGGCGCAAGCGCTTGACCATTGTGTCGAGGCGGTTCTGGTCGTAGCTCAGGTAATCTTCGCCAAAGGCCTGCACGATCGCCTTGCGGGACAATGCCTCTCCCGACTCGATGGTGGCGAGCAGCTTCAGGAAGCTGAATTCCAGGCTGGTCAGGTGCACGCTGCGGCTGTTGGGGCCATACAAAGTATGTGAGCGCATGCTTAGCCGCCAATGTGCGCCGACCAGCGAGGACAACAGCGCATGCACCTGGTGCAAGCGCGGGTCCTGCTGCATGTCGGCGTCGCCATCCAGCACATACTGTGAGCAGTTGGCTGCGGACCTGACCTCTGTTACCTGGTACCCGGCATTGTGGAAAGCCCGGAGCAAGTCTTCGTCGGATACTGTCGTGCCTCTCAAAAACAGCAAATTGATCATTGTTGTCTTCCGCCAGTTGGTAACCTGCAAATAAGACTAAACAGATAAGTATTTAATAAACTGACAGTTTCTGACAGACAACAATACTTTCATTTTGCTATCGAATGACAACCAGCACTTCACGGCAGCGGTCCCACAGGCTAAGCCGTTCGGTCAAGCCAACCGTTCCACCATTGATGGCGCGGGTGATGCGCACAAAGGCGCTGTTGGCAGACGCGCCGGCAGCGCCATCGGCAATGGCGTTCAGGCCGCGGGACTGCCAGAACCACGCCGCCGAGCGCGCCGCCGGCCCCGGCTGCAACAGCAGGTCCGGCTGCGCTATCAGGTCGAGGTCAAGTGCTCCAGCGCAGGCAGCGTAATTGCTGCGCCCCGTCAGCTGGATCAGGCCGCGTCCGCGATAACGCCAGCCGTCGCCGCTGGCCTCATCGCCGTTGCCCATGCGGCTGGCGTAAACCCGATTTGCCAGGCGTTCCGGACTGTTGGCATAGGGTTGGGCCGCCTGCTCGTTGGGGAAACGCGTCGGCCACACCTGGGGCAAGCGCGCTGCGGAGTAGTTGAGGTTTTCGCTCAACACACGCAAATTGCCGGACTCGTGCAGCAACTGGGCAAGGAAGACCGCCTGCCGGCCGCCTGTATTGATTTCCCGTTCTGCCATCGCGCGATTTAGCGCCAGCAGCCAGGTGTCCACTGTGGCCTGTTGCGCCCCCTTCCCCAGGATGCCAAGCAACTGTGCTGCGGTAATGTCTTGCATGTCGTTCTCCTTGACGGATAAAAAAGCCATGCCGGCGCCAGCGGCCGGCATGGCCTTGCCGCTTAGCTGACTTTCGGCGTGATGGCGGTGTGCAGGATGTCCAGCACGCGCGACAAGCCTTCCGGCATGCCGGTGTCTTCTGCCAGCACCTGGACGTGGTACTTGGCCGAGTTGTCGGAGCTGCGGGTGTTTTCCTTGCTGGACGAGACCGAGCCTTCCAGGTGCACCTTGGCGCTGAAGATGCCCCAACCGACCTTCATGTCTGCGCTGAAGGAGCCCGAGGTAGCGCTCGACTCCTTGGAGGTGAAGGACGATTTGACTTCCATGTCGAAGGTGATGTCGACCTTGCTGATCGCCAGGCTGGGCACCTTGACGATGGCCAGCATCGGCACCTGCAGGTCAACCGTCTCTTCCTTGGTCTTCGTCAGGTCGGCAGGATCGGCGATCAGGCGCTTGAAGGAAAACGTGGCCAGGCGGGTATTGCTGGCTCCCAGCGCATTGCCCTGGCCCGGGTCGTTGAAGCCGACGTATTTGATGAAGTCGGCGGTTGCGTTAGCCAGCCGCACCTGGGCATCGCAGGCGGCGGTCAGCGGGCCGCCAATCAGGTCGCCCATCGGCAGGCCCTTGAACTGCGACGAAATATCGACAATTTCACTCATCTTGCTCTCCTAAAGAAAATGGCCACGAGGGCCGGGTATGCCGCTTACTGCAGCCCGGGCGATGCGGTATGCGGCGCTTGAAAACCAGCTTACGGAGGCGGTGCGCCTATCGCGTGACGGTTTCTGTCAAGCGTTGCAGCCAGCGGCGCAGGGCCGATGGCTTGCGCGCGGGGCGCAGCGCTTCCACCAGCGCCAATTGCGCGGGCGACAGCACGAATTGCAGCGGTGACGCTGCGCGGGGACGCCAGCCTGCAACGCTGCGAAGGAAGGTCAGCCGGCTGCCGCCGGCATCGACCTGTATGCGCAGTTCGACCCGCAGCGGCCGATGCAGCAGACGCCGCCACAGCGGCGGCGGGCCGGCGCGCAGCATCGCGCCGCGGCGTGATTGCTGCAGGTAGCAATGCCAGGACAATTCGAATTCAGACAGGCGCAGCCGCATGGGGCGGTGGAAGGCAGCGCGTGCGATGCCGTGCAGCGTGCCCGGGTCGGCGGTAGCGGGCCTGGCTTCGAGCTGCGCATTGGCAGTTTCGAATGCGCTGCACAGTCCCATGCGCAGCGCTTGCAGCGAAGGTGGGGAGCGCATTTCGCCTCCGCTAATCGAGGAACATTGGCTTGCGCGCGAATCCAATGTTGTAGACCGCGTACTGCAGCACTACCTGGTGCTCCCCAATGTTGTACAGGCCGAAGCTCTTGTCGATGCTAAGCAGGTAGCCGCGCGGCGTGCCCTGCAGGCACTTGTTGACCATCGCCATGGACTCCTCGACTTCAGCTTCGGTCCGCATGTGCTGCGGGTTATCGTTGCCGACTACGATGCGCTTGATGAAGCGCATCTCGCACAGGTGGAAGTTGCGGTCATTGCTCATCGCCCTGGCCCTTTCCGTCCGCTTTGGCCGGCGCATCATCTTCGTCGGCAGTCACTGCTTCGAGCGGTGTATAGCCCTGCGCTTTCACCACGTCGTTGAGCAGGCGCGCCATCCCTTCCGACTTCTCCGCCGACACCAGCTTGAGGCGGATGTGCGCGGCATTGCCATTTTTCTTTGCGATGCCACCCGATTCGGGATTGATGCGCAAGCTGGCCTTTTTCTCCGGCGGTGCTGCCAGTCCGGCTTGTTGCCTTGCAGCCTCGGTGGCGGGATCGGCTTCCGCTTCTTCCAGCGCGCCCAGCTCCACATCAAGTTCCACTTCCGCTTCCCCGATCACCAGCGAGCTGTGCGGCACGAGCGAGATCAGCGGCAGGCGATAGGTGTACGTATCGCCCGGCGCTGCGTGGCTATGGATGGCGGGCAGTTGCAGGTCGAATGCGGTGGGTTGGTTTTGGCGATCGAAGAAGGTGGCCAGGTTGGCCATTTGCGCCTTCTCCACCATGTACTGCGCGTTCATGACGGAGCCTGCGATTGCCCTCACCATGTCTTCCAGACTTGCGAGCATTGCCATGTGATGTCCTCCAGTTTGTCAGATCCGGAGGCCAGAATAGCGGGGGGATCCCGCCGCCAAACTGACTATTTCTGGCGGCGGGATCGCACACGTCAAGTCTTACGCCAGCATGCACCTTGCACCCGGACTTTGAACTCGGACTTCTCGGCCAGGCTGCGCAACAGTCCTTTTTGTACGCCTGCACGGAAATCCTCTGCCGGTTTCTCCAGGAGGTTTGCGCGAGTGACGCCATAAGTGTCGGTCCTGGCCACCACCACCTCCGGGCCAGACTGCTGCTGAAGCGCCAATTGCCACAGCCCGTCCGAATCGGACGCCAGCACCATGCTGCCGGCCGATATGCGCTGGGCCTCTTGCGAGAGCGCCATCGATGTAGTCAGTTTTGCGATTACATTGTCCGCGTCGATTTTCTCCGCCCGCGACAGGGTGCGGCTCTCGAACGCAAGGCCTTTCGGGTTCACGACAGTGCATTCGGCCGCCGCCGCAGCGCCGGCGGCGATGGACAAGGCAAGTGCAAGAAAAACTGGTTTCATACAATTCTCCTGGTTGATTGAAAGGGAAAGTGCTGCGAAACCAATATAGCCTCGCACGCCATTGCGCAGTGCGAGGCGCCATGAATGGTCAGAAAAATACGCTGCCCGCCGCGTAGATTCAGGCTACGCGGCATTGGGTTCGCGGCCATTCAAACGGAAGGAGAACCACATGGCACACCTCAGGCAACAAGGCATCCTGGCACCGGGCAGCGACGCGGTGCACGACGCGGATGTCATCATGACGGCAGCCGTCGTCGGCCACGCTTACACACGCCTCAGCAACAACAGCAACTGCGCCTTCGACATCGAGGCCGATACCGATCCGGGACAGGACGCGAAGATGGCAGTCAACTGGGACCGCCACAAGCGCGCCGTCGCCAAGATCAACAAGGCACTTGAAACCATGGGCGGGCAATACGGCAAGCCGGGCGCAGGGAAAGAAGCAATCGTTGGCGTCACGCCGGCGTACGACAAGCACGGCCACATCACCCGCATCAGTGGCGGCGCCGGCGACCTGCCGCTGGATTCACCGCTGCGCTACAATCCGCCGCTGCCGACAGACCTGGCCGGCGCCAAGCTGTACGCGCTGGCCTTTGACTCGCGGGTTGGCTACCAGGGGCGCGGCGCCTATACCGGCTTCGTGCACGGCCGCAAGGATGGCCAGAGCAACCTGTTCTCGACTTTCCGGCAGCGCGTGCCGACTTCCTTTGGCCGCCGTTGGCTGCCGAATGCAAAACCGAAGGACAACAATGCATCGATCGGGCTGTCGCAGCACGAACGCATCTGGGGCATGATCGGCAACAACGCATTGCAGGACGAGCTGCGACGGCAAGGCATGTACTTCAAGGACCAGGACAAGGCGCGCGGCGGCGCCGGAGTGGCAACCGACGACATCGTCGGCTATACGCACGGCATGGTGCAG
>CAMLSG010000304.1 GCA_946482635.1 uncultured Duganella sp.
GCAGCAGGCGGCGCATGATCTTGCCGGAGCGGGTCTTCGGCAGGTTGTCGCCGAAGCGGATCTCTTTCGGCTTGGCGATCGGGCCGATCTCTTTGCCTACCCAGTTACGCAGCTCGGTGGCGATCTGCTTGGCTTCGTCGCCGGTCGGGCGGGCGCGCTTCAGCACCACGAAGGCGCAGATCGATTCGCCGGTGGTTTCGTCCGGCTTGCCCACCACGGCGGCTTCCGCCACCAGCGGGTTGGCGACCAGCGCCGATTCGATCTCCATCGTGCCCATGCGGTGGCCCGACACGTTCAGCACGTCGTCGATACGGCCGGTGATGGTGAAGTAGCCGGTTTCGGCATTGCGGATCGCGCCGTCGCCTGCCAGGTAGTATTTGCCGCCCAGCTCCTCTGGGAAGTAGCCGGCCTTGAAGCGGTCCGGATTGCCCCAGATGGTGCGGATCATTGATGGCCATGGGCGCTTGACGACCAGGATGCCGCCGCTGCCGTTCGGTACGTCGTGCCCTGCTTCGTCCACGATGGCGGCCATGATGCCTGGCAGCGGCAGCGTGCAGGAACCCGGTACCATCGGGGTGGCCCCTGGCAGCGGGGTGATCATGTGGCCGCCGGTTTCGGTCTGCCAGAAGGTGTCGACGATCGGGCACTTCTCGCCGCCCACGTTCTTGTAGTACCACATCCAGGCTTCCGGATTGATCGGCTCACCCACGGTGCCCAGCAGGCGCAGCGAGGAGATATCGAAGTTCTTCGGATGCACTTTAGGGTCGACGTCGGAGGCCTTGATCAGCGAGCGGATCGCAGTCGGCGCGGTGTAGAAGATATTGACCTTGTGCTTGGCGATGGTTTCCCAGAAGCGGCCCGCGTGCGGGAAGGTCGGGATGCCTTCGAATACAACCTGGGTCGCGCCAACGGCGGTCGGGCCGTAGGCGATATAGGTGTGGCCGGTGACCCAGCCGATATCGGCGGTGCACCAGTACACGTCTTCCGGCTTGATGTCGAAGGACCACTTCATGGTCAGCGCTGCCCACAGCAGGTAGCCGCCGGTGGAGTGCTGCACGCCTTTCGGGGTGCCGGTGGAGCCGGAGGTGTACAAGATGAACAGCGGGTGCTCCGCTTCCACCCATTCAGGTTCGCAGGTAGCAGCCTGGCCTTCGACCAGGTCATGCAGCCAGATGTCGCGGCCTTCAGTCCAGGCGATATTGCCGCCGGTACGCTTGTAGACCACCACGTTCTTGATGGTGTCGCAGCCGCCCATGGCCAGCGCTTCGTCGACGATGGCTTTCAACGGCAGCTGTTTGCCGCCGCGAAGTTGCTCGTCGCAGGTCAGCACTGCGACAGCGCCGGCGTCGATGATGCGCTCTTGCAGCGACTTGGCGGAGAAGCCGCCGAACACCACGGAGTGGGTGGCGCCGATGCGGGCGCAGGCCTGCATCGCAGCCACGCCTTCAACGGACATCGACATGTAAATGACGACGCGGTCGCCCTTCTTGATGCCGCGCGCTTTCAGGCCGTTGGCGATCTTGCAGGTCTTGTCGTGCAGCTGCTGGTAGCTGACGCGGGTCACCTGGCCGTCGTCGGCTTCGAAGATGATCGCGGTCTTGTCGCCCAGGCCGTTCTTAATATTGCGGTCCAGGCAGTTGTACGAGACATTCAGCTTGCCGTCTTCGAACCACTTGTAGAACGGGGCGTTGTCTTCGTTCAGCGTGCGGGTGAACGGCGTTTGCCATTCCACGTGCTCGCGGGCCAGGCGTGCCCAGAAGCCTTCATAGTCGCGCTCTGCTTCGTCGCACAGCGCCTTGTATGCTTCCATGCCTGATACGGCAGCCTTTTCGACGAATGCCGCTGGCGGCGCGAAAATACGCGATTCCATTGGTCCCTGTTGGTCTGCGCCCTGGTTGGTCATGCTTGTCTCCGGTTAGTGATGGTTTGCTTGCAACAATAGAGCTTGTCGCTTACTGCGCCCTTACATTTTTCAGGGTGCCATTTTTGCCATTTTAATCACATCTTTACCCTCTGGTACAGGCGGCGCTGGCAGCACGAGGTCGACCAGCAATACCAATTTGCGGCGCGTCCATCCGCCCAGGCCGCGCTCCAGCAGCCAGTGCGAGAACGAGGCAAGCGGGATCGCCAGCAACAGCGCGAGGTAGACCTCATTCCAGCTTCGCGTGTGCAGGTAGTGCTGGTCCAGCCAGCGGGTCAAGACCACTTGGCCAAGAAAATGTGTGAGGTACATCGAGTAGGACACGTTGCCCACCCATTGCAGCCAGCCGGGCGTGCGCAGCGTGACCGTTTTGCTGGCAATGGCCAGCGCCAGCAACATCAGCGCCAGCGGCCAGCCCCACCCTGCCGGCCCGTGGAATCCGCCCACGCCGGACCAGCCCCACCACAGCACGAAACCAGCGCTGCACACCACGGCCTGCCAGGCCAGGGTCGCGCTCGGGAAGCGCACGTCCGGGTTCAGGTACAGCAGCCCGACCGCCATGCCGGCCACGAATTCCCAGATGATCGGGTTGGTGACCAGCTGCAGGTATGGTGATTCGAACATCAGGTACTGGCGCACATCCAGCGTCGGGCCGCCTGCCGTCATCGGGAGGAGGATCAGCGTCAGCGCCATCCAGCTTGCGAGGACCAGCCAGCGCAAGCGGCCCGCCAGCATGCTGATGCCGAATACCAGGTAGAAGTACATTTCGAACGCCAGCGTCCACGCCAGCGGGAAAACCAGCCCGAAGAAAGGGGCATCGTTCGGCGTCACCGGGCGCAAAGTCAGCGACTGGAACAGCATCTGCAGGCGTTCAGCATCCTGGAAGAACCACAGTCCGTCGCGCTTGATGAAGATCCAGGCCAGCGTCACCACGGCGTAAGCGGGCCAGACGCGCGCAAAGCGCTTCACCGCGAATAGCGCCGCATCGCGCGGGCCTTCCGCATCGCGGGTGGTGTAAACCATGATAAAGCCGCTAAGGAGGAAGAACAGGTCAACGCCCATTGCCCCCGGCAAGAACAACGCAGTGGCCAGTCCTTCGTTCGGCGTACCGTCCAGGAAAAAGCGGCCATGTGTCAGGACCACCAGCAGCACGGCAATGCCGCGCAGGCCCTGCACCCAATCGAGCTTCATAATCTTCAGGCAAATTAGACAAAACGGCAATGTAGCACAGCCACTCCACAACCACGCCACCGTTGCGAGTGTAGAATATCGGCTGTTTTTTCAAACGCCCCACCAATATCCGCAGATGACCGAACCTCAGAACACCAACGGCAAACGCCTTAGCCCTATCCCCGCCTTTATCTTCATGTCCCGCTGGCTGCAGCTGCCGCTGTACCTGGGCCTGATCCTGGCGCAGTGCGTCTATGTGTTCCATTTCTGGGTCGAGCTCAAGGACCTGATCGGCGCTGCCCTGGGTAACGCGCACTCGCTGGAGCACATCCTGCAGGCAGTCACCGTCAAAGGCACCGAAGCGCCGACCAAGCTGACCGAAACCACCATCATGCTGGTCGTCCTGGGCCTGATCGACGTGGTCATGATTTCCAACCTGCTGATCATGGTGATCGTGGGCGGCTACGAGACCTTCGTCTCGCGCATGCACCTGGAAGGCCACCCCGACCAGCCGGAATGGCTGTCGCACGTGAATGCCTCCGTGCTGAAGACCAAACTGGCAATGGCGATCATCGGCATCTCCTCGATCCACCTGCTGAAGACCTTCATCAACGCCCACGCGTATGACGAAAAGGTATTGATCGCGCAAACCGTGATCCACTGCGTATTCCTGCTGTCCGCAATGGCGATTGCGTACACCGATCGCATCACCACGCTGACGCACCACGATTCCAAGCAACACTAATTAGCCAACGAGCCAATCATGACCATCATCAAGCAAGACGACCTGATCGAATCTGTCGCCGCCGCGCTGCAGTACATCAGCTACTACCACCCAGCCGACTACATCCAGCACCTGGCGCGCGCGTACGAAGCCGAGCAAAGCCCGGCCGCGAAAGATGCGATTGCCCAGATCCTGACCAACTCCCGCATGTGCGCGGAAGGCAAGCGTCCGATCTGCCAGGATACCGGCATGGTGAACGTCTTCCTGAAGATCGGCATGGGCGTGCGCTTTGAAGGCTTCAAAGGCACCGTGACCGACGCCGTCAACGAAGGCGTGCGCCGCGCGTACAACTTCTCCGACAACAAGCTGCGCGCCTCCATCGTGGCCGACCCGCACTTCGAGCGCAAGAACACCAAGGACAACACTCCAGCCGTGGTCCACATGGAACTGGTGGAAGGCAACACCGTGGAAGTAGCCGTTGCAGCAAAAGGCGGCGGCTCCGAGAACAAGACCAAGTTCGTCATGCTGAACCCATCCGATTCGCTGGTTGACTGGGTGCTGAAGACCGTGCCGCTGATGGGCGCCGGCTGGTGCCCGCCAGGCATGCTGGGCATCGGTATCGGCGGCTCCGCCGAGAAGGCCATGCTACTGGCCAAAGAGTCGCTGATGGAAGACATCGACATGTTCGAACTGAAAAAGCGCGGCCCGCAGAACAAGCTGGAAGAGCTGCGTATTGAACTGTGCGACAAGATCAATGCCCTGGGCATCGGCGCGCAAGGCCTGGGTGGCCTGACCACCGTGCTGGATGTGAAGATCAATATGTACCCGACCCACGCTGCATCCAAGCCGGTCGCCATGATCCCGAACTGCGCGGCTACCCGCCACGCCCACTTCGTGCTGGATGGTTCCGGCCCTGCCTACATCGAACCGCCAAAGCTGTCCGACTGGCCTGATGTCACCTGGGCGGCCGACACCGAGAAGTCCAAGCGCGTCGACCTGAACACCCTGACCAAGGAAGAAGTGGCTTCCTGGAAGCCGGGCCAGACCCTGCTCCTGAACGGCAAGATGCTGACCGGCCGCGATGCCGCCCACAAGCGCATCCAGGACATGCTGGCCAAGGGCGAGCAACTGCCGGTGGACTTCACCAACCGCGTGATCTACTACGTCGGCCCGGTCGATCCGG